>NZ_JXYS01000040.1 GCF_000949295.1 Acidithrix ferrooxidans
AAAGGGGCGTTTGTCGTGGGTGTTGTCACCTTCAGCTTTCCATCTCTGAAAGCTACGTAGTGACAGTCCAAGTTCCTTGACCGCTAGTCTAAGCCTAGCTCCGCCGTTATGAGCTTCCTCAATAAGTTCTACTTACAAGTAGGGGATCTGAAGGGGAGGTCATTCGACCTCTTTGTCCCCGACAGGTCGCCTGGGCTTTTCCTTAGCAACTCCAGCAATGTGTAAGTTTCTGCGAGTGCCTTTTCTTTTCTATTTAGCTCTGACTCGAACTTCTTTGATCTGACCTTCTCACTTGCTAGTGCAGATCTGTATTTGGATACCGCTTCACCAGTCTTGTCATTCGCCTTTGAACAGGTAATACGCCAGTCATTTAGCTCTTCTTTTAAGATTCCCTTTGTGCGAAGGTATTCTCCAAGTTGCAACTCAGACATTGTTGCAGTTGCGAGCACGGCTTGGAACTTAGCCTCTGAACTCCATAAACTGGCTGGAGTTCGCTTAGTTGGATCTTGGCGATCTATCTGGTCCTTTAATTCACGATTCCAGATGTAGATAGTTGTCTTTGGTATCTGGACTTGTTTAGCCAAATCGGCGATTGCACCTCTGGGTGCATTGGGATCTGACAACAGCTCCCTCAGCCTCTTGACAACAGCTTCTTTTTGATCCTTGGGATAAGCCTTCATCGTGTTCGATCAAAGTTCTCGCCCTGCATGGTTGGTATTCTATTCGAATAGATGCCAACTCCCTTGACACCTAGGGTGGCTGTGGGCGCGATGTGATCCTGAACCGTGTCGTCCGAATACATCCAGCTACAGATGCCTGTGGATACATTGCACTGGGCGCGCTTTATCACTGTGTAATACTTGTGCGTATTCGGATCCCATTGCAGTGACGCCCCACTCGCCAGGAGGGACAGTAACTTTGTAGGAGTAGCCTTCGGTTTGGCTATTGTTGATGTTGAAGCCTACCGCACTGCTGATGTCGGAGACTGATATGTTTATGGAACCGCCGATTTGCGCCGAGACCGTTACCGCGTAGTTGCATTGTTGCTGCGCAACGTTAGGTCTTGCGGTCGCGAAACCACATTGCACCCAGTCGCCTGAGTGATATCCCTGAAAGGTCTTTTGGACCTGGTAAGTCGGATAGATCTAATAGAGAGGTCTCATGTGCTCGGTTTGACTCGCTGTAGTCGCCCATGCGGCAGACCCAGTCATTCCGACCGCCACAGTCGATAACGCCAATGCCCCAATCCAACTCCGATCCTTCCTGATATTCTTTTACTACCCACTGTGAACATCCCCCCCTCGTTATTGGCTATCATGCTGATAGCGTTCGTCTATATGGCTCATAAAGCGAGTTCGCCTATCGTGGATAAGCCCTTGATCGATTGGTTCTGCTATAAATCATTCCATGGCAACCACATCCGTAGTCATAGAACACTGGTGGTAACGCTAACCATTTATTTTTTGCCAGACATCTGCCCAAAAGATGATTTCGAGGTCTTTTGAGCTTTAAATTCCTGGAAGATTACCCTCAAAAGACACCTAGGGTATGGTCTTTCTGGCTTGCAAAGCAAGTTGGAACAAACTGCCATACTCTAGAGTCAATGGATCTAAAAGTAGGCAAATGCAACAACTGTCCTGAAACTCACCGCTTACCTTACAGGAAGATTGACAACCTATCTGCAACCGTTGTTGGACCATCTCTCACAATCGCCGATGGACTAGCCACTGCTGTCTTCATCGCAGGCTTAGAGATCTTTGATGCAGTTGCGGCACTCGATGGAAACGAGTGTGCTCTCACAAAAGGAGATAGAAGGCTATATGCCACTAAGAACTTTCCATTTATCCGATAGCGTACTCGCCCAGGCGAACTCCTGCTATTTGAGTAGCTTGGCCAACTAATGCCCCACTAGAGTCCCATGCGTAACATCTTTCGTCGACCAATTGACCCTGAATTAGGTTGGCACGCTGCATTATCCACAGCGACCCAGGTGCTGGCCTCGTACGAACGTAGGTATTTAGCGCTAGTGTCGGCACCCAGCCAGACCGTTCGATCTCAAAGGTTGCTGGCGGAAAAGAGTCCAGGGCATACTGAAGCGAAACCGAGTCAAAGTCTTCACCCTCTGGAAGTCTCAACCATCCCCGTAACTCGCCACTGCCCGATGGAAAGTTTTCGCTATATATCTTGACGTTGGGATCAAGTCGAATATCAACCTGTTCCATAATCGCAGCTTTGAAACCTCCAGGGGATTGAACTGGAATGCTAAGACACTGATCCCATGGAGTAACCGATTGGAATTGCTCATCTCGCTCCCAATAAGGCTTTGCCAATGGATCAAAAGTGGTGACAACTGTTGTCACCACAAGACAAAGTTGGCCCCCTTGAGTCATTTGCCCACCGAGTTGAGCAAAGTTGCGCCCGCTGCGATATAAAGTAACATCTATCTCGACGGGCCCTGGATCAGGAGATATCAGATATGTGCAGTTTGAGGATAAGACATCGCCAAAGCTTGTCTCGCTAAGGATTGCTCGGTCGACCAAAGCCAAGAGGTAACCGCCATTTGGCTTACCAGCGATGGTGAAATCCTCATCTACGATCGCACCATAATGACCCTCACCTATCTTTTCCAACTTAGATACACCCGAAAATAACTTCTTCAAAACCACTCCCTGCACCGCATCTCAACTAAGAGATAGATCCTAACTTCCTAGAGCCAACTACTACTTAGATGAAAAACATGTGGAAGATTTGGCCTTAGCTCGCCAACAAATTCCACTCCGAGCACCAGCCCAGGAATATAGAATAAATTTGCTCGAGCGCTAGCGCTTCGTAGCCATAAGGGTAAAGCTCAAAGGCAATTGGACCCAGCCATCGGGTTGGACGAAGTGTTCATTTGTGCTCTTGGTCATTCCTTCAGCATTCAAAAACGAGGTCCAAGAATGTTCTTCAAGATGCGTGATAACAAAGCCCCGAGACGTTAGCGCCGTGACTATCTCGCCGATGGAATGATTCCAGATGTAGGTTTTAAATGTGCCTAGATCATCTGAACCATCCACATAGCTTCCTTCGGACTCGTCTATCATTGGTGAATCCTTCTCGAAGTAGTCACCCGAGAGGGACCAATTTCCATCCACCCGCTCAACCATTTGCGCCAAAGGGTGGACCTCATGCATAAAGAGCACTCCGCCCTGCCTTAGAAGATGATCGACAGCCTTAGCCCAAGAATCAATCTTTGCTATCCAGCAGATAGCACCTAAGCTCACATAGACAAGATCAGCCAAATCTTTAACAAAGGTTACTGCAACCTCTTCAACTGAACATATTTCAAAGCTGCATCGCTCAAAAAGGCCAACTCTACGAGCTAACTCTCTCGCCTTTTCAATTGCAGTCTGCGAATAGTCGATTCCGATCACCCTCGCGCCTGCTGCAGCGATCGACAAAGAGTCCTTCCCGAAGTGGCATTGCAAATGCACAACGTCTTTATCGGTTAGATCCCCAAGAAGATCTTCTTCTCGCTCTCGCATTGAAAGACCAGTCGAGAGCCACTTGTCGACCTCGTAAAAGTCAGAGTCAAAGTGCGACTCAACCACCGCCTCCCAATAACCTCTATTGGCGGCAATCATCTCATCTTCACCCAGCACGTCTACCCCTATTCTCAAATGGCCTCGAGATCTTATATCCGCGCCAGAAAGCCATGACACACAAATGCTAGATACAACTAGCCAATAGTCCCTGTACTTGCAAGGTCAAAGAGCCACATCCAACACCAACTACCAAGATAATCCTAGCCAGGGTTACTTCTTCGACATTGTTTGACTGCGTCAATCAAATTTCATATCTAAATTCAGCCCACGGAAGCTCCAGCTCCAACCGGCG
This sequence comes from Acidithrix ferrooxidans, assembly GCF_000949295.1. Taxonomy (GTDB): domain Bacteria; phylum Actinomycetota; class Acidimicrobiia; order Acidimicrobiales; family Acidimicrobiaceae; genus Acidithrix; species Acidithrix ferrooxidans. The sequence continues at coordinate 3,877 of NZ_JXYS01000040.1, forward strand.
AATCGAAAGTTGATTCAAAGCAGCAATCGTCGCATCTCTGACACAATGCATTTCGGAACGGAAAAATCCAATTTTACAAATTGCAATTTACTAAATATGCAACTCTACGCGCAAGAAAGGGTGACCGTGCCCTGGTGAATTTCAATTGAGCCACAAAATCACTGCTACCCTGTTCAGCTCTATATTGGCGTAGCTCCTGACACCTGAAGTTAGTAGTCTATTATTGCTGCCCATGCGTAGGTTCGACAAACCTAATCCTTCGATTTCATCTTTATGGAGCCAGATCTACATTGATTCATTTCTGTGATCAGATACGTTCGCGAGCCTCTTGGTGCACTTCACCCAAAGAAGACCTTTTGTAAAGGCTGGAGTTGTCAAGGCTGGGGCATCCTAAGTTTTCTCAGCTACCCCATCGAAAAACGCTCGCTCTGCGGCAATAGAAAACCGTCCCATTTTGAGGCTATCCGGTTCATGATCCTAGATTAATGCCAGGTTTGGTGAAGTTGTCCTAAAAGCTAGTCAATAGCTAAACGAGATTCACCAAGGCAATCAAACACTCTTTCTTGGGTAATAATGGCTTCAAACGTCTAGGCAAATTACCATTTATAGATGAGAGGTTCTAACGGGCCGAGCTTGTCTGAATAAGGCAACCTCTACTAGAAAAAAGCGACAGAAAAGGCCAACCCGACCACACAACTAGCTGGGGTATCTCCTTGTTTTGTACCATCTGGAGAAGAGATAAGAGCAGTAGGACAACTTCATTGGCTAATGGCAAGGAGTTCCGTCTTCCATTGTTGAACAGGGTATAACAGAGGCCTCACTCCTATGTAATCTTGTAATCTGGTGTCATCTTCGACGACGATCAAACGATTACCACCCAGCCCAAGCGAGATCTAAACGATGGGTTTTAAATCTATCTCCAAAGATTCCCTCCATGGCTGCTTAATCTATAATATTCCACTCCGATACAACCTCGCTAGCACCACCAAGATGACTTCCACTCCCCGGATGACTTCATAAAAAAGATCTCGTGATCCTTGCCAGCGTTAAAGCCTTAGCGGCTCTAAAATCGCATCCATGTTTGCTCAAACTCCCCAACCACCATATACCGCTGTGATATTTACCTCGATTCTCTCTCGGGACACCGAAGGCTACATGGAGGCTGCCAAGGAAATGGAACACCTAGCCAAAATCCAAGATGGATATTTAGGGATTGAAAGTGCTCGCGACGACCTTGGTATTACGGTTTCATATTGGCGCGACGAAGATTGTGCACAAAGGTGGAAGCATGTGATGGAACATGAGGCGGTGCAGCAGATAGGAAGGCAAAGGTGGTATCAGGCCTATAAGGTTCGCATTGCAACAGTTAACCGCGCTTATTGAGTTCTATTTTGAGTTGATTCCGAACTGATCGAGGCAACTTTTACCTATCAGAAAGAGATCTGTTCTACCCTGAATACGCCACATTGAAACGACAGGCCTCAGCTTGGATCAATGCAGACCCAAAACTGATTTCTATCTGCGCCGCCAAATCGAAACGACTGCAAGGAATAAACCTTCACCTTCATCAAAAAGAGCGACCTACAGGTCCGAGTTCACTTATCGAATAACTTAACAGAGTCAATTAAATAGTTAACTCGACTGTTGACTCGTTTGACTTGCAAATAGTAGGAAGTCCGACTATCTTATATCATATGAATATGAATGACCTACATCTCCCAGATGGTCCAATAAGGTTCGTAACTGCCGCTTCACTCTTTGATGGCCACGATGCTTCGATAAACATAATGCGCAGACTTTTGATGTCCCAGGGCGCCGAGGTCATTCATCTAGGTCACAATCGTTCAGTCAAGGAGATAGTCGAGACTGCTATCGAAGAGGACGTTCAAGGCATCGCCCTTAGCTCATACCAGGGCGGACACGTAGAGTTTTTCAAATATCTTGTAGATCGTCTCAAGGAAGAGGGCTCCGACATCAAGGTCTTTGGTGGTGGAGGTGGCGTTATCGTCCCTCATGAAATCGCCGAACTGGAGCAATATGGGGTAGCAAAGATATTCTCACCAGAAGATGGACAAAAATTAGGCTTAGTAAAGATGATCAACCTGCTGATAAAAGCTGCCGATCACCGAATTCCTCTCATAACCGCTGATAATGTCGCACGAATTCCACTTCGCGACCCCAGGGCGATCGCTAGGGCTATAACAAATATCGAAGATGGGACTCTTGATGAATCATCCAAAAACGCGATCAGCCAATACGCCAGCGCCGGGCACAAAGGCGTCATCCTTGGAATAACCGGAACTGGAGGTGCCGGTAAGTCATCACTCACCGATGAACTTATTCGTCGCCTTAGAATTGATCACTCGGACAAGATCTCAATCGCAGTGCTTGCTATCGATCCAACGAGGCGCCGTGGTGGTGGCGCTCTGCTTGGAGATCGTATCCGGATGAATGCGATCGATTCCCCAAATATCTTCTTTAGGTCAATTGCAACCCGCGGTGCTTCTAGTGAAATTCCAAGTTACACCGCGCAGATACTCGAAGTACTCCAAGCGGGAGGCTTCGACGTAATTATCGTAGAGACCCCTGGAATCGGACAAGGAGACACTGCAATAACTGCGATTGCGGATCTTTCACTCTATGTAATGACACCCGAGTTCGGAGCTGCATCCCAACTCGAAAAGATCGACATGATCGACTTCGCAGATGTCATCGCCATCAACAAATTTGATCGCCGCGGTGGCGAAGATGCACTTCGCCTAGTCGCACGTCAGTGGGTTAGAGAGCACTTTTCAAGTGGCCTAAAGGTTAACGACGCCCCGGTCTTTGGCACGATTGCATCAAGGTTTAACGACGACGGCACAACCGCCCTCTATAAATACATTTCAAGTCTCATTGCACAAAGAAGAAGCGATCTAGTTGGAACACAGATCAAGGGGACCCAAACCCGTCATTCAACCCACGAGCGACAGATAATTCCAAACGATCGTGTTCGTTACCTCTTTGATGTAGCTACGACAATTCGTGGATATCACCAATTCACCCTCAAAACTGCCGAACTGATCAGGAAACTAGAAGCACTTCAATATACACAAACGCTACTTGAAATCCCCCAACTCGCTAACGAGATATCGTCGCTGGAAGATGCGATCGGCCAAAACGAACTTCAAGTCGTAAAGCATTATCAAGAGACCAAAGAGCAAATTTTAGCCAAGAACCATAGTGAAAGCTACAACAGGATTTCGCTATCCGGCAATGAAATTCCTGCTATCAGCTTTCCCCGATATAGCTCAAAGGCTGATATCTATCGCTTTGTCAAGAGCGAAAATCTCCCTGGCCACTTTCCTTATGTAGCGGGAGTATTTGCCTATCGTCGTCGCAATGAAGACCCAGCCAGAATGTTTGCAGGAGAAGGTGACGCCTTTCGAACAAACCGCCGCTTTCACCTCTTGGCAAAGGGGCAAAGTGCAACTCGTCTCTCAACCGCCTTCGACTCTGTCACCCTCTATGGCCGTGACCCAGATCTGCCCCCAGACATCTATGGCAAAATTGGCACCTCTGGAGTGTCAATAGCAACCCTTGACGATATGAAAGTCCTCTATAGCGGCTTCGACCTCTGCGACCCCAAGACCTCAGTCTCGATGACCATCAATGGCCCCGCCCCAACAATCCTTGCCATGTTCTTCAATACGGCAATCGATCAGCAGTTAGAGATCTTTGAAGCAAATCTGGGACGAAAACCAACCACCGCGGAACAAAGCGAGATCGAAGCGCATGTTCTATCGACAGTACGAGGAACAGTTCAAGCCGATATCCTAAAGGAAGACCAAGGCCAAAATACCTGCATTTTTTCAACAGAATTCTCGCTCAAGGTAATGGGTGATATACAAGAGTTCTTCGTTGAGAACGCCGTGTCCAACTTCTACTCAGTCTCTATATCTGGATATCACATCGCTGAAGCAGGTGCCAACCCCATAACGCAGTTAGCTTTTACCCTTGCTAACGCCTTCACTTACGTGGAGGCATACCTTGCGCGTGGTATGAACATAGATGCATTCGCTCCCAACCTCTCATTCTTCTTCTCCAATGGAATGGACCCTGAGTACAACGTCATTGGTAGGGTAGCCAGGCGAATTTGGGCGATAGCGATCAAGAACATCTACGGCGGCAACGACCGTTCACAACGCCTCAAATATCATATTCAAACGTCAGGTCGATCTCTTCACGCCCAAGAGATCTCATTCAACGACATTAGAACGACGCTTCAAGCACTTTGTGCAATCTACGATAACGCCAACTCGCTCCATACAAATGCCTACGACGAAGCGATTACGACGCCAACCGATGAATCCGTACGGCGTGCCCTAGCTATTCAGATGATCATCAATCGAGAGTGGGGGCTGACAATGAATGAAAATCCGCTGCAGGGAAGCTTTGTCATCGACGAATTGACTGATCTTGTAGAGGAGGCAGTCCTCAAGGAATTAGAGCGGATCTCGGAACGCGGTGGCGTGCTAGGTGCCATGGAAATGGGCTACCAACGAAGCAAAATCCAAGACGACTCAATGTATTACGAGGAGCGAAAGCACTCAGGTGAGCTACCAATCATCGGGGTCAATACCTTTTTAGCTCCTGAAGACTCCAATCAACCACAGATTGAACTCAAGCTAGCCCGTGCTACCGAGGAAGAAAAGATGGGACAAGTTCAAAGAGTCGCCCAATTCAAAGAAAAAAACAAATCCGAAGCAGAATTAGCTCTAGAGCGGCTCCAAGCCGTAGCATTGGAACACGGGAATATCTTTGGGGAGCTGATGAAGACGACTCGAGTAGCTACCTTGGGTCAAATCACAAATGCGCTCTTTGAAGTTGGCGGGATCTACCGCCGTAATGTGTAGCTTAAAATGATGGAGGTTCCATGCAACTGAAAGTGAATCTGAATACACATGGACGATGACTTCGATCCGATCGCCGAGGCTAAGGCTAATTGGGACAAACGATGGCCCGAACATTCTACCTACATGGCTGCAGCAACTTCAATCATGAGAGCCCAGCAGCTGATACTGAAGGCTGCCGACGACTCCCTAAAGCCCTATGGACTCACCTTTGCTAGGTACGAGGCGTTGATGCTTCTCTCTTTCACCAAGAAAGGGGAACTTCCGCTAAGCAAATTAGGACAGCGCCTCATGATCCACCCAACATCTGTCACCAATATCATTGACAAGCTTACAAGTGATGGACTGGTAGAGCGAATATCTCACCCTACCGACAGGCGAACGACGCTAGCCCGCATTACAGATCTTGGAACGAAATTGGCGCAAGAAGCAACAAAAGCAATTCATGACGTAGATTTTGGAATAGGACATCTCAAAGAAAATCAAAATCTCGAACTCATCAAACTGATTAACGCTGTTAGGGGTTTAAGCAAATAATCCGCAAGACCACCTGCAAGGAAATCCCCGACACCTCTCGACCACAATACAACTAAGCGACAGGGTTCAGTCAGCACTTGGTGCCGAAGAGGTTTTTTGACAAACTTCCCCTAATTCAGCCGCCATTACCGTGGGAAACCCAGTCCAAGTCGCTCAACTATCGCAATTACCCGTTGATATCGCTTGGCTGGGATTATTTCTGGTTATTCAGCGAGCCCGGCGAGCCAATCAACCCCACGCCTGGAGAGGTCCAGATTGGATTCCGAACCGTATAAAACAACATACTTATCAAGTTTCGTAAGCAAGAGCCATTTTGGAATCAGATTCGCGGAGTAGCGGATGTGGAGACGCAAACACACATGTATTGAGAAGTCGCTCTACCAAGGACATTTCAAAGTGCCTTCGGTTGAATCGGTATGCGAATTCCTCGAGGTAAAGTTGCTTATGTTCCTCACGTCCGTGGTATGTTCCGTCGATAAATTTCTTGCAGTTCCCTATCAGGATGTTGAGCCATTTGAATGTTACATGTGCTTGTTCGTCTTTGGATAGAGTGATCGAATGCGCTAGTCCAAGGTCTCGAGCACATACCCCGTAACTTGGGTTACCATCACTTATCAGCTTGGTATCGGAATCTAAACGTCTCACAAAAACATCTTTGAATGATTTAGCAGTGGTATCTTTGATTACTTCCATGAAGCAATGAGTAGGAGCACCATTGCTAATCGACACTCCAATTAGGACATTGGTTTGTTTTGTTCCCTTTCCTCTTCTGCCTTCGCCATGGCTCTCACCACCTAAAAAGAACTCATCTACCTGGACGTTTCCTCCAAGTTTATATAAACCATTTCGGTCAGCCATTGCTTTTCGTAGCTTATTTAGCATCAACCAGCCAGTCGAATAAGATACTTGAACGAATTTAGCAATGGTAGTAGCCGAAAGACCACGCTTGTCGTTGGACAATAGATAGATAGCGGAGAACCACTTGGATAAAGAGATATGGCTTCGATGGAAGATGGTTCCGGAGGTAACGCTAGTTTGACGGTGACAAGATTTACATTGAAAAAAGTGGAGCTCGAGATGCTGCATTTCTTCGATGGTTTGGCCTGATTAA
>NZ_JXYS01000041.1 GCF_000949295.1 Acidithrix ferrooxidans
AAAAGTACACCACGTCTCACATCTAGAAATAGTTGTCAAGCCCCAAATTTCTGTTTTGGTGATACTTACCTTCACGGTAGAACAAGACCTCGTCTAGTCCCAGAGCATCCACAGCACCAAAACGTGAAGGATCATCCACCAATGCAGCTCCATAGGCAACGACTGCGTCATTTATCGTATGCCAATCACAGCCAAGTTCCTTAGCCACACAAGAAACGCTACGACGCTGGGCTCCAACAGCATAAGTTGCCCATCTAGCCGCCCGATCACTTAGGCGAAGACGACTTGGAGCTATTTTTGGATCATCATCACTAAAAGACGGTTGGGGGCAGTGTTTGTTTGCACATCGCCATCTGTGCTTAGACCAAAAAAGAATAACCTTGCGACCAAAAGACGGTAGGTCTACAACCTCAACAACTCTGAGGCCATTATGGTGAACTTTGCCTTCACAAGTTGGACATTGCTTTTGTGAATTAGAACACTCAATGTGAACATGGAGCGGTTCACCAAGATTATCTTCAACGCCTATCAAATTAATATCAACTAAACCAACCAAGATTTTAGAAATTGCTTTATGATCTTTTTCCACAGGGGCTCTCCATTGTGAGTTTTGTCAAATCCCATTCTGGCAGAACCCCTGTACCACCTCCAAAGCGACTTTATAAAAATGGAACTTTAACCTCTAGCCACCGTTAAATCCGAAGTGCCATGAAACTGACCTTGGTCAATTCGCCGAAGCGTTAGGTTGCCAAACCATTGCGCAACCCTGATAGAAGATGAATATACGTTTCGTCGGGTTTGTCGGAGAAGTTGATATTCAAGATCTCGAGCGAAACGTAACCGTGGCACGTGGCCCACATCATCTGGGCCACGTTGGTCGCTTTATCTGATTGGAAGAGCCCCAGGACCTGGCATCGTTCGATGTGGTTGACGAGTTCTTGGAAAGCGCCGGCGGCCAAGTGGGCTGCGTCGACTGACGGTTCGAACCCGACGAAGCGGTGCATGAACATAACGGTGTAGTGCGCGCGGTGTTCGAGCGCGAAGGATCGGTAGGCCATGCCTGCGGCCATGACATCGACCTCAGCGTCACCGGTCGTCACGCCGAGTTCGGTACGCAACTGGTCAAAACCATCGGCCCAGATTGCTTCGAGGACACCGTTCTTGCCATCGAAATGGTTGTAGATCGCCATCGGCGCGACGTCGGCGCGTTCGGCGATCGCGCGAACCGTGAAGCCGTCAGGACCCAGTTCGTCGAGGATCTCGAGCGCGGCGCAAAGCACGTCGGGAGCAATCTTGTCCGACGGCGTTCGAAGATGGCGAGCGGTCACTTGACAGAGTATAGAACACTGTTCTATTGTAATAGAACAGTGTTCTATAGGGGGTCCATGCCATACCGCGTTCACGATCGACGTTGGAGGATCCTGTCAGTTCTTTGCATCGCGGTCTTTCTCGTCGTGGTGGACAACACGGTCGTGAACGTGGCGTTGCCGTCGCTTTCGAGGGATATGCGGGCCTCGGATTCGGCGCTGCAGTGGATTGGCGACGGCTATTCACTGCCGTTCGCCGGCCTCTTGCTGGCGGGTGGGGGCGTGTCGGATCGACTGGGACGCAAGCGAGTCTTGCAGTTCGCGTTGATTGCGTTTGCAGTGTTCTCACTGCTCGCCGCGTACTCGAATAGCATCGCGACATTATTGAGTGCGCGCGCCCTCATGGGGGCCTCGGCGGCGTTCATCTTTCCCGCGATACTGTCGCTGGTGACCGTGATCTTTGAAGACCCGAAGGAGCGCGCCACCGCCTTTGGAATTTGGGGCGCGGCCGCCGGTGGCGCGATCGCGGTCGGGCCGGTCGTCGGGGGAGCCTTGATCACCCACTCCTGGTTCGGTTCGATCTTCTTGTTCAATATTCCGATCGCGGTCGTAGGGGTAGTCGCGACGGTGTTCGTCGTTCCCGAATCCAAGAGCGCCGTCAGTCGTCCTCTCGACCTCGGTGGATTATTCTTTGGAACGACGGGCGTAACGTCACTGGTCCTCGCCATCATCGAGGGCCCGTCGTGGGGGTGGCGCGCGACGACGACCCTTAGCCTCTTCGTTCTTTCGGCAATCCTCCTGGTCTTGTTCACGAGGCACGAGCTGCGCCGCGAAGGGCCACTGCTCGACGTACGGATTTTTCGCAACGGTGCGTTTTCCGCCGGGGCGGGGGCGATAGCCACCATTTACTTCTGTCTCTTTGGCTTCATCTTTCTCATCACGCAGTACTTCCAACTCGTGCGCGGCTACTCCGCACTGTCAGCCGGTGTGCACACCTTGCCGTTCGCTGCGGTGACCGTGGTGGCGACGCCGCTCGGAGCGCTCGGCGCATTGCGTGTCGGCACACGTTACGTGGTTGTCGCGGGACTCGCTTTGGTGGCGCTGGCGCTCGCTTGGGTGGCGACCATCGGTACATCGGCTGCGTTCTTTGGACCGGTTATCGGTGCGATGATGGTCCTCGCCCTCGGTTTTTCACTGGTTAGCGCCCCGTCCACCGCCGTCGTGATGGGATCGTTGTCGCCCGAGCAGGTCGGTGCGGGCGCCGCGGGTAACGAGACCACACGCGAACTCGGCGGCACGTTAGGCGTCGCGGTGATTGGATCGGTATTCTCATCGCTCTTCGGTCCCCAGGTTCGTCGTGCGCTCGCCCATCTGGGGCTCAGCGCCGCGCAACTGGGCGGGGCGCAACGCTCGATGCAGGCCGCTCAGGCAACCGTCGCCCACTTACCCGCGGCCGTGCAGGTGAGCGCTCGACTCGACGTCACCAATGCGTTTATGACTGGCCTACATCGAGGATGTCTGGTGGCGGCCCTTACCGCCACAGTGGCGGCCATCGTCATTTTTCGATTCCTACCAAACGGCCGATCTCAGCTTCCCATCACTTGACCGCGGGTTACGGACGCCAGGACTCCCGGAGTCGTGATGTAGTGAGAGAACTCATGAATCTAGTGGTGTACATCGTTGAATCCACTGGTCGACTTTCTCAAGGGATCGTCCTTCTCGATGACCTGGGTACATCGCGACCTGATTCATCACGCTCGGCCAGTTGCTTGAGTGTGAAGAGTTGCTTTCGCATCATGATCAGGTCGGCCCACGCGAGTGGTGTTGCGGCGAGTCTGCGAAATACATTCGGTACCGAAAGGTCGAGACGCACGACCAGCCGACTGGAGGCACCCGCGCCCGGTTGGACTTCGTAGGTGCAGACCATTGGTCCAAAGAGTTGCCGTGGGCGGCGGAGCACCTCACCAGTGATGTGGGCATTCTGCTGGAAGGCGACGATACGAAATACCATCCAACGTTGCCCGACTTCCAGGTTCTGCGCGCCGGGGGTGAGCGTGCGAGGGCTCCTTCGCCCGAGATTGTCGATCGCGTCATAACTGTAGGGCGCAACTTTGAGTTGACACATCCAGCGGAACACCGTTGCTGGCTGTGCCGCCACATCAACGGCGCGATACAGACTGAGGACCGGTCCCGCAAGTCGACCAGCGCACGGGTAGTCCGCGCGTATTTCTTCGTTGGTCGTACCCCAGCACCAGGGCAGGCCATGAGGCCGGACGTTGCGTCGTGAGCGGCTCACTGCGGCGTCGATGTTGTCGTGTCCGAATCTCCGGGGTCTTGGATAAGAAGGCGTTCCAGCAGTTTGGCGATGCTGGTATTCGCGTCCTCGTCGCTGAGGACGGATGGTGCGCTTCGACGTAACTGGAGCCATCCGAGATACGTCGCGTACGCGACGAGCCCGCGTCCCCGGGCTGCGGCGTCGCTGAACCCCAGTTCGCTGAAACAGGCTTCGAGGTAGTTGGCTCGCTTCGTAGCCACCCGCTCAAGTACCACAGCAATCTCGGGGCGGCTGGCGTGAGCGGCGAGGGAGATCTCGACCACGTCGTGATCGCCGCTGAAGGCGTACTCGAAGAGCCGACGGAGTCTGATCCGCGGGTTCGGATCGGCCGAGAGTCGTTCTATGAGGGCGTCGGTCGAACGCGACTCCCAGCGTTGCAGGGCCACTTCCAGCAGGTCTGCTCGGTTCGTGAAGTGCCAATAGAAACTGCCGCGGGTGGTCGCCAATGCGTGGGCGATTGGCAAGACGGCGACGGCGTCGGGGCCACCTTCTTCCAATGCCCGTAGCGCCGCCTCGGCCCAGTCCTGCCTTGACAATCTCATGACCATACACTACTGTATGGTACGTTCCGTACACCAATGCACGCAACGAATGGAGAAGCACCATGCGCGTCATCGTCCACCTCAGTCCCGGCCCCAATTGGATCGTTGGCAAGAGTGTCTACGAACAAGGTGAGCCCATTGAAGCCCACCTCGCGTCGATGCGACGTCACTACGACGAGGGGAGGCTGCTGCTGGGCGGCCCCTACGAGGGTCACAATGCTGGTATCGCAGTCCTTGAGGTGAACGATATGAGACACGCGGCAATAATCATGAACGAAGACCCGGGTGTGCGAGCCGGAGTGCTCGCCTACGAACTGCGTCAGCACGTGTCCATCTTTGACGCTTTCGCGGGAACCCGAATGGACGTCAACGTCGCGGAGTTCAGTACGGCGCAGAGCCAGGCGCCGACTGCAGGAAGCGCCGACATCGACCAATGACATAAAGTCTCGCCGCCCTACACCCTGCGAAGTAAGGACTCAACCTTCACGCGCTGTGGTGGGTGGGCCGCCCGAGTCTCGATCTCGGCACGGGAGTATTTCAAGAGCGTTCAGGGACGTATCTCAGCGTCCAGATTTGTTGGCCAGACGGAGTTGAATGTCCACCAACGTCCACTGACGTCCTCTCACGTTTGGATTCGTGGCTCGACAGTTGGCTAGACCTGGGGTCGTTTCAAGGTCGAGCTACCATTCAGTTTCGAGGGGCAGACGGCGAGGTTGTCGACCTACGGCTGGGGGAGGAGTAGATAATCTCGGGTCTTGAGGCATGAATGTGGGTTCCGTGACGGAGTAATCGGACGCTTCTCCTTGCAGGACATGGGTTTTAAGGGTAGGTGAACGGCCCGGTGATCCGCACTCGTTTCGCGGGGACTCCCGCGAGGCACCGGTGAAGCCCAAAATCCTCTCGACCGCTCAAGTGAAACGCACGGGTGGTTCCTAGGTTTGGAGTTGGAATAAACAACCGAACCAAGGAGAGCACCCGTGCGCGCTACCACTGTATTCAAACTCCTCATGGACCTGCCCGGGGTCACCGTCAGCGACGTGGACTTCCAGCCGGCCAAGGTGGTTGTCACCGTGAAACTGCGAAACAAGAAACTGAGCTGTCCCCGGTGCGAGTTCACCGCCAAGGCCCGCTACGACACCCGCCCGGTGTCCTCATCGTGGCGCCACCTCGACCTCGGGCGGTGGCGCCTGGAGGTGCGAGCGGACCTGCGCCGGATCGAGTGTCCGACCCACGGTGCGCGCACCGAGGGGGTCCCCTTCGCCCGGGCTAGCTCTCACTTCACCCGGGACTTCGAGGATCTGGTCGGGTGGTTGGCGACCACCATGGACAAGACCGCGCTTCGTCGCCTGGTGCGCATCGACTGGGACACGACCGGGCGAATCATCGAGCGGGTGATGGCGACCGGGCTCGATCCCGCGCGCCTCGACAACCTCTTCGTCATCGGCGCGGACGAAGTGAGCTGGCGCAAGGGCCACTCCTATGTCACGTTGGTGTCCAACCACGACACCGGCAAGTTCGTGTGGGGCAAAGAAGGAAAGGACACCGCCACGCTGGACTGCTTCTTTAGCGAGCTGGGTGAGGAGCGCTCGGCGCAGATCACCGCGATATCGATGGACATGGGGGCCGCCTTCGAGAAGTCCGCGAGGAAGGAGGGCCACGCGACCAAGGCGGTCATCTGCTTCGATCCATTTCACGTCGTCCAAGCCGGGACCCAGGCGCTCGAGAAGGTCCGCCGAGGGGTCTGGCAGGACCTGCGCAAACTCCCCGACCAGGACACTGCTCGCCGGTTCAAGGGCGCGCGGTGGTGTCTGTTGAGGAACCCCGGTGACTTGAGCGATGACGAGTCGGCCACGCTGCGCAAGATCAAGCGACGAGGCGGCGACCTGTGGCGGGCCTACGCGCTCAAAGAAGCCCTGCGGGCGATATTCGCGGGCGACCTCAGCGAAGAGGAGGTCGGTGCCCTGCTCGACCGGTTCTGCTCGAGAGCACAGCGCAGCGGCATGAAGCCCTTCGTCACCCTGGCCCAGACCATTCGCAAACGTCGTGAGGGCATCCTGGCAGCGGTGCGACTGGGCGTGAACAATGCCCGCCACGAGGGACTAAATCGGCGCGTGCGTCTCATCATCAACCGGGCCTACGGCTTCCACTCTGCCAACGCGGCGCTCGCCCTCATCATGGTGACACTTGGACCGATCAAACACGTTCTCCCACACGAGCGAGTCCTGGTCCCGAATGCCTGAATCGACCCACATCTATGCCGGGAGGCCCATAATCTCTCAGACGATCCCAGTCGCTCCAGTTCGTAAGTGGGCGAGATAGTCAACGGAACGGCGTCCTCGCGACAAACGTTGAGATCTGATTCCATGCTTGGGGGACATCCGGCCAGATGGGCGAGGATAGCGTAGCCTTTCACACGAATGCGAAGACAAGTTTGTAGTAACTTCCTGACTATTCGCGAATTCTGCTTTGCAGTATGTTCGAGAGAGTGAGGCTGACAAGTGAGACGTAAGTCACGCATGACTCGTAGTGTTGCGTCTATCCTCGTTGTCGTATTCTGTAATGTCGCCTTGTTTCTGAATGCAACGCTTCCATCAGCAGCGACGACAATCCGTGCAGCGCACTTCAGCACTCCCAGCGCCATCGCCGTAAGTGGTACGCACGTGTGGGTGGCGAATAGCGGCAACGGCGGGGGCAACGGTTCGGTCACCGAACTCAATGCGTCCAACGGCTCGCTGATACGCGTCATTAACGCCCCGGCCGACAGATTTAACGGACCCGACGCCATTGCGGTGAGCGGTGCCGACGTGTGGGTCGCCAACAACGGTGGCGGTTATGGCAACGGTTCGGTCACCGAACTCAATGCGTCAAACGGTTCGTTAGTACGGAGTATTACCGCTCGGCGCTACGGTTTCAGCACTCCCGACGCCATTGCGGTGAGTGGTGCCGACGTGTGGGTGGCGAACAACGGCGGTTTTGGCAACGGTTCGGTCACCGAACTCAATGTGTCCAACGGCTCGCTGGTACGCGTCATCGACGCCGCGGCTGATGGATTCACTGCAACCAACGGCATTGTCGTGAGCGGTCCCCACGTGTGGGTCCTCAACAACGGAGGAAGTACCGATCAAACCTCGGTCACCGAACTCAATGCGTCCAACGGCTCGCTGGTACGCGTCATCGACGCCTCGGTTGATGAATTCACTGCACCCAGCGCCATTGTCGTGAACGGTCCCCACGTGTGGGTGGCCAACAGCGCGGGCGCAAATGGCGGTCCTAACGGCAAAAGCAGGAATGCCTCGGTCACCCAACTCAACGCGTCAAACGGCTCGTTGGTTCGCGTTATCAGATGACGACGTCTAAAAGCCTCAACTCGCAAGCGCCTTATCAAGCGTTTGGGCTCCCTGAATCCAATCCTGGTGCACCTGAGCCTGGCGGCTCCGACTATGAAAAGGCCGTGGGGTGAGGGTGTGGCAAAGGGTGTTTTCTGTGGCGGCACGGGACGTTGGTTCGATAGACGTACGAAGTGGGGCAAACTTACTCACGGAGGGCCCTTAAATGACAAGGGAATTCGTAAGTTACGAAAGCCGAAGAAGCGAAAGTCTCGCTAGGCGGTTTAACGGCCCACCTTCGCACCCTTCGCCTTCTTAAAGGAGTGGGGAAAGACCCTTCTGGCCTCCGACCTAAGTGACTCAAAGACATGTCCAACGGAGGTACCAAGTGATAAGAACAGAAAACAGTCGAGAAGATGCGAAGGGGCCCACATGACACCGTGTCCTGTTTGTCAAAGTGAGAATCCGGAAGGCTCCGCATTTTGCAGCAAGTGTGGGTCCAAAATGGCTCGTGTTCGGGAGCATCCGGTACTAATCGGTCAAAGTACAGAGTCGACCAAACCAATCAAACCCGCATTCCAGGGAGCGATCACCGTATCCGCCGTCATGAAAATATTTGCTATTGCCTGGATTATTCTTGGTATTTACAGTGTGTCCAAAACTCATCAATCATTAGTTGATAACGGAGCATCGTCGGGAACCATATCTAATGCGGTTCTAATTGAAATTGCGATTACTGCGCTCGGTGCCGCTTCATTCGGATTCTTCGCTTGTGTGTTGGATCTCCTGATGGCGATTGAATCAAATACGTCTACCGACGGGGCTCGTAGACGGACGCTATGAATTGCGCGAAATGTGGCAACACCCTGAGGGACGGAGACGTCTTTTGCAACAGATGCGGCTCAAGGGCAGAGGTGCTCGCTGCCGACGTAACGTCAACTCCAAATGAAGTGACGGCGACTACATCTGAAACAGAGGTGGCAAGACCAAACGTCGATGTGCGGGCGACCGGCGGCGGACTTGGTGAGAATGCTGTTTCCCGGGAAGCGCACAAAGGAAAAAACTTAAAGCGACGACTTCTTGTCTTAGGTAGTGCACTACTAATCGCTCTCACTGTCGTCGTCGGAGTACTGGTCGGTGAACGTGGTATGGCACATACCAACGCTCAAGGATCATCGACACCGACGGCGTCATTAGCACCCACGAGTCATCAATCAAATCTCGTATCTGTGAACCTTCCGCTCCTAGTGTGCAGGACAACCAATGGAGTTTCGTCGGCGAAACCCGCGAATCTTCCTTCAACCGTCGACGTAATGCTCCCATCGGGTTTCTCGGGCCGACTCGACGTCTATTCCGACAATCAGGGAATCATGGAGTTGCCTACCCCCAAAGGGTGGGGGTGTATTGCTTCAATTGGTGCTGACGGTTCGGGGACGTTAGAGATTGCACCGCCGAATCAACCGAAGGTCTATACGGGTGCGTTAGCAGCAAGTTCCACTGTGCAAGAAATCAGCGCTTCGGAAACAAGTGCTTGCGTCGGTTGCACTCTGGGGCAGGCGTGCCCTCTGTTCGAGACCGCTGCCGTCGCGTACCAAGCGGACTTCGGACAGAGTTGTCCCACTGCTGCACCTAGGGAGGAGGGGATGACGTCTGTCGGGAGCAACGTCGTGGAATTCACTGATCCGCCTGGCATTTCTGGGGATGGCAGTCCGTCGGGTGGTGTCAATTCTGCGATAGGCGCGATGACTTACAACCCCAATACCAATGATGGAAGTTGGGCGGAAACATGTGTTCTTCCCGCGAGCCAGCACGCCATCTGCTTTGCGATCGTGAGCAACTTCGTAGCGTCGTATGGTTCGAAGTAGTTTTTGTTTCATCTCATGGTTTCTGTCAGACCGTCCGGTAAGAATGGAGAACTCTAGGGAGCGCCCACGAGAGTCGCGCAGGCTCAAACCAACCTGGACTGGATTCACGATGGGTACGGACGCTTTGCCCGTCCCTATCACCTATCCCGTGGGGTTGTGGTGGGGCCAGGTACTCAGGTCGAAGTTCGCTGTCGTTAGTCCGGACGTCGGCGCTGCGCCGTCGATCGGCACCGTCGGGGATTCGTTTGACAATGCAATGGCGGAATCGGCGATGGGCATCTTCAAGACCGAACTACACCGCAACCCCGCCGTCCTCGCCGACAATGGCGGACACTGGAAGGGACTTGACGACCTCGAAATCGCTACGTGTGCGTGGGTGCCCTGGTTCAACGAGGAGCGACTGCTCGGTGAACTCGACTACAGAACACCGAGCGAGGTCGAAGACGACTATCGTGTCAATTCTCAGACCAAGGTGGCATGAGAGATCCAAGCAGAACGGTCTCCACTAAACCGATTCACTTTACATGCTTGCAACGGCGAATCACCTTCGCTGAGTCAAGCCGGTTCTTCCTTTCATTCTCGGCAGAGCGTCTTGAATCGATTCACTGTACGATCACGCGGATGGTCATCTGATTGACTGGCAAGTGAAACTTCAGCGGTCGGCCCAAGAAAGTAGAGGGAGTTGAGATGAAAGATCTCGTGTTTCGTCCCTGTGCAAATTGCGGAGTCTTCATGTTCGCAAGCAAGAAGCAGATTCTCTGCGGCGATCTTTGCAAGCAGGTCTCTAAGGCGATTAGGTACATCAAAAAGTGCAGCAACGACGGCAGACTGATGTCCTTCGATGTTCAGTGGGCGATTGATACAAGGTTGGCTCACATAATTGCTGGCGGATATGCCGAGACCGCGAGACGCTTGACTCCAGAACAGCGAGACGAGGTGTGGAAGCGGTTCGGTGGAATGTGCGCGGAGTGCGGTAAGCCCGGCGATGAGATTGACCACATCAATGGGTCGTCGTCTAATCCGAAAAACTTGCAATTACTGTGCAGAAAGTGTCACCAAGGAAAAACGGAGTCATAATTTGTGCCTGCCCCTGAGGAGTTGATCGAGAACGTTCGTCGACCCATTTTCCGACGCATAGAACTTGTCCCTCCTCAACAGCCGTGTGACAGCATCGACTGGGACTTTCGGTTCTGGGCCGTCAATCCCATGCCAACGGATGAGGATGCGCTAAATGCCTGGAAGACTGTCGTCGTAGATGCGTTCGACAAGCCGAATCAGCGAGGAACATTGTATGAAGCTGCACGTGGTTTTCCACCCGAGTTGAAGGCATGGTCCTGGTACGACGCGGCTGCGGCGGACGCAGAATCGATGAGGGCCCGCGACAGGAATTCGGCGATAAATCACGGTTGTCGTGCGGATCAGTTGTACGCGAGAGGCGGTGATGTGGAGAGGATTGAAGCGATGTTTGAGGAGGCAATCTCGCTTGATCCTACGTACGCGCTCAACTATGTCCGTTACGCGCGGTTCGTCGCACATAAGCTGAAAGACCTTGATCGCGCTGAAGAATTGTTCGAGCGAGCCATCGATGCTGACCCGAAGTCCGCAGATGCACTCGGCGAGTACGCAAACTTTCTCGAGGAAGACCGTGAGGATCTTGAGAAGGCAGCCATGATGCGTGAACGGGCTCTGACCGCGGACAGAAAACGGCGATCACATCACTGAGAACATCTGTCCGATTTAGCGAGAGAGAACTGGCACCTGAGTACCTGGCCCGTGGGGTTGTGGTGCGGCTAAAGGGATTCGAACACTGAAAGCGACTTGGGATATTTCGGACCTCAAGTGTGACTCGATGTAGGAAGGTCGAGCTAGTGGTCGAGCCCAAACTCCAGGGTCGGTGGATCCAAAGATTCGTTGCCGGACAGCACGTAAGTGGACTTCTCCGATATATCCTCGATCACACTGAGTGTTCGGGCCCTCTGGGCGGCGTCCAGTACACGACTGCGCTGGGCTTCTTGTTCGTGACTGCCGATTGCAACGTGGAGGAGGGCATCAGGATTGTTAATCCTCCAGCGGTCGAAGTAGGCCGCGCCAGCCGCAACTTTTCGTGCCCACCGGCCATACTGTTCGCCCGTCGGGGGAGCATCGCCGAAGTCCTGGACCCAGGCGTCACCGCGGTCAATGGCGATGGTTGCGAGTTCGCGTGCGCGCCGCTCGATTGCGTCGGCGCGATCATCCAGTGCGAGTAGGACGTCGGGGTCGGTGATCCCGGTTGGTCGGGGGAAGAGACCGGCCACGAGTTCAGTTGCCGGTGGGCTGGGGTAGCCCACCTCGGTCACGTAGCGATCGATGCGGTGGTGCAGGACACTGGCAATGTCGTCGGCGTCGCCGAACGAACGGCCACTTACCAGCATTGGTAGTTCGGTATCAACGTCGAAGCCCCGACTTTCGGCGTCTCGTAGTTGCGCGAGTAGTGCTGCATACGCGGGAGACGCCTTGGCTTGGGAGAGTTCAGTGTCGCTGAGTCCCGACCGGCTCAGTACCTCATCCCAGCGCGGACCTTCAGCTATCGAGACAATGGTGTCGTACTCGGCGACGAGTGCGGCGATGGACTGAGTCTGGGACTGACGGATCATGTCGGTAGCGGACACGTCTGCTCCTTCGTGATGCAGTACGCCGGCAAGTACTTCGAGAGCGCTCGGCACTTCGGTTAGCCCATCATGACCGGTATTGGGATCAGGATCGTAGTGCGTGTCCACGTAGAGATGGTTGGACTCTGATCCTCGCGTCAGGGCCACGTACAGCACCTCACGGATGGTGGTGGGACTTACGAATGCGTGGGTGGTGTCCACGGTGCGACCCTGCGCGCGGTGCACGGTCGTGGCGTAAGCCAGTTCGACGTTCTGAGCGACGTAAGTGGTCGGGAGGATGACCGAGCCTTCTCCATCCACTCGAGTGACGGTCATTGAGCCGTCTTCGTGCGTCGCGGAGACGGTCCACACGTCGCCGTTCTTGACCCACCCGGTGTCCGTCTTCAGTCGTCGATTGTTCTCGCGCGTCACTACGAGATCGTTGACGCCGGCCGTCATGGCCCCCGCGACGTCGACTCCATCGTCGACGACCGCGCCACTGGCGACCCGCTCGGCCCGAGCGCGGGCGTTGAGTTCATTCACGGTGGTGGTGGTGGTGGTGTCGCTCGCGAGCATCAACGAGTGCAGGCCTCGTTCACCGTCAGCCTGCCACGCGTCGTAGAGGGCGTCGAGCATGTCGTCTCGAGTTCCGTCAGCGATCCGCTCGTGGGTCGCGTACGCGCCAAGGGACGAACTCGTTCCGTTACGGACGGCGAGACTGGCTTCTTTCTCCCACGCGGCGCTGAAACGCCGAACGTCCGCCAAAGTGGGTGCTTTGTTACCGCGGTCGCGTACCAGGGTGCGAAACATTCCTCCAGCGTCGACGCTGGAGAGTTGCGCCCCGTCACCGACGAGGACCACCTTGGCTCGCGCATCGAGTGCGGCGGACGTGAGTTCATCGAGTGCGAACGTGGAGGCGAGACTAGCCTCGTCCACGACAATGAGTTGACCCGCGCGAAGGGTCCAGCGCGCGAGCACCTCTTCGCGGCTGGCGATGCTCGCGAGTAATCGGGGATTCGGCACTCCACCGGTCCGTTCAATGAGTCCTACCTTCTCATGCAACTCACCCAGTTCGCGAGTGCGCTGGCCATGTTGGCGGTGCTCATAGAGCCACTTGGCGAGATTGTCGGTATCGATGCCCATGTCCTCACCCAGGACCTCAGCCGCGGCAGCCGAGGGCGCGAGACCGGTGACCGAACCGGTGCCGTGCTCCGATTCCCAGGCTGCACGCAGCCCGGCCATGGCCGTGGACTTGCCGGTGCCGGCGGGCCCGACGAGAAGATCGAGGGCATAACCCGAGGTGGTGATCTGCTCGACGGCGAGAGCCTGATCGGTAGAGAGCGCAAAAGTTTTGCCGGGTAAAGGTTGCTTGGTGATGTTGGCTACCGTGGCGCTGCTAACGACTGCGGCGTCAGTGCGCTGGCCCGCGTCGAGCAGCCGCGCTTCGGCATCGAGCAGTGTCGTGGTGGTGTAGATCCAGTGGCCGGTGGCTCGGAACTTCGACGTGCCGTCACTTCGAAGCAGAAAGCGTGGCGTGTGGTGCAGGTCGGGTGTGGTGATGAGGAGTGCCTGGGAAACGGCGAGGTCGGTCGCCCGAGTCGCCGTGAGAATGCGCTCGGCGGGCGTGGCGAAGCGGACTCCCTGCATCTGGCGAAAGACTTCCGCCTGGACGTTGGCGCGAGAGAACGTCGGGCGCTTCGAACTCACGATCTCTAGAGATGTAGTGGCGATATCCAACAGGATCTCGTCCTCGAACTGTGCGCTCGTGAAGGCGGGCACGTCGCGGCCACTGAGCTCATGCACCCAGGCTGTGGGCTCGTTGTCGAGGTACGGCGTGGCGCGCGCGGTCCACTCGTTCGTTAGATCTCCGAGCCCGACACCCTTCTTCGCACGGCGGGTGGAGAGAGTTGCCGTCTGGCGTAGTTTGAGCACTTCGACGTCGGTGGGGGCGCGGTGGTGATCCTCCTCGAACTGGGTGATCAGCCGATCCTTGGCGTCGAGAATTGCGGTCGTGCGGGTGGAGAACTCCTCCATGAGACGCTCCGACACGCCGGCAACTTCCCACTTCGGAGCGGGGCTAGAACGCCGAGCGTGCGGCTCCCAGCCCCAGCCGAGTTCGGCGGTGAGCAGGTCCGAAAGGACGCCCTGGTGCATCTCAGAGAGCATCACCGTGGAGGCGGAAAGACCTCGACTATCAAGGGTGCGCCAGGCACCGTCATCCTTGGCTTGGACCCGGTTGAGCACGACAACGTGGTCGTGGAGTTGGGGATCGCCATCACGGGAATCGAAGTGCGTGAAACTCGCCGCAATAACTCCGACGATGTCCTCTTCGACGCAGCCATTCTTGCCCGAACGGGTGTGAAAGACCTCGCGCTCGGCGTAGGCGAGAACCTCGGCGATGGCTTCCTGGTGGCATCGATAGATCACCTCGCGGGTCTCCCGGTCAGCCAAAGCCCACGCCACAGACACGCTCTTGGAGGGGCTGAACGTCAGGTCGAAACCACCGACGCCCTTCGTTCTCGGAGCGTTGCCGAGCACCTCGCCGGTGATGGGATCAGCGCAGTCCTGGAGCATCCGTTGGAGGTTCTCCGCCGTCACGAATTGACCGACTTCCACACCTACGGCGTTGTTTAGGCCAGCCAATCCGGCGCCTAGAAAGACGCCCGGGGGAGTGCCGGTTTCGCTGTAGTAGCGAACGAGATCGGACTTGCTCGCCCCCTCGGGACCGTCGCCCACGGAGATGGATTTGAGAAGATATTTGAAGCCCGCGCCAATCGAGAGCCGCCGAATGGTCATCACGAAGAGTCCTCCTAGAACGGAGGCGACTCTGGATTACTGCACTTAGTTTACCCGCCCTTGGGGGCTAGATGCCAGACGTGTGCCTAATTCTCCGGACCGGACCACTGGCACACCTCACTCCACTGGCACACCTCACTCCACTGGCACACCTCACTCCACTGGCACACCTCACTCCACTGGCACACCTCACTCCACTGGCACACCTCACTCCACTGGCACACCTCACTCCACTGGCACACCTCACTCCACTGGCACACCTCACTCCACTGGCACACCTCACTCCACTGGCACACCTCACTCCACTGGCACACCTCACTCCACTGGCACACCTCACTCCAC
>NZ_JXYS01000042.1 GCF_000949295.1 Acidithrix ferrooxidans
TGGAACCCGGTCATATAGCTACCAATTCTTTGGCGTTAATATACCCGTGACAGCTTTGGTGGACTAGGACCCGGTTAGAAAACGTGTCAGGTCCCCTGAGTGAACGGGGAACTATGTATCGAAGCGTCCATCTCGTTTGAGATGTGATCGCTTCGTTGTTGTTTTGACAGTTTCCATCTCGTTCACGCCAATGGCGGGCTAGCTTCTTTTTCTCCGCAGGGTTTGTGGTCATTTGACGACCGATGCGGTCCTCAAAGTATGCATCCCACTGGGGATCGAAGGGATTGGCGTCGCCTTTGATCTTGACGTGTCGAACAATAGCCCTATCGCTGGCTTTTACCAGTGTTATTACCTTGTCGTCTTTGTCCTTTACGCTAAATACCCAATTCCGGTTGCCGATGGTCATGAAGTACTTCTTCTGGTCCATTTGGTTCCCTTGTTGGGGTGGCGTCTTTTTGCCCATTGCCATAGCATTATCCATATCTCGTGATCTAGAGAGGAAAAGGCTTCCTTGGCAAGGGCATGGCGATGATAGTTCGCCCAGCCCTAGATCACCGGGTTCAGTTGCCGTATGAGACTTTCCTGCTTAGCCGTCTTGTTAGAGGAGATGATCTGGCATATTTTAGATTAAACCGCAGCCATGTTGTCCTTAGAGGGCTTTTGCAGGAGCTTTCCCTTGTACTTTCGGAAGTTCCGGATAAGTTCTTAGAGGCTCTTGATCGGATCAGAAAGTTTGAGATCGCCATCACCTGAACATCTGGTTACCTAACACACTGAATATTACTTGAAGGAACTGCTCTAGAAGACAAGGGATTAGGTCACTATACCCAAAATGAGATTTCACAATCTCAAAAATGACCAAACAGGCTCAACCACAAAGGGATTAGGTCATATTTGGCACTCTGAAACCAGATTTAAACCATAGACCCTCCGTCAAACCTAAATCAGTTCCAAAAAACCGACTCAGAGTCACACCGAGGGGCTCAAGCTGGTCCATTTCTGTGGATTCAGGTTAAATAAGGGCGAGGATTTGAAGGTAAATTTGCAGTTAGAGCCGAGCAGTTTTCATCGCTCTAGGAAGGTAATTAGATACTGACGATAGCTTGCTTTTGATCTTTTGGTCTTCTTGTTTTTGATGCAGTTTTTCTCCTAAGTGTCGTCTTGGTTGGGTTTTACTTGCCCCATTGTTTCTTATTAGGCGAATTGTCATATGTTGATTTTCACGATTCGAGAGAGTTCAGGCCAATTAATGGACCTAGGATCGCACGCTGTAACCTTTTCTAACTTGATGTGATTGATTTCCATAGTTTTTCTCTCGGCTACTTGCGTTCTTGGGCCAGGGAGCCTTTGTCCATGTCGATTTGTCCTTTGGTTATTTTGGATGCACTTAGGCGATGGTCAGTTAGATTGATATTGCCTAGTTGATTCCTCTCACTTTCGATAGCCCTTCCTTGATTCTGTGGCCGTTTGTCAGTGTCTATTTAGTTCAAGTGGTTAGGAACGTTGGTTTGAACACCTTAAATTTCAGTTTACGATCCAGTCGTCGTGCAAATTTTATTGATCTCCCCTTCGGTAGGGTTGGGCGACTCATCCTCTTTGAAAGTGCCTTCTAATGATTGCATTGAGTGGATTTTGGCTCTCCTTTTGTGCCGTCGTGATCTTTGGAGTTACCTTAGCCTTGGTCATCATTCAACCCAAGGGGCTCTCAATCGGTTGGTCTTCGGCTGGCGGGGCGATCGTCGCTATCTCCCTTGGCGTGGTTAAATTAGCTGATGTGGCCACCGTCTGGTCGATTGTCTGGAATGCGACCTTTACCTTTGTTGCGGTAATTATTATTTCTCTGGTATTAGATCGAGTTGGTTTCTTCAAGTGGGCAGCTCTGCATGTGCTGATCCTTGCGCGAGGAAGCGTGACGCGCGCATTTATATACCAACTTGTACTTGGAGCCTTTGTCGCTTGCTTTTTTGCAAACGATGGAGCTGCTCTGATTCTCACGCCGATAGTTTACGAGCAGATGATTGCCTTGGGTTTTGATCGGCGATCGGCCATGCCCTTTGTAATGGCCGCAGGTTTTATTGCCGATACGACCAGCCTTCCGCTGGTAGTCTCGAATTTGGTTAATATCGTCAGTGCCAACTACTTTCATATTGGATTTGTCTCATATGCGGCGACGATGGCGCCGGTTGATGTTGTCGCCTTTGGGGCAAGTTTGGGTGTTTTGTATCTTTACTACCGTGGGGATTTGAAATCTCGATACGACGTTGGTCTTTTGCCAACTCCAAGTTCGGTGATAGCAGATCGAAGGATTTTTCGAGCTGGATGGGTAGTTTTGGTAGCGCTTGTAATTGGTTACCTGCTTTCGGAGCCGCTTCATTTCGCACTTTCAATCCCTGCGTCGCTTATTGCTATCGTATTTTTAGCCTTGGCGTCTTCCTCTCGAGCCTTCTCAAGTTCTAAGGTGATTAGGGATGCACCCTGGAAGATCGTGGTCTTTTCAGTCGGCATGTATTTGGTCGTCTATGGCCTCTTCAATGCGGGTCTCACTCGTTATCTATCAGAGGCCCTGTCTGGCGTAAGCCATGCGGGCGTGGTTCCTTCGGCCCTGGTTGGTGGGGTTGGAGCGGCGGTCTTGTCGGCGGTGATGAACAATATGCCGACGGTTCTAGTTGGTGCGCTTGCCATTCACGGCTCTCACACATCTGGTGTTGTTCACTCAGTCTTGGTGTACGCGAACGTAGTGGGGGCAGACCTTGGTCCTAAATTCACCCCTATTGGATCGCTAGCCACGCTTTTGTGGCTCCATGTGCTTGAAACAAAAGGAATAAAGATTTCTTGGGGTCAATATTTCAAGCAGGGGATCATCTTAACGGTTCCGGTACTTTTAGTTACCCTGCTAGCCCTTTCAGGTTGGATAAGCTTGATTCATTGAGCTCGGTTTTGCCGTATCGACCATCATCTGTTTGGTGCACTTCGACTTAGTGTCCTTATTGGACAGGGCCAAGATAGCTGGCATATTTGCTCAGTTTTTCGAACCTTAGTGCCTGTGAAGTCTGGTTATTTTTGGTTTTATATGGATTTACCCACCTGTGGCGTTTGCATTTTGGTTAACTATTTGCCGATTCCCTCGTAGCTCTTGGTTTATGAGATTGAAGTTAGATTTAGATATGGGATCGTCACTATTGAACCAATCCCACCGGGTCCAATTTCCTTCATGGAGATCCGACAATCTCAACACCGCTGCTACCTGAGCTTTTGGTTTGCTATGCCAACTGGACCTCGAAACAGCAACGGTACTTTTTGGTCTACAGGCTGATCCCATTGGCATTGAATTATCACGTGATTTATGGTCTATCGTTGAATACCGTTTCATGGAACTCGGAATGGGAGATCTCTGGGTTGGGTCGTCAGGGTTGGGTCGCGTATTGGCGGACTTGTGGTGTCGTCCAAATCCACGATCGCTCTTGGATCTCAGATTTTTAACTGTTTAGAGTTGCCATGAGGGACTTGTGAGTTTAAATTGCATTGCCTGAAAGACGGTGATTGGATAAGGTAAAAATGCTTCGCGTTTGCACCAAATCCTCCAGTCTGCGACCACGAGCCACTTGCAATCGTCTATTTTGTTCATTTAATTAAAATACTCTAGTGTTTTAAATCACTTC
Organism: Acidithrix ferrooxidans; assembly: GCF_000949295.1. Classification (GTDB taxonomy): domain Bacteria; phylum Actinomycetota; class Acidimicrobiia; order Acidimicrobiales; family Acidimicrobiaceae; genus Acidithrix; species Acidithrix ferrooxidans. The sequence continues at coordinate 3,660 of NZ_JXYS01000042.1, forward strand.
GTGATGGGTCGATCGACTTAGGTCTACGCAGACAAGCTAGAAATCAAAAATGATTTAATACTTATCCTGGATCCACCGAAAATTTAGCCGCTCAACTTTGATTTTGGTATAGAAAAGGTGCTCTGAACTGGTAGAATGATGTTTGAACACAATTCAAATCTATCAGTTCAAGGAGCACCTTTTAGATGCGAGCATCTACTAGTGCTTTAGAGTGTTTGATAGTCACCTTTGACGATTCGAACGCAGTTTCCAACAGTGGGTTAATACTCCCTATCACCCTTGCTGGTAAACTTGGCCTTAGGGATCTCTTTGATTTACACATTGACCTAGATGATCGTCCTGGACGAGCAAATGTTGGCAGAAAAGCCATGGCTATCATCGCATCTATTTTGGCCGGTGGTGATTGCATTGATGACACTGCAATCCTTGAAAGCCCAAATGCACAAGTTATCCTTGGTCAGATAATGCCAGCACCATCCACTCTTGGTGTCTTCTTGCGTAGTTTTGAGACCAGTGACATCGCAGATGTTGAACGAGTTGCAGCTTTGTTGCTAGAACGAGCCTGGCTAGCTGGAGCAGGTCCAGGTGATGAGCCGCTCACCATTGATGTTGATTCCACGATATGTCAGGTATATGGAAACAAAAAAGAAGGAGCTTACTTTGGTTATACCAACCTAAGGGGGGTATCACCCACACCTAGCAGCTGTTGGCAAGACAGGTGACATTCTTGGAATAGTGACACGTGAAGGCAATGCCAATACCGCCCGTGGTGCCGGGGAGTTTGTAACCCAGGTAATCAACAATGCCAGAGCCGCTGGAGCAACTGGTGAAATAACCATGCGTTTTGACTCTGGGTTCTTCTCAAGAGCCGTTAGAGACGCAGCTAGTGCGGGCAATACTCGCTTTTGCATTACAACACGGATGTCCAAGAGACTAAAAGGTATCATCTCCGATATCCAAGAGGATGCCTGGACTTCAATTCCCTACTGGCTTGAAGGTGGAGCTGATGTAGCAGAAGTGAAATATCGCGCATTTGCAAGAGATAGACAAGACGTTCGTCTTATCGTAGGAAGAACAAAGCCTACTCCAGGGTCTCAGCTGGCACTATTTACCGACTATGACTATCACGCATTTATTACCGATCGACAAGGCGAAACGCTCTTTCTTGAGGCTGATCACCGAGCACATGCCCAGATCGAACTAGTCATCAAGGATCTCAAAGGAGGTTCGGGATGGAATCATGTTCCATCTGGATACATGAACGCTAATGCCGTTTGGTTGCCTCTGGTCTGGTTAGTTATTTGTGCAATTGCACACAATCTGGCACGGTGCAACTGCACACAATCTGGCACGGTGCAACTGCACACAATCTGGCACGGTGCAATTGCACACAATCTGGCACGGTGCAACTGCACACAACCTGGCACGAATAGGTGCTATTGCAGAAACTGTTATCACCACACCAAAGCTTCGACGTTGTTACTTTCAGATCGCAGGACATATCACTCGTTCAGCTAGAAAAGTAATACTCCATCTTGAAGAACACTGGCACTATAAGGATAAGTTCTTAGAGGCTCTTGATCGGATCAGAAAGTTTGAGATCGCCATCACCTGAACATCTGGTTACCTAACACACTGAATATTACTTGAAGGAACTGCTCTAGAAGACAAGGGATTAGGTCACTATACCCAAAATGAGATTTCACAATCTCAAAAATGACCAAACAGGCTCAACCACAAAGCGAATAGGTCATATTTGGCACTCTGAAACCAGATTTAAGCCATAGACCCTCCGTCAAACCTAAATCAGTTCCGAAAAACCGACTTGAAGTCACACCGAGGGGCTCAAGCTGGTCCAATTCTGTGGATTCAGGATTATCAAGTCTTGCAATTCTTGTCTCCAGCTGCTATTGCTGTGGTTTGATACGTAGAGCAATTTTGACTTGGCGCTTTGAGAAGCTCTTGCGCTGCGAAAATGCAAATTCGATGCGAAAGTTCGTGAGCCGTCAACGAAGTGTGATCTTAGTGTTCGAAGTTTCTTATCGACATCTCTATCTAGCCATGGGAACAATAGAACAATTAGATTTTTGTTAGCGCTGATCTTTTCTAGACGACGGTACTCAGACAATGGTTCTTTCGATTGAAACTCTTTTTTTTGGGGGATCGTTTTGGGCGGCCCCCCCACGTATCGTGAGTAGTATCACCAGGGCGTAAGCTTTCCCGGTAATCTCAGCGCTCGAGGATTTTTCTAAAGTGGCGAGCTCCTTTAGTGTCAGCGTTTGGTTATCTTTCGTTCCAACAGGAGTGCCTTTTGGACTTCGAAATAAGTTCCTCCATCTTAATTATTGATCTAAAACTCGCCTTAGCTGTGGATTGACTATTTAGGAGATGTCGAGGGAGCTCAGCCCAAGTGCTAGGGGGGTGTTTTCAAGTAGCGCAGTTGCTTCTCTTTGGCGTTACTACGGTATCACCGCGTTATCATCGGGTACTATCCTATAGCACTAGGGTTAGCTTATTGTGACGATTTTTACGAGCGAGTGCACCTTTGGCGAATGAAACCTCGGACTTTTTCGGAGGTACAGTGATGTTTCTAACAAGTGTCATTCTGTTGGAACAACGGGCTTTATTGGAACAAGATCTCTTATTTGAGATATTGAAGTTGAGGTAGTTCAGTGATAGTCCTAATTGGGTTTATGGGCGCGGGTAAGACTACTGTGGGTTATTTGCTGGCCGAGAAATTAGGGGTCCCATTCGTTGACATCGATATTCATATCGAAAGGAAAGAGAAAAGATCTGTTCGTGCGATCTTTGACGAAGACGGAGAGGCAGCTTTTAGGCAGATCGAACATAACACCGTAGTTGAGATACTTTCGGGTCCTGACGCAGTGGTCGCTCTAGGGGGAGGTGCTGCCGAGCATGCGGGAACTCGCTTAGCTCTCGCTGGCGCAATTGTAATTTATCTTGAGGTCGAATATGACGAGGCTGTGCTTAGAATTGGCCATGACGCCTATCGTCCAATGATGTCAATGGCCAACGTGAGGGGAATATACGAGCGTCGCCAGCCACTATATAGAAGTATTGCAACGCTTAAAGTGCGAACTAACGCACGACGCCCAGAAGCTATCGTTATGGAGATAATTGAGGCCGTAGTCGCTCCCGCAACCGTTCCTGACCAAGTTCAAAGCATTTTGGTGGCGCCGATGGGCGGAGCTCACTATGTGCACATCGGCGAGAGACTGATCGAACGTTTTGGCGATCTGATGCCAGTGCTCCACGGTGGCGAGAACGCTTTTGTGGTGTCAGCGATCGACGACGTCGAAATGGTTGAATCTGTTGCAGATGGATTGAGGAGTCGGAGGCTAGTTGTGTCGACCTTTGTAGTTCCTTTGGGTCCGCGGTGTAAGTCATTTGAGATCGTTCACCAGCTTTCGCTCTTTTTGGCGAGCCATAATGCTCATCGTGACGACGTCATTGTCGGGGTAGGGGACGATTCGCTCTGCTACTTGGTTGGTTTTGTGGCATCTACCTTTAACCGTGGAATCAAGCTCGCACTATTACCGACTACATTGCTAGGTCAGGTGGACCTTGCAATTGGTGGCAAGAATGCCATCAATCTACCGCAAGGATCTAACCTCATCGGAACCATATATCAGCCAATTGTTGTTGTTGATGACGTTGACATTTCATCTTCTAGGAGACGAGATGGCTTCGTCTCGGGGATTGCTGAGACCATCAAGCATGCATTGATTGCCGATGCCGAGCTTCTATCGTTTTTGCTCGAGAATGCACCGGCCATATTGCTAGGTGACAAGGACTTGCTTTGTTCTGTTGTGGCCCGTTCGGTGGATATAAAGGCGCAAATTGTGGCTGCGGACGAGCGCGAGCAAGGCGAGCGTATATATCTCAATTACGGCCATACCTTTGGACACGCTTTTGAATATCTGTTAGAAGAGACGCCTGATCGTCATGGTCAAGCGGTAGCGCTTGGAATGATGGCAGCGGCCTATCTCGCCTACAGACAGGGACGAATTTCAAAAGGGGTGGTGGAGCAGCATCGTCAGATCCTCAGCGCCTATGGTCTTTGTACTTTCGGGCGGTTTTACATGGAAGACATGCACCGCGCTTGGATGCATGATAAAAAATATCGTGGCGGAGTGCGGTTTGTGGTCCTAAATGGAATCGGCCTGCCTGAAGGAGGTGTGGAGGTTTCCAATGAGACTTTGGTTGATGTCCTAAATGATTTGGCTACCTAAGGGTTCATTTACAGAAGACTCTTTTTAGTTTGCTCATGCCTATCTGAAATTGTCAGTATCTAAAATTAGGTGGCAAATTGTCGCCACTGCTTTCACCTGATTGCCGGATCATCATTTGCTCTATGCGTGACAAGTGTTAGATTCGATGCTCCCAAGGCCAATACTATGATTGCAACTGCCAACAAGGTTGGCCGGTAGCCCATGAACTTCCACAGTACGCCGACAAAGATAGGCGCGGTTGCTGTTGCGGCACTTGTTGCGGTAAAGAGTGCAGCGTTTGCTCTAGCCACATTTTCGGGCAATGTCTCTTTTGCAACTAGCGATATAGCAAGTGGAAACATAAGCCCATGGCCAATTCCGAGGATTATCATGGCCAAAAAGAAGACTGCTACAGTGCGGCCCATAGACATAATGGTTAGCCCAAGGACCATGGGAACGGTGCCGATCACTATCCAGAGACGGACATCGATCCTTTTTGAACGCCAAACCAAGGTAGCACGAACTACAAGCGCAACTCCGAAGAAGACTGTAAATGCCAACTGGCTCGTTGCGGTCGTGCTTTGATATAGCGAATGACCAATCAATACGCCAAAGACTATGACTGTCACGAAGGGCATTTGATTGATTAGCTGCGCTCTGATTGCAATGCGTAGCGCGCGAGAGGTTGGTGGCTTTCCTGTTTTGTGCTGGGGCGCATCGGCCGAGGAGGATTCATGACTTTGGTTGGAGATTATGCCAAGCGTCACCATGGCTATTATCACAAACGGCAGGAAGACCAGAACTCCCAACCGCAATGAGTTGTGTTCCACTTTGAGCGTAAAGGATTCGATGAGAGGACCAAGTGCTAGGCTGCCGGTCAATGCGACGGTAAATGCAGTTAACGCTCGCTCTTGACCTATGCCTTTGAGACGACCAGCCAGCGTAGTTAGACCGGGCATTACGAGTCCGCTAGCGAGACCTAAAAACAGGTTGGATGCGAGATAGGTTGCTAATGAATGACTTGTGACTAACAGCAGATTGGCTATGGTTATCGATACAATGCCTAGCGCTAAACTTCTATTTTGGTGATGTTTTCCTCCGCGAATCACCAAAACTATATTGGCTAAAATGGTAATGATGCCCGCCAGTGTTGATGCTAGACCAATTTCAGGTGCGTTGATCCCCAACAGGCTTCGACCAAATGGTCCGTAGGAGCTTTGAAGAGCATTCTCACTCATTCGGTAAAAACCTGCCATGCATAGGAGCAGAATGAGGGATGTTTTGTAATTTTCCGTTCGCATCGATTTCGTTGTTGCTTTTCGGTCGTTCATTTTTAAAATGAGATCTTTTGTATCGTATTTAGTATGGTATTTCAATATGGGAGAGGAAGATTTGCGTTGTCGGTTCAACTATCGCTGAACGGCGTTGTCGATTGCATTTTTGGCTATCTGGACAAGCATGCAGCTCGTTGGAAACGTCACCGTTACCTTATGATTGGGCAGATTTAGCTTTCGTCGATCGCCAAGGAGTAGGAGCTTTTCTGCTCGTGGATGATCTTCGATCTGCATATAATCTCATTCTTTGTGAAATGATCGGGTGCGCTAAGCCAAGAACCCAACACTCCTTTGATTCGGTAAATGTGCAAATCTTCGCTTTTTAGAGATTCTGAAATGGAGTCATTACTCAATCAAAGCCGTTTACACTTGGATCGCAGTCTCAGCAAGATCTCGGTGGCATGTCGTAATTTAATTTGGTCCAATATATTTGGGGTTTAAAGATCGAGGCATCGGCCCTTTGATTCGGCTTCCACTTTGGCTCTCTTCCCATGCGTGGGCTAGGATACCCACGCTGCGAGAGAGCGAAAAAATTCCTCTAGCTAAGGGTGCGGGAATGTTGAGTTCCGCGTAGATTATCGCCGTCGCGCCATCGACATTCATTGGAATGGGACGGCTGCGCCCTTTGCTCAAATGATCTTCGATTGCGCGTCCGATCGCCAGGCATTGTCCAGGAACTGTTCCTTGAACAACTGCTTCATCTACCAAATTCAAAAGGGGGTCGCGACGAGGGTCGCGTGAATGGAATCGATGGCCAAAACCTGGAATGTATTTTACTTGCGAACGCCATTTCTCCACTACGCTTTCAGTGGCTACAGTAAGGGCAATGCCGGTATCCAAAAGGCCTTTAATCTCATAGATGATCTCAACGCATTGTTGCCCAGCACCTCCGTGGACGTCGCCGAGTAGATTTACCCCCGTTGCTATTGCGCTGTTTAGACCGATTCCACATGTGGCGGCCATTCGAGCAGCAGCAATTGATGGAGCCTGCGGTCCGTGGTCAACAGATGATACCATAGCTGCTTCCAACAGCTTGACCTGTTGTTTCGATGGAGTAGTTCCGATTGCCATTAGCCAGACTACCGAGATAAAGTCCCATCCTTCGATTAGATCTTCTATCTCAATTCCCCTAAGGCGAATGGTTCCCGGGTGGATATCAGAGATCTTCGTTCCCCACCAACTCTCCATTTCATCTCGACTAATTTCGCTTTCGCCCACTTTAGTCTCCCCTTTTTTAGGTCGAACCTCTAGTTCGGATACCATTTGATTGCTTGGTTTTAATGATCTTTGATGATTTCGAGATTGTGCTGACCCAGTAAGGGTGGGGGAGTATGGGCTCGCAATGGTTCTCCATCTACTAGGACGCCATTTCCGCTAACTGTCAGTATTCTCTTCTCATCGCCGGGGAAAGGTAGCTTGGTGAAGAAGCCGCGCTCTTTTAGTTGGGTCAATTCGACCATCTCAGGCACAGTTAGGATTCTCGCCGCCGGCACGCCATTGCTAGATAGAAGTTCTTCCCATTCGATTGCACTCTTGGATGCGAGCCCCTTGGCAACCTCTTGGTTCAGTGCATCGCGGTTTTTTTTGCGATCTTCAGCACCACGAAAACGTGGATCTTCGAGAAGTTCGGGGCGCCCGATGAGGTTTGATAATGTTGCAAATTGTTCTTGCCTGTTGGCGGCTATATTTAGCATTCCAGATTTGGTCAGGAATGCACCCGACGGTGCGGCTGTCGCATTATCGTTGCCCATTGGGCTCGGAGTCTGTCCGGTTATGAGGTAGTTGGAGACGGCCCAGCCCATGGCTGAAATTGAAGCTTCAAGCATTGATACATCAAGAAATGCTCCCTCTCCGTTTATGGAACGACCTACCAATGCCGCTGATATAGCCATGGCTGCTGCGAGTCCTCCTATGGTATCACAGACCGGATATCCAGCTCTTAGCGGAGCTACATCGTCATTTCCAGTAACGCTCATCATTCCCGCCAGGCCTTGGATTATTTGGTCGTATGCGGGTCGAGCACTCATAGGTCCACTTTGCCCGAAGCCAGAGATGGCGCAATAAATTAGTTTGGGATTTAGTTTGCGCAGTTCATCCCAGGAGAATCCGAGGCGAGCCAAGACGCCAGGGCGAAAGTTTTCGAGCAATACGTCGGTATTGACGACCAGGGTTCGAAACGTTTCTTTGTCGATCGGATCCTTGAGATCTAGGGTCACGGATTTTTTCCCAGCATTTTGGGCTAGAAATGATGCGCCCAGATTGATCGAATTCAATTCGGGGTCAGCCCCAAGCTGTCTTGCTAGATCGCCACTTCCTGGTATCTCGATCTTGATTACATCTGCTCCAAAGAGTAGCAGTTGATAGCTGCAGTAAGGGCCGGCTAGTACGTTTGTTAGATCAAGAACGCGTACTCCCTTGAGAGGCGTTTGACTCATGCGGTTTCTCCCTTTCGAGGTTGAGGAAATAATGATGTACCAACGATTCGTCCTTCAGAAGCTCGCCGGCGAAGTTCGTCTGTGGCCTTGTTCAATTCGGCTATAAAGAATTCAACCTTTTCTTCGGCAAAACGCGAAGAGGGGCCCGAGATGGCCAGAGCGGCTACTACTCGACCATCTCTGGATTTTATGGGTACGGCAACGGCAGAGACACCATCGTCTCGTTCTGCGTGACTAGTTGCCCATCCGCGCTCGCGTACCTGTTCACACCATAGGTTCAAGGTCTCTAGTTTTGCAGCATTCGAAGGTGACTCTTGTGCTACTGCTTCTAGGGTGGATTTGGGCGCTTGCGCGAGTAGAATTTTTGCGGATGCGCCAGCCCAGAGCGGCAGTTCATCTCCAACTCGCACAACGTGGCGCAAACTTTGCGGACCGGGAACTTGTGCGATACACACCCGACGAAGTCCTTTTCTGACATAGACATTTACGGTCTCCCTCGCCACCTCTGAGAGCTCTGCCAAAACTTCGCGGAAGTCCGGAGGTAGTTGCCATGATTCGTTGGCGATGCGTGCCCAGTGCAAAAGGGCAGGTCCTGGGGTATATCCGCCCGTCTCTAGAGACCAAAGAAGCCCCGCATGTTCAAGCGTCTGAAGAAGGCGAAGTACTGTGGTCTTGGGAAGGCCTGTTGAATTGGTGGTGTCGCGTACCGTTAGAATCAGGTTTTCCTCGGTGAAGAGATTTAAAATATCCAGGGCTCGACGGACACTTCGAACAGTCCCATCTGACGTATTAGAGGTGGAGATTTCGTCCTTTACCTCTTTATCGCCAAAAGCGGTGTCGTCAGAGGTTGTCTGATCGTTCTTGATTTTTGCGGTATCGCTCATGTTCACACATACTAGCGATAATCCGCTAGTTAGTCCATCAATTCCGCTGAATGGACCAAATCATGAAAAAAATCTTTTGTATCTAGCCACAATATTTTGGTGGCGACGGCAGAATCTAGATCGATCATGCTATGTTGGTACTATTAGGTGGAAGGAATGGTCCACTAGATAGACCAAAAAAAGGGGGGTAAGAGTTGCTAAATCCAGAGGATAACGATCTCGATACCGTGCTCGATGCGCCATCACTAGTTGGCGGGTCTTGGCTCAGCCGAGCTCCTTACGAAGAGAGATTCGGTCCCTATGTAAGACGCGTAGTGAGTCGTAGCTCCATCCCAACGCGAGATGAAATAAGTATGGCACTCTCCTACGCTAAGGAATCTGCGGTGGTGATTCGACGGATGACGCCATTTGAGCGTGCCGAGATATTGGAGACAGCAGCAGTCTTAGCCGTCGAGCGCAAAGAAGAATTAGCTAGAATCTTGGCTCTCGAACTTGGAAAGCCGATGAAGGATAGTCGGGGTGAGATGATCAGAGTCGCCGACACCTTTGCTATCTCTGCAAGCGAGGCTAGAAGGCTCGGCGGGGAGCTTTTAGGGGCTGAGGGCTGGGAGCGCGGACGCGGAACTACGGCTATTACCTTTAGGGCTCCAGTTGGAGTTGTACTTGCTATCACGCCATTTAACGCTCCAGCAAATTTACTAGCCCATAAACTCGCGGCTTCCTTTGCAGCTGGCAATACCACCATCGTGAAGCCACCACCCCAAGCCCCAGCTATATCGAATGCGGTAGTTAGGCTCCTCCTGGATGCAGGCATGCCGTTAGAAGCAGTGCAGATTCTTCATGGTGGCGTCGAGGTGGGTTCGGCCCTTTCAAGCGCGCCAGAAGTTGCAGCTATCAGCTTTACCGGATCAGCCAAAGCAGGAGCTGCAGTCGCTGCATCGGCAGGACCCAAGAGGTTGGTCCTTGAGCTTGGCGGAAATGCTGCAACAATTATATGCAGTGACGCTGATCTCGATCTTGCAGCAAACAATTGCGCTAAGACTGGTTTTTCTAATTCAGGCCAAAGTTGTATTTCGGTTCAACGCATATACGTCGACTCCTCTATTGCTCATGAATTTACCTTGAAATTGACCGCCGCCGTCGCGAGACTTAAAGTTGGCGACCCACTAGATGACTCGACTGATGTTGGTTCAATGGTGGATGATATGGCCGCAAGTCGGATCGTCAATTGGATCGATGAAGCTCGAATTGCTGGGGCTATTGTGACAATAGGTGGAGTGCGCAGTGGGGCAACTGTGTTACCGGCTGTAGTATCAGGGCCGCCGATTGACTCAAAGGTGGTCAACCAAGAGGCCTTTGGTGCTCTCGTGGCAGTCATAGAGTTCAATGACTTCAAGACTGTAATTCAGGCTTGTAACAGAAGCGAATATGGCCTTCAGGCAGGACTTTTCACTAACGATATCGGTCGAATCTTTTATGCATGGCGCGAGCTAGAGGTCGGTGGATTAGTTGTGAATGGATCTTCAAATTATCGCCTTGACCACGCACCTTTTGGGGGCGTAAAGAATTCAGGGATTGGACGAGAGTCGCCGCGATGGATGCTGGATGACTATACCTACATAAAGACGATGATGCTGAGAGATATCTCACTATGGGGAGACGAATAGAAGTGACAGATCTGCGAACCTCCAAAGAGTCGATCATTTTATGAGAGCTATTGTTCTTAATGGACCGCGTTCGGTCTCCCAAGTTGAAGTTGAATTTCCAACGCCAGGACCAGGAGAGGTTTTGCTTCGGATGCTGGGAGTGGGTATCTGCGGAAGTGACCTAAGCGTATTTTATGGGCATCGACAAGTCCCTTATTATCCTTGGCAAATGGGCCACGAAGGCGTTGGGGAGGTCGTTGGTTTCGGTGGTGATGTATCTCACCTAAAGATCGGTGATCGCGTAGTTTTAGAGCCGAACTATTGCTGCTTTTCTTGCTCTGAATGTTTCAAGGGGAATACCTCGGGTTGTTTGAATCGCGTAATTGTAGGCATGGCGGTACCTGGTATTTTGGCAGACTATGTGGTAGTCCCAGCGCCTTTCGCATGGAAAGCGCCCAAGGATCTAAGCGTTGGTGAGTTGATAGCTCTAGAGCCCTTTACGGTGGGGGTTGCAGCACTGAGGCGTTCTAACATCCAAAGCGGCGATCGCGCTTTAGTGGTAGGAATGGGATCGACCGGACTCCTTTTGGCGGGACTGTTGATCTCGCGGGGATTTGATACCTACTTTGTCGAGGTTAGCTCTGAGCGGGCGGCCCTTGCTGCAACGCTAGGTGCTAGTTCCTATAGTGCTCTGGAACCTTCGTCTTTCGAGCGAGTCTTTGAGACTTCTGGGTCATCTGGTGGTTTTGAGATTGCGCTAAAGTCGGCGGCCTCTGGAGGAACGATTGTATTGATTGGTCTTTCGAGCGAGCCGGTGGAAGTGGTCCCCGCTGACTTGGTGCGACGTCGCCTTAGTTTGGTCGGATCGATGATCTATGATCATCCAACTGACTTTGCAACGACAATGGCTGCGCAACCAAATTTTCTTAGAAGCGTGGTGCAGGCTCGCTTCTCCTTTGATAAGGCCCAAGACGCGTTCGAAAGCGCCCATGCAGTTCCAGGTAAATCTTGGATATCTGTTGTTGAAGAAAGAGAATCGTTATGACGGTTGAATCTGAGAAAGTCGCCTCCATTGATGTGACAAATCCCTCAATGACCGGCGCAGAGGCGTTAGTCAAGCAGCTTGAACTCTACGGAGTAGAGTACGTCTTTGGACTCTGTGGTCATACTAACATAGCTGTTTTGGACGCTCTCAGTCGGAGCCCGATCGAATTTATTATCAATCGTCATGAGCAAACAGCAGCTCATGCGGCTGATGGATATGCCCGCGCATCGGGCAAACCAGGGGTCCTTCTGAGTCATGTAGGTCCTGGCATGATAAATGCCGCAACCGGGGTATACACAGCCGCACTGGATTCGGTGCCGCTAATTGCCATCGCCGGTGACGTGCCAAGTTACTACTATGGGCGTCATCCTCATCAAGAGATCAATATCCACAACAACGCCTCGCAGGCTGACGTCTATCGTCCGTTTGTAAAGCGGGCGTGGAACGTTGAACGAGTGGAGGATCTTGTGCGCTTTACTGAGCGTGCATTCTGGACCGCCACTTCTGGACGTCCGGGAGCAGTTCTTCTGAATGTACCAATGGACATGTTTTCACGTAGACTTCCATCTACCTACAATTTCCCCCCACCCCTACCAGCCCGGTCGACTTCCCCTCGACTGGGCTATGGGGTCGCGGAGTCTATTGCTACAATGCTGGTAGATGCCAATCGGCCACTTATCTACTTAGGCGGAGGCATTCGAACCAAGGAGGGACTGGCCGCTCTGGTCTCTCTCGCCGAACACCTAGATATTCCGATTGCTCATTCGCTGATGGGCAAAGGTGCAGTCAGCGATGATCATCCCCTGGTGATTGGAATGACTGGTTTTTGGGGATCGACTTTTACTAATGGGTATGCTAGAGAGGCCGATGTTGTTCTTGGCTTGGCTACCCGTTTTGCAGAGACCGATTCAAGCTCCTGGATGCCTGAATACACCTGGCAATTTCCACCTTCTCGACTTATTCAGATCGATATCGATCCTGATGAGATTGGACGTAACTACCCTGTGGAGATTGGCGCGGTAGCCGATGTCAATCAGGCGGTTATTGAGATTGAAGCTGCCCTGAAGATTATGGCGAAGGACGGCGTTAATAAGCCTGAGCTGCGCGAAGATATCAAAGCTATGAGGGAGGGTCTCTGGGCTCGCACTAAAGAGAACGGATCAAGCGATCAGTTCCCGTTGCGGCCCGAGCGAATATTGCAAGACCTTTTGGAAACCCTGCCAAGTGATGCTGTATTGGTTACTGACGTAGGTTGGAATAAGAACGGTGTTGCTCAAGGCTACAAACTTCCGTCTCAGGGTAAATTTATAACACCTGGTGGAGCTTCTACCATGGGATTCGGGCCTGCCGGGGCTATCGGGGTTCAAATTGCGTTGCCAGACCGAACGGTGATTGCATTGATCGGTGATGGTGGAATGAGCGCTCAGCTTCCCGCAGTTCCAACTGCGGTAGAGCAAGGCCTCCCCATTATTTGGGTTGTCATGAATAACCGAGCTCACGGTACGATCGCCGATTTAGAGTATGGAAACTATGGTCATAGTTTTGGTACCATCTTTCAGGATCGCAACGGGGCATCCTATTCTCCAGACTTTGCCGCATATGCCAGGGCCTGTGGTGCAGATGGCTATGCGATCTCTTCGCCCCAAGAGTTTAAGAAGTCACTTTTAGACGCTCTTGAGCTTAGGCGCCCAGCTCTTTTGGATGTGCCTATGGTCAATGAGCCGGTTCCAACTCCAGGCCACTGGAACATTAACGATATCTACCAGGGTCGATTTTTCGACTGACGCTAGGGTCGTGCTTTTTCAAAATTACGAAAGGAAATAAAAGAGACAATGACACAGATAATTGATCCGTTCGAGGATGGTTCGCCGCTATGGCTGGGCCTGGACGAGGAGGGGTTTCGTCGGAAGGTATTCAAGGTACTTGGTTCCGATCTGCGTGATAGTGAATTCTTAAACGCCGGACTTACCATCTTTGAGCCAGGGGAAGCTTCGTCGCTTCATAATCATCCAGACTCTGAAGAGATTGACTTTATTGTCAAGGGATCCGGAGAGGTCTGCGATGAAGATGGAAATCGTAATCCATTTGCCGAGCATACCTTTATGTACATAAAGAAAGGAGTGCTTCATCAACATATAAATACTGGCCGTGAACCATTATGGTTGATTTGGATCTATGGTCCACATGGGGATCTACCAACTACTTAAAATGACGCTAGAGCGTCAAAAACAGTTTTTTACAACGCGCAAACTACAAGGAGAACAGATGCGTATCAATATCAGAAAGCATAATTGGGGGGTTCGCCGAATGATGGGTTTAGCATCAGTCGCAGCGTTGGGAGCGATCGCAGCCGCGTGCGGATCGACTTCAGCCTCTACTACTACAACTACCGCTGCGGCCAGTTCCTCGACTACCGCTGCCAAAGCGCAATATACACTTGCTTACGTTCCGGGTGTAACTGGGATTGCATTTTATGATTCATTGGCAGCGGGCATGAAGTCTGAAGCGACGAAACTGGGGATGAAGTTTATCTACCAAGGGGCGGCGGCATTTAGTCCTTCGGCTCAAACGCCAATAGTAAATGGTGTTTGTACGCAAAAGCCCAGCGTACTAGTTGTATCGCCGACCGACCCAGTCGCGATGGCGCCTGCAATCAATTCCTGCCTAAGTGCGGGTATCCCGGTTATTACTACGGATACGACTTTGACCGATGCATCCAAGATCACAAGTCAAATCACTACCAGCAACGCAGAAGGTGGTAAGCTCGCCGCTGACTTTATTGGTAAGGCAATTGGCGGATCGGGCCAAGTAGCAATCCTTAGCATCTCCGCGACAGCTACAACTCAGGTTGCGCGAGCCCAAGGCTTTGAAAATGAGATCAAAGCCGCATTTCCAAATATTTCAGTAGTAGCACTGCAATATACGGGTCAAGCGATCGCCGACAGCACAACCGCGGTCAATGCTCTTATGTTAGCTCACCCCGGGATCAAGGCATTCTTTGCGGTTTCAGGTACTGGTGCAGAGGGCGCAGCAGATGCATTTTCAGCCAATGGAACCACTGGAAAAGTGACAGTAGTTGGATTTGACGCAGGTCCGAACTCTGTCAAGATGCTCCAAGCTGGCCAAATTTCAGCATTAGTAGCTCAGCAAGCAAGCCAAGAGGGCGTTCTTGCGGCCCAGTATGCTTATGACAAACTCACTGGCAAGACCTCGTCCATAACGGCGACGGTCCAGTTGCCAGATGTTTTGATTACAACTGCTGATTCCAAGCTTGCAAGTTTCTCGAAGTACTTCTACAAGTTGTAGTTTTTGCTTGAATGAGCGCTTGTTCATAGTGTATTGCCGGAAGTTATCGCCTTGATGTGGTCAGGTCTCTTCCGGCGGTCCAATTTCTAAGGCAGCTTGTGTGCGCTAGATCAGAAACTCGATTCGATCTTTGACCATCTGGCTGTCTTAATTACACCTAGCAGACTCTAGGCGGGTTGGTATCTCCAAATATGGGTAGGTATAGCTATGGCGGGGTCTTTGGGGGTAACAACTGCTACATAGGTGCCCAAGTTTCAAATATAAAGATATATGCGAACGCGAGTACCTTCGAGCTCAGAACGCGATCTAGTGTTTATGGAGGGTAAATTGATCAGTTTGACTAATATCGCTGACTCGGTTGAAAATAGGGGGCACAACGTGAGCGCACGTTTGGCAGTACGGAATGTCAGCAAACATTACGGTGGCGTGCATGCCCTTAAAGACGTGACCTTAGAGGTTAACGGAGGAGAGGTTCTGGGGCTTGTCGGTGACAACGGAGCTGGTAAGTCAACTCTGCTGAAGATTTTGGCCGGAGCCGTAGCTCCCTCGGAGGGTGCCATTGAGGTAGACGGAGAAGAGTTCGTCTTTACTACGCCACACGCAGCCAAAGAAGCTGGAATTGCAACTGTCTATCAAGATCTAGCACTCGCCGCCCAACAGGATGTAGTCTCCAATTTCTTCCTAGGACGCGAGATTGTCTCCAAGAATCCAATTGGACGACTATTTGGCTGGTTGGACCGCAAGGAGATGCGTGACCATACCATCAAAGAACTAGCTCGTCTTGGCACCAGGATTCCCGATGTGACCCTGGCTACGCGTGAGCTCTCAGGTGGACAGCGCCAAGCACTCGCGATAGCACGAGCCGCTGCATGGACCTCTAAGGTTCTATTACTGGATGAACCCACAAGTGCCCTTGGGGTCGAACAGCAGGCCCAAGTTCTTGAGCTGATTCGTCGTGTGCGAGATCAGGGGATTGCGGTAATATTTATCAGTCATCAGATGCAAGACGTTATGGACGTCTGTGATCGTGTCGTGGTTCTGCGCCTTGGACGGGTTGCTACGACCCTTGGTTCATCCGAATTAACGAGCGAAAATCTAATTGGATATATAACGGGTGCTAAAATTGGCGACGCCGTTGCGCCAATGGCTGAAAGAGAAGGATAATGGCTACCAACCTGCAACTCCAATCCGCTTCCCTAACGCCGCCTCCGTCGAAGGTTAGCGGTCTTGTGCGTCGTGGTCGCAACTCCATGCGCGATCTGTGGATGGGTGGCCTTTTATTAATTTTGATCATTGCCTTTGGGATAAAGGCTCCAACTTTTTTTTCTCGTGCTAGCTGGTTGAATACATCCAACACTGCGCTTGAAGTGCTACTGGTAGCACTTGGTGAGACCTTCGTGATCTGCACTGCGGGAATCGATCTATCTGTTGGTGCAAACCTAGGTTTTTCAGCGATGGCTGGCGCGTGGGCTATGTCGCATTTGTTTAGCGTCGGTGCGGGATCTGATATTGGGATCGTGCTCGTAGGTGTAGTTGCTGCAATTATCACCGCTGCATTAGTTGGTGCATTGAACGGTGCGCTCATTGCATGGGCTAATGTGCCACCATTTGTAGTTACTCTGGGTACGCTTGGAATGACGACGGGGCTCGCTGATCTAATCAACAATGGTCAAGAGATTTCAGCAATCCCAACCTCAATTGCTCATGTCGGGAACCTGAATATCGGTGGATGGATGCCGATTCCTGTTGCATTTGGTGCCATTATAACCATTATATGTGCTCTTATTCTGGCTAAAACTCGATTTGGCGCCCACACTTTGAGCCTAGGCGACTCTCGGGAGTCGGTGATTCGCTCGGGAATTAACGATAAGCGCCACATCTTTAAGGTCTATGTTCTCGCAGGAGTCTTAGCAGGAATTGCTGGAGTGATCGTGATGGGTCGTCTCGGTGCTGCATCACCTACCTCGGGAAGCTCTGATAATCTCAGCGCTATAGCAGCAGTGGTTATTGGAGGTACCAGTCTTTTCGGAGGACGAGGCACCATCTTGGGCACTGTTTTTGGAACGGGTATTATCGCTGTTTTGCTTACGGGTCTAATCGTGATAAATGTGCCGCCATTTTGGCAAGAGGTTGCCGTAGGTGCTGTTTTGATTGCGGCAGTTTATGTTGATCAACTGCGAGGCAAGCGCCGAGCAAAGGCCTGAGAGTGGCTTTTTGGGAAGATGCGATTATGCAGAAGCTGAATTGAATATCTCAAGTGCGCTCGATCTATAACTAGCAATTGCAATTAGTGACATTGGTGTTATGGATGAATGCTTTCGATTATTGGTGGTTCACCTATCGTCTTGTTGCTTTGTTGATCACGAACGAGACTCCTGAAATCTAACCATAGATCGTCAAAGGCGATTAAAGTAGTTGCCTTTCTTGCTGGATGACCGAACTATTTCAAGACCATCTCAGCGGTAGCATGATAATTGCTAACCTTAATGGTTTCTATCTGCGGGACGTTCTTGAATCTATTGAACGAGGTGCGCTTTGCCTGATGCAACCCACTTTAGAGTAGCTTTGGCAATAGTGAAGAATTCGATGTAATGGCTCGGTGCTATCATTGGGTAGCGGTTTGCTATTGCTTGTTTAGTGTAGCTTTATGATTTGGGCAAGAGGTTCCTTCGCTAAGGGAACTTGGCTAATTGCTAGTGGTCCATTGCTCCACTTGGCTTTAAATGGCTGGGAGTTATCTTAATTTCTCTTGGCGCGGCCAAGACCGTGGCGGTCCTATTTAGAGCAATTTTTACACGAGATCAATTTGTTAGTTTTTTGTTGTCTTGGGATCGTCGCACCAGCAATATCTCCACATGATGCGCGGGGTCTTGAAGTCGAGGGCCGCCGTGGCCGAGGCCGCTGTGGGGAATTTGAATCAGGAACGCTAGGAGCTTTAAATATTTCAGAATCGATTCCTTCACTTTCCCCGAAGCTTTGAACTCTCGTTTGGGTAGAATTTCACACACCCTCATAGCCCCCAAATTTAGTCACCCATTGGTAGAACAGATGGCACCAAGAGATTGCCAACATTGGACATTTCAAGGTAAACAGTGGAAGTAGTTCGCGGGCGGCAATCTTATATGGGACCACCTTTGTTCGTGGAGACGATCCTTTGTTGAAGCGGTTTGACTACTTCCGTGAGAGGATTACCTAAAAGGTGGCGTAGCGTTGTCGGTTTTGCTGGGCTACAGCGCGAACCCTGTGGCCTCTCCTGCAATGGGTTTGAATCGTGATTATGAAGTGCAATTTGCGTCATGGTAATCATTTTGCGAAGCTCAATAAACTGAAAGTCTTGTTAGTTTTCGAAATCTTCCCTAGATATTTCCTGAAGTGGATTGGAATGACGTTCTAGAATGAAATCATGTTCTGCTCTATAGGTTTATGGCAAACCCTTTGGTAGCAAGTGCATTTGAAGTGGTAGGTCTGCTATCCAAGAGCAGTGAGGGTGTTTGCCTTGGCGCTATTTCCGACTCCCTTTCTCTGCCAAAGAGCGGTGTTCACCGGCTCCTGGGCCAACTTATGGAGATCGGTTTGGTGCGCCAGGGCGTCGAAAGTGGGCGATATTTTCTGACGCTAAAGCTACTTTCACTCGCCTTTGGCCATTTGACATCATTGGGCGTAGCCGATGCCGCTTCACCGTTCCTCGATCAATTGGCAAGCGAGTCAGGTGAACTTGTTCGCTTGGCAATTGTTGAAGCGGACAGGTTGGTCTGGATTGCTAAAGCGCAAGGTTCGAACTCGGGATTGATCTATGATCCTCAAATGGGTGCCGAGGTTCCCCTCTTTTGTACCGCTAGTGGGTTATATGCATGGCTTTGTCACCTTTTCGACAGGGAGGCCGTGAGGTTGGTTTTAGAGCAAGGGATCTTCTTGCCTCCTCAAGCGGGGCCGAACGCCCCGGCATCGGTGGTGCAACTACTTGACGTGCTCGAGCAGTCTCGCTTTCTCGGATACTCTTTAGTTCAAGAGTGCTCTGCACCTGGGATGTCCGCAATTGCTTGTGCCCTTAAACATCCGAATTCAGGGTCCGTGCTAGGTATTGTCAGTATTGGCGGTCCATCAATTCGGTTATTGCGAGAGCATTTGGACGACCTTATTGAGCCGTTAATGGCGGCTGCCTCTTCATTGGATGCAATCTGCTCGACCTCGCCTTACCTTTCTTCGGCTCATCCAAATATAATGCAGCGACTGAATTGGTTCAATACCTTAAGAATTAGGATATTCTATGGACTTCAAAATCAATGAGGAGCAGCTTTTATTAGGAACTGCTTGACGTTTCATTTCCTCAGAACTAAATCCCCTACAAGATGAGGTGGAAGAGAAAGGCTATTTGGATTCCGAGATGGCCAGTGCAATCTTTGAGAAGTCAAATACCTTAGGACTATATGCAATGAACGTTCCGAGTGAGTTTGGTGGAGCTGGACTTTCTGCACTAGAGACGATGATGGTCGAAGAGCATTTTGGCCATACCATCGATATTTTAGCGAGACGTGCCTTTCGAAATGTCTATGAAGTCCACTTTGGATGCGATGAAGCCCAAAGAGATAGGTGGCTCTATCCATGCGTGAGCGGGGACCGCACTGTCTCGATAGCGATAACTGAACCGGAGGCTGGTTCTGATGCTAGGGCCATCACTACCAAGGCTCAAAAAGATGGCAGTGGTTGGCTGTTGAATGGTCGTAAGCACTTGATTAGCGATGGATTGTTTTCTGACTTTTTCGTCGTATCGGCTGTAACCGACCTAAGTACTGGTGGCCGAAGCATCTCATTGTTCTTAGTTGACAAAGAGTCTCCTGGAGTCGTTGCAGCCCGAGATCAAAATATGATGGGGCTTAAGGGAACAAGCCACGTTGAGTTGTTTTTTGATGACGTTCATCTTGACGCGGATAGCCTTATTGGCGAATTGGAAAGCGGCATGCGTCAGATTCGGACGACACTTGGTAGGGTTTGCTTGGCCCAAGTGGGTGCTCGCTCGGTTGGGAAGTCCGCTCAGATTATGGACTTAGCCGTTGATTATGCTCGAACTCGTAAACGGTTTGGAAAGTCCATTGGCGAATTTCAAATGATCCAATCGATGATTGCGCTAGATACAATGAAGTTGGGTTCGGGCCTCTATGACACCACTTCAAGCGGCGGCTGGTCTTAAGTGTTTGATTTGTTCTGAACCTTGTGACCCCTACGGCGGTAGTTCCCGTCGACTTTGGTGTTGTTGTTTGGATTAGATTTGATTCTAATAGTGGTGGCGTTCCTAATTGATGCGACCATAGTCGTTGTTTTGCCCCAGGTTAGAAGCGGTTGTTTAAAATATTTGGAAGGTCAATGGTGTGAATAGATGGGCATGTCGATCTGTGTGGTGGGTGCTGGAGCGCTCGGGAGTGCTTTCGCCGCCCTGCTCTTAGATAGTGGCTGTGATGTTACGCTCCTTTGCCGGCGAAGCGAGCACGTCAAGGAGATAAATGAAAATGGTTTGGCGGTCAATATTGATGGTCAAACCAAGGTGTCGATGGTAAGGGCAACTGCCGATTCTCGCGATATACCGGTCGTCGATTTGATTATAATTTTGGTCAAATCAAGGCAAACTAGGGGAGCTATTCAAAGTGCTCTTGGCGTGGTAGGGGGAAAGAGTAGTGTTTTGACTATTCAAAATGGTCTCGGAAATGAAGAGATATTGGCTGAGGTGGTTGGCGCTGACAAGGTCTTGAGTGCCAGGACTTATGTAGGCAGTGCTCGGAACCACTTGGGCCAATTTGAGGTGACTATTCAAAATAAGGAGACCGTTATCGGTGAAACAGATGGCAGAATTACTCCGCGACTTGAAAAAATAGCCCGGACTTTTGGCGACGCCGGACTGTTGACCGTGATTTCTCAAAACATAGTTGGAACGATTTGGGACAAGCTTTTGGTGAATCTGGCTACTGGAGCGCTTAGCGCGATTACCAGGCTTGCCTATGGCGACCTATATGAAATTGAAGAGGTGGAAAGATCCGCCTTTGAGATTATCACTGAGGGTATAAATCTTGCAGATGCCCTAGGGGTAGAAATCACTGAGCGAAATCTTAAGGTGATCTGGGAGCATGCCAGGGTGCGATTGCCCAGAGGCTTCAAGGCGTCGATGCTTCAAAGTGTCGAGAGGCGCGAATTGACGGAGATTGATTTTATCAATGGTGCGATTGTGCGGCTTGGAGTGCGCTTTGGCATAGCCACTCCGGCCAATAATGCAATGTTGGCAGCTCTCAAGGGGATAGAGAGATCCTTTATTAGTTAGCTAGAAGGGTCTGCATTCCGATCTTTGGGTAGATGGAGGCGAGTTGAAGGAGTTAAATTTGTCAGATAGGACTATCTCTGGTCTCGACCACGTAGCAATTCTAGCTCGAGACATTGAATGGCACCGGCGTTTTTTCGAGGAGGCGTTGGCGATGAAGGTCACACTCGTCGATGGAGCTGAAGATATCCCTTCTCAGCTCTGGATAGTGAGGTGAAATCCAATTGATTAGCGATCCGAATTTTTCTGAATTTTCCGGGCAATTGTCGCATCTGGGCGTCAAGACCAGCAATGTTGACCAAGTTGAGCGAAAAACTCTCGCCCTTGGAGCCACCGAACTGCCTCGTGGTCTTAATTGGATCCGCTTTCAAGGAAGTGTATGCATTGAGCTACTCCAGTTTGATTAAGGGGTACTAGAAATCTTGGTCGTCTCCTGGACTCAACGGAGCTCACACTGTGGTCCAAATTGACAATCAAAGGTTTAGACGAGACGAGGTAAGGGTACTTTCGATTATCTGGAAGGGCGAATTGTCAATTCGATAGAGAGTGCACTCGGTAAGTATGTTGATATGTTTATCCAAACGAAGGGAAATGTAAGTGAAAAAAGTACTAGTTGTCAATGGTCCGAACTTGAATATGCTAGGTCGACGGGAGCCAGCGATCTATGGCTCGGATTCGCTGGCAACGATAGAGGCTCGATTGAAGGCTCTGACAGGCGAATTAGATGTGAAGCTTGAATTTTTTCAGTCAAATCATGAAGGCGCTATCATTGACGCAATTCATGCGACGTTTAGTAATCACGACGGAATCGTAATCAACCCCGGTGCTTTCACTCACTATAGCTATGCGATTAGGGATGCATTAGCCGCAGTTAGGGTGCCTTTTGTCGAAATCCATATATCAAATGTTCACGCACGCGAAGCTTTTCGACATACCTCAGTTTTGGCGGCGTTAGCCGTTGGTCAAATTAGCGGCCTTGGCGTTTATGGATACGAGCTAGCACTACGGGGCCTATTGCGAAGCCTCGAATCCTAATCCTGAGTGTGATGCAAATGATCACCTGGCTCGTAGCTCTGGCTGCGAGCAATAGATATCTTTGCACATCCGGCACTTTAGTTCGAAATCGGCGGCTCATATGGCTCTTTGAATAGTCTTGAGTCGCCTATGTGCTTTATTTCTAGCACGAGAAAATATTGAGGAAGGGCATATTAGAGAAGTTTCAGCGAGAAGATCTAATCCCTGAACGACTGGGAACTACTACAGCCTTGATGGAAGCACGCGCTGCGGTTGAGTTAATTCCAGATGGAGCTATGGTGGCTATTTGTGGTGCCGGTGGGGGAATGACCGAGGCTACGTCTTTGATTGAAGCCCTTAGCGCTCGCTACGTCGCTAGCGGGTCTCCGTCGAAATTGACGTTGGTCCATACCTCTGAGCTGGGAGATGGAGGAGATCGAGGAATCTCTCCACTGGCGCTCAGTGGACTGAGTTCAAGGGTAATTGGTGGTAATTGGGGAGTCGCCCAAGCTAGCAGAGATGGCTGAGAACGAAGAGATCGAGGCGTACAGCTTCCCTCAGGGAGTAATAGCTCAACTCCAGGACTCCTGACATGGTTCCCGGCAAGTTTCTGTAAATTAGCCTCTGAGCTGGAAGAATGATCCTGTAAATGATCGTTTCCAGAAACTAAATGTGATACAATAGAAGAGATGGAAACCACCTCAGAGAACCAGAATTCCGGACTGATGATCGGTCAGCCGCCATTGCTACTGGTTCCCAAAGAAACCCTCCCAATCGGTGATTCGGCGGGCGTCTACGAAGACGAGCGTGGTGGTGCAGTCTTCATCTGGGGCAATGTCGTCTACACCTGGGGACCGGGTGACGAGCCGCTTAGACGGCTTGCTGCCGTATAACTTGTAGAGACTGGCGCTGCATGGCCAATCGAGGTTTCACGTGCTTTCGGGATCAAACCCAATGCCTTGTGGCGTTGGCGCAGAGACTTCGCAGAATTCGGTCTCGCCGGTCTCATCGATGCGAAGAAAGGTCCGAAGTCACAGCGCCTAGTAACCGAAGAAGTCGCTTCCTACATCAAGGAACTGCGAAATAGCGGAAGAACGATTCAGTCGATAGCTGATGAGCTCGGTATTCTACCTGTCCGGTCCGTCAGGCACTTGGCCGCCTTGGTCCGAAATCGAAGGTATCAGCGGTAATCGATGAGTCGGATACATGTGATCTCGATCTCGGACACCGAAGGTGACGAGATAGAGCTTGCCGGGGCGATAGATGAGTCTAAAGGTGACATAGGGGACGACTCTTTTGTTGCTGTGGCTGAGTCATCTGCAGGTACTGGACTTCTTTCGATTCCGCTGCTTCCGATTCCATTGCCTGTGGCGGGTCCCCCATTTAATGGTCCAAAATTAATGTGATTTTTGGATCGGGTTGTTTTTAGGGGTTAGCGACTCTAAGGAAAATTCATAGAGCTTTTTGTTAATTAGTAGTAGTAGCTGGTTGAAAGAGCCTGTGGTCGAAGATCGTTGGATTGTGCGTAAACGCGAAGCGTTTTCCACATTTCAACTTTCGTTTGCGTAGCAATCGTCCACAACTCAATCAACCTTTCTTCCTCAAACCCTCACGAAACACGCCGGAGCGTACCAACCTCGTCGTTTATACGACTTGGTAAGCACCATTCGTTGGTCTTGTGCGGTGAGTTCTAGGAATCGTGTCGGAGATAGGTATCCAAGAGAGCTGTGACTTCTAAATTCATTGAAGTCATCGCTATAGATATCTAGCAGCGCTTGTGCTTCTTCGACGCTCTCGAATAGATCGCCGTTGAGAAATTCATCTCTTAATCTGGAATTGAAAGATTCAACTCTGACCCCATAAAGCTGCACTGGGCCATGGAGATACGGGTTCGGTAGGCATAAGGGTTACGCCCATTTCAATTGACCATTCCGAAAGAGCTTTCGAGATGAACTCTGGTCCGTTGTCACACCTTATTTAGATAGGATGACCTCGGCTTGCTACGATATCATCCAGGACGGCAATAACCCCTAGTGAATCGATCGATCTGGCTGTTATTGACGCTAGGGCTTCCCTCACAACCTAGGGCTTGACTATTAATCAATGATACTAAAGGATCTTGATAGTACGAGTATCGGTTGTCTGGTCGAATTGAAAGTCAAGTGCCCATGAAACGTTTTTCTCCAGAGGAACGTGGTAGCCCATGGATTGTCGTGACTAGAAG
>NZ_JXYS01000043.1 GCF_000949295.1 Acidithrix ferrooxidans
CTGTACTACATTCAGACAACGGTTCACCTATGAAGGGGACAACCCTAGTGGCACTGTGTTACCTACTTGGTATAGCTGCCCTCCTACTCACGTCCCAGGACGTCGAATGACAATGCTCACATGGAATCGATGTTTCGCACAGTCAAGTACTGTGCGAGCTATCCCCACGATGGCTTTGCCTCCCTCATGGCGGCAAGGGTCTGGATCGAGGGATTCGTCCAGTTATACAACGAGGAGCACCATCACTCTGGCTTGAACTTTGTGACCCCAAACCAAAAACATAACGGCGAAGATGTCATGATCCTCGCCAAGCGAGTCAAGGTCTACGAGGAGGCCAAAGCCAAGAATCCAAAACGATGGATCAATGCCAACACCCGGAACTGAAAGCCAGTTGTCTCTACGTCACTTGTTCCAACAAACCAGACAACGACAGCATCAAAGTCCACCACTGCAGCGTCTGATGCATTGTCTGATTTGAACCTAACGAGTCTGCCATGAGTGCCAGACCTCCGTTGCGTCACGATAGCGTGCCCTGTCTGTGGAGGCAACTTCCCCTTGTCAGGGAGGAGAACCTACTGCTCAGATGCTTGTCGGGCTCTTGCTTATCGACGACGTCACGATATAGGTGGCATTCTTCCAGTCACAGTTCCAGGGTCAAAGTCACATCGAGGCTTCACCGTCTATGAGTGTAGGTGTTGTGGTGAACGATCCCTCGGAGAACAACGCTGCTTAGAGTGTAATGCCTTTATGGCTCGAGTAGGAATAGGGGGATATTGTCCCTCCTGTGACGAACCAATCTCCATTACCGATCTACTTGGGGAGGAGTTGACACAAGCGAGAAAATAAATCGGGGATAGTTGACTTAGTTGCTACCCCGGTCGAGTGGATAGCAACTAAGATATATAACAGTCAATTCCAGCAAATACACTGACGGTTACCGTCAAGACCATGGCAAGATCATCAAAAAGAGACGCTTTGACAAAGTAATCAATCTCACTATTACAGAAAAACCCACAAAAGCCAAAGATGATAATCTCCAAGGAGCCTACGTCATAGACACCAGCCATAGCGAGCTAGATGCAGGTGAGATCTGGAATATCTATACGACTCTCACTAAAGTAGAAGATGCCTTTAGATCCCTCAAGAGTGATCTTGGACTTCGACCGGTCTATCATCAACTAGCTAGCCGAACTGCTGCTCACCTCTTCATCTCAGTACTTGCCTATCACCTCCTTAGTGCTATTGAGCTGACCTTGAGGCAAAATAACGATAAGAGAAGATGGTCAACCATTAAAGAGCAACTCAACAGTCACCGCCGAGCCACCATAGTTCTTACATCAGATAAAGGCGTTATCTATCACATCCGCACTAGTGGTGTTTCTGAGCCGGTTCACAAAGAGATCTACCGTCTCTTAGGAGTTAGTGATCCCCTTAAACGGATAAAGACCATTGCGACGCATTTGTAGTGTCCCAACGTAAGACCACATACTCAACTAGCTGGGAGAATAGGTTGATTTTCGGAAAGATGGGCTAACCTCTCAGTTAAGATGCGACTGGCGACAATCGTTGTTATGATATCGATCGTTGCGCTAATCACCGCCGGCGTAGGCGTCATGCAGATGTCTAGCATCAACGCTGCTGCGCAGAATATCTATCAGAACGGTCTCCTTCCGGTCTCGTATCTCGCTTCAGCTAGAGCGAACTTCCTTACCTCAAGTGGCGACCTCACAAAGCTAGCGATCACAACCAGCCCATCTTCAAGGGCGATGCTTACCAAGGAGTTCAACAGTTCGTCGTCGTCCTTTGAGAAGGCGGTTGCAAACTATAAGTCAAATCTCCAGAGCTTTGAGGGCGCAAAGTTGGTAGTTGTGAACAAGATTCAGGCTGCGGACGCAACACTACGCTCTGCTATTTCAAATGGTGGAATGAGCCTTGCAAACCCAACCACTGCAACACGCTTTGGAAACTTGGAATCCTCCACCCTCTCACCCTTGACCGTCAATATTACAAGCGATCTTGGAACGCTCATGAACGATGAACGATCAAACGCTGCCCAACTGGCGACAAATGCAAATTCCACCAACACTCAATCCAGATTGATCATGTTTATCGTGCTGATCCTAGGACTTGGACTTTCAATCGCCTTTGCCGGCGTCACTGCCAAGACGATTCTCTCACCCATTGCATCGATGCTTCGGGCGATAGGCCGCCTCGGTGAAGGTGATCTTTCAAGCGAATCAGGAATCGATTCTACCGACGAAATTGGCGAGATGGCCAAAGCCTTCGACAAAGCAGTTAGGCGTCTAAATGAGACCCTCACTCAAATCAACAACGCAGCTACCACCCTCGCTGCTTCAACGGTTGAACTAAATGCAGCTTCCAGCCAAGTCGGCGACAATGCCTCCTCTGCTAGTGACCAGGCTTCGGTAGTTTCAGCGGCAATTGAGGAGATCGCCACCATCTTGACCAATCTAAGTTCGGGTGCAACTCAAATGACCGAGTCCATAGGCGAAATATCCAGAAGTGCCTCTCAAGCATCTGAGATAACTCAGAATGCATATGCACTGGCCACCTCTGCTGCCAAGACAATAGCTGAACTAGACAATGCGAGCGAAAAGATCGGTGGAGTAGTATCACTAATCGCATCCATTGCTGATCAGACAAATCTCCTGGCCCTGAATGCTACAATCGAATCAGCCAGAGCAGGAGAGGCTGGTAAAGGTTTCGCAGTAGTCGCTGATGAGGTCAAGGACCTGGCAATCGAAACAGCTAAGGCCACAAAAGGCATCGAGGTCCAAATTCACGAAATCAAAGAAGAGACCCGCCATGCTGTAGAAACGATCACAAAGATTGCATCGGTTATCGCAGAGGTCAACCAACTCCAAATGACAGTCTCTGCAGCAGTCGAACAACAGAGCGCAGCTACCGGTGAGATCACCCACTCCGTAGAAGAGGTGGCTGTCGGATCCAATGAGATTGCCACTAACGTAGCTGGAGTAGCGATGGCTTCGAGGTCCACGACCGATGCGATTGAGCAATCCTTGATCGCTTCAAACGACCTTGCACACCTTGCTTCTGATCTGACTGGCCTTGTAGCTCAATTTCAACTTAAGGATATCAGAGCCGAGGTAGCCTTCGCCTGACAATTTAGAAGCTAAAGATCTCCTCTGCCCCACCACCCAACCCTTATGGGGCAGAGGATTATCCATAAGCCAAAAAGACAAAGAGGACCAACTGGCTCTTTTTGTCTTTTTGGTCTCTCCGACCAATACCTCTCGCTCTCTTAGCAAGCGAACCAGAAACACAGTTGATGCCGGCTAAATAAAAGCTGATCTCTGTTCACTTACTTTCTTACAGGTTTTCTAACAACGGCTTGGGCCCAAAAGGTGTTGGAGAAAATTCTCAATTATCCCCCGAATTCATGGCCACGGCGAACAATACCGCAAAGATATTAGACGCAGATCTAAGGTCTCTTTATTTAGCTCCCAGTTGGGCTCATCGGCACTTGCGCAATGAGAGCTTTATCGGATGAGGGTCCAACCGCACTTGGGTAATTACTGATACAGCCAATAATGCGGCAAATAAAATACTCGACAACGCCAATTGATATTACCCAATGACTCTTCCTTTTCGAACAAGGCAAGACGACCTAACAAAATACCCTCACCTAGGCGATCTTGACCGCTCCAGCTCTTATTAAATCGTCGATTGCGGCTCTTGTTAGACCAGCCTCCAAAAGGATCTCCAGAGTATGAAGACCCAACGAAGGTGCAGGGCGAGAAAAACGTCCCGGAGTTGCCGAGAGGCGAGGAACGATGTTAGCAACTGGAATCTCACCGAGGTCGTCATCTGGAATCGAGACCAAAATCTCACGTTCGATAAAATGACGATCTCGAAATACATCGGCTATGTCATACACGGGTCCAACTGTAGCCTTTGCCGCCCTCATCTTCTCTAGAGCTTCCTTCGAGCTCTTAGTTGCGAACCATCCTCCAAGTAGCTCATCAAGCTCATCTCGGTTTAGGATCCTTGCCGAATTGTCGACAAATCTAGGATCATCAATCAAATCGGGTCGACCTATCTCCTGAAAGATCCTCTCAGCCATCGAGGGCATCGACCCCGAAAGCGCAATATATTTACCGTCCAAACAACGATAGACGTTGCGCGGAGCCGTCGTGTTTGATGCACTGCCTACACGTTGCTTGACCTCACCAGTCAAATTATAGATAGCGGCATCAGGGCCAAGAAGTGAAAATAGAGGCTCCAGAAGGGAGAGGTCAATAACCTGACCCGCAGATAAAGCATGATCCAACGAGCGCAAGGCTAATAAAGTTGCCATCGCGCCATAGAGTCCAGCCGTCATGTCAGCTACCGGAAATGGTGGAAGGACCGGCTCGCGATCAGAAAAACCGGTGCGATCGGCCAACCCACTCATCGCCTCCACGAGGCTTCCAAAACCTGGCAACGGGGAATATGGACCATCTTGACCAAATCCCGAGATTCTAAGGATCACCAATTTTGGATTGCGCTTAAGTAGCACTTCCGGCGATAGCCCCATCTCTTCCAAGGTACCCGGTTTAAAGTTCTCTATTAGAACCTCTGACTCCTCAACCAGGCTAAGCAAGACCGCCTTGGCTGCGTCAACTCGAAGATTCAATACGATTGAACGCTTGTTTCTCGAATAAGTCTTCCAATAGAGCGACTCTCCACCATCGCGCCATGCTCGCAATGGATCACCCTCAGGAGGCTCAACTTTTATTACATCAGCGCCAAAGTCGCCGAGCAGCATTGAAGCGATATTGCCCGAGACCAGACGAGATAGATCCAAAACTCGAACCCCATCTAGGGCTCCAATGTAATCTGGGTCAAAGACCTTCTTGGCGAACTCAGCATCGTTTTGATTCAACGGATCTCCTAAAAATCACTCTATCTCATCCCGCATTTTCAATCATTGATCTCAAGGAATAGAAAAGACACAAAGATCAAAATATTTTAACTCCGATATGGCAATCTTTTACCAGAAATATTGCAAAATGATGCCTTGAAGAAGTAGGGAAATTCGAAAAATAAGTCCATCATCGAACGACTAGATGACGCGAAATCTAAGCGCTCCCGGAAACATAAGCACTTCCGGTCCAATCGAGCCCAGCCCCATTTTGCTCGAGCGCGGTTCCAACTGAAATAATCGTTGAAACGAAGAGTCATTTTCGAGCGCAATCGGTCAAAAAGATCAACTTCGGAAAGAGAACACAACCGAGGTAAATGGCCACCTAGATCCGTCACTACAATTGTTATAGATTTGAAAAATCCTAGGATAATATACCCTAGTCACTTGGGCTGGACAAGGCATTTTCCACCTCGCACCCCAATGCCAAGTGCGATAATCCAAGAGATCAATCTAACGTACAAAATATTGTGGAAGGTCGCCAGTACAACTCGCTATTTGCGGATTGGTGCTGACAGATTGGCATCTGTATTTGCACATAGCTGTGATCTATCTACAAATACAGATATATCACAACAAAATAAATATATTCTTTGGAATAAAACATGCATCCGTCAAAAAGATAATTCACAATAAGTAAAAACCTCCTTGACGGAGCAAATAAAGAAGTATCGTCGTCTTTAATTTAAAGCAAATACCGCGATAACTTTCGATGATTGATAATGATAATTCCCCTAAAACCAGCGCCTGGTCTTTGGGGCCTCGTTACTTGAACATTGGCAGCGCTTTTCTTGTGGAATGTGTCCTAGGACTTGTTCCACATGGCGTCCGCAACCTGACCAAGTTGGTTTCTTACATTTATTACACGTAACTGCACTACACATACCCTATAGGGTATATTGGATTCTGAGAAATGATGCCAAAAAATCAGTAAAAAGTCTAAATATTGCCTTTCACCTGAGCCCTTTGACCTTCTAACCGTTACATCGTTATCGAAGCCACGACTTAACTACCTAATCGGTGTAATTGTAAAGGTGGCCAAAGCAGCACTTCGGATTTAACGGTAACGAGCCCTTAAAGGTCCATTAAAACAGGTAGACCAACAGGCGTATCAAATAAGCAGATCTGCGTCACTTCGAGGAACTTTATCCAACCCGCCTGACCACATCCAAAGCTTCTATTAGAAAACATACGGCTACGAATCAATCAATCCATCCATGGGGTCTATCATCTTTATAATATGCGGACCATATCCGGATGGCGCTGCGGATATGGCTCAAATAAAAGCCCTAAAGCATGATCCGTCTCCATAACTATTGGCCAATTCAACTCCCAAAAACTACGAGGGCAAAAAATCTAATAGTGAGATCTAGCTAGATAAATCGATGGATTCAATTACAAAAAGCAAAAAAGAGGGAGTCCGACCAATTCCACAAAGTTCACCTCTGGCCAGATGATCCCAATAGCGTCTGCGAAATATTCCGTTTACACAAAGGGTTTAACTAACAAGAATGCCACCTTGGCACGAAATCGATAGAGGTGACCCTAAAGAAGTCAATCTCGCAAGGGTCAAATAGCAGTTGGTAAGAAGTCATATCGCAACCATAGGGGTCAAATTTGCGAAAACTATTATCCGACTTATCACCATTGGCTAGCAATCCTTCTATCAAAATCGTAAAACTAAGGATGAACTTTACACTTTGCACTATTGTTGAGTTGACAGGTCGGCTTTTGATTAGTGGCGAGTAACTTTTAATTGAAAGCCTCATTAGATTTTGGAGAAAAATGAATATCGCAACAGATGTAACACAACTTGTTGGCCACACGCCCTTAGTGGCGCTCAATCGACTTACATCGAGCTCCAAGGCTCGAATCGTGGTCAAACTAGAGTTTTTCAACCCGGCACATAGCGTCAAGGATCGAATCGGTGTAGCCATGATTGATGCTGCTATGGCAGCAGGCCTAATAACTCCAGAGACGATAGTCGTGGAACCAACCAGTGGAAATACTGGAATTGCTCTAGCGATGGTCTGCGCTGCACGAGGGATAAAGTGCATCCTGACAATGCCAGAGACGATGTCCAAAGAGAGGCGAATGCTCTTGCGCGCATACGGCGCGCAACTAATCCTAACGCCAGGAGCCGAGGGCATGGGTGGCGCTATAGCTAAAGCACAAGAGCTAGCGGCCTCAGATCCTAAATATTTCGTTCCACAACAGTTTGAAAATCCCGCCAACCCCTCGATTCATTACTCCACAACTGGCCCTGAAATCTGGCAAGATACCGATGGTACTGTAGATATCTTTGTCGCTGGGGTTGGCACTGGTGGAACAATCTCTGGCGTTGGCTCATATCTAAAAGAACAAAACCCAGCGATCAAAATTGTTGCTGTGGAGCCTTCAGCTTCACCGGTGCTATCTGGAGGAGCAAAAGGACCTCACCCCATCCAAGGAATAGGTGCGGGCTTTATCCCGAAGAACTATGACGCTAAGATCGTGGACGAAGTCATAGGGATTGACAATGAATTAGCCTTTGAGACTGCACGTGCGGCGGCAACTGAAGAAGGTCTGCTGGTCGGGATCTCCTCCGGTGCCGCAATAGCAGCCGCACTTGAACTAGCTAGCCGTGACGAAAATAGCCACAAACTCATAGTGGTAATAATCCCATCCTTTGGAGAGAGATACCTCTCTACACCGCTCTATGCAGGTTTAGCTGAATAATGATGGTCTTAGATCTCTTACGAAAGGACATATCCGCGGCCCTAGAGCGCGATCCGGCAGCGCGAAACAGATACGAGGTGGTCCTCTTTTATCCTGGATTTCATGCCGTGGCAGCCTATCGCCTCGCGCACCAACTATGGCAAGGCGGGAACCATCTGGGGGCTAGAACCATCTCGGCTTTGGCGTATCGATGGACTGGGGTTGATATCCATCCTGGGGCGACAATTGGCTCGGGCTTCTTTATAGATCACGCCTCTGGTGTAGTCATAGGCGAGACCGCTGTCGTAGGCGACGATGTGACCATGTACCACCAAGTGACTTTAGGCGGCCGTGGCGATCAGACCGGAAAAAGACATCCAGATATCGAAGATCGCGTCGTACTTGGCGCAGGCGCCAAAGTCCTCGGACCCATCCGAGTAGGCCATGACAGCAGAATAGGGGCCAACGCGGTCGTAGTTCGAGACGTGCCGCCCGGATCGGTTGTAGTTGGTGTTCCAGGTCAAGTCATCTCCAGAGCTTCACGCTTTGAAGGCACCCCTCTGTCGAACCTAGAGATGCCAGACGCCATTGGTGATGGCCTAAAATCACTAATCGATAGAGTCGACGAGATTGCAGCTACGGTTGGCCAGCCAAGTAAAAAAGATATTCGGCCCCGAAGAGATGGCATGTGGAGCTATGAGGACTTTTCAATCTAATTGTCAATCTAAGTAATAAAGACTTCACCTTGGATCACTAACACCAGGCTGGGTGATCCAAGGATGTTTTTTCGCACAGCTATTAATAGTTTAAAGCGCCATGATGTGATTCATAAAGTCCAGGAGTGACTGGTTCACGATCTCGGGCGCCTCTTGTTGCGTCCAATGACCACAGTCATCGATCAGTTTTGCCCGAAAAAGGCCAGGCAGGACGCCATCCATCTTAGCAATCATGGCATCGGCTCCGGGGAAATGGACTACCGGATCCACCTTGCCAGCTAGGTACATCGACGGCAGTGTGATCCGTGCTCGACTCCATGGTTCGGTAAGCTCCCAATTTCGATCGAGATTTCGATACCAGTTCAATGGCCCTCTAAATCCATTCCCACGAAAAGCCTCCACGTATATCGCTAAGTCTTTCTCGCTCAACCATTTTGGGGGCTCTTTGGGCAAGGGTGGTGCCTCAGCAAAGAAACCCCGATCAGCCGGCGAGTGCATCTTCCAAGGACCATTTACCGCGAACGAATCAGCTGAGTTACCGTAGAACATCGAGAAGATAGAGGTGGATAAGTCACCTTCAAAGTCTGCCTCGGCCCTACCCTCCAACTGAAAATACAATTGATAAAAGTCCTCACCAGAGAGTTCTCTCATTCGCACAGTCGGCTGAAAGCTTCCTCTTGGTCGATACGGAACGCTCAATCCAACGACTCCAGCGATTCGATCAGGTCGAAATAGTGCCGTAGACCAAGCCACAGGAGCACCCCAATCGTGACCCACTACTACGGCTTTCTCCAGGGAACGGAGATCCATGAGCGCAATTACATCTCCAACAAGATGCAAGATATTATATGCATCTATATCTTTGGGAGCGCTAGAGCCCCCATATCCACGTTGGTCAAGTGCAATAACGCGAAATCCACGCTCGCTCAGAAACTCAAGCTGGTAGCGCCATGAATACCAACTCTCAGGAAATCCATGGAGAAAAATGATAGGATACCCCTCCCCAGCTTCAACGTAATGGATACTCTGGCCGTTGATGGTTGCCCTATTATGTGAAATATTAAAATTCATCTCCATTACCTTTCAGCAGAGTTGGTCAAAACAAAGTAACGAAGTCAAATCCCTACGATCAAACAAGACGCCAATAGAATACCTCCAACCACGGTACTTTGTCGGTAAATCTACGATTTGACCCGCCTGGTGACTTGAAATTAAAAAAGGCGCAACAACCTATGATCCAAACAGAGCCACATCAACCAATGACATTGGCCGCCTTGCGACCGAACCAACTGATAATTCACCAGATCGTCCAAAGCGCTATTTTCGGTCACTTAGATTGAGCATTGTGGAGCGAGATCCTTGATCTGTTGTCGTTCGGCATAAATTTGAGCCAATAACTCGATTACCTACCGAAAGATTTACAACATCCCGCCAGAACCTTGCATCTAAATTGTGGTAGCGGACATGGCGAATTTATCACGGTAAATCATCACGGTAAATCATCACGGTAAATCATCACGGTAAATCATCACGGTAAATCATCACGGTAAATCATCACGGTAAATCATCACGGTAAATCATCACGGTAAATCATCACGGTAAATCATCACGGTAAATCATCACGGTAAATCATCACGGTAAATCATCACGGTAAATCATCACGGTAAATCATCACGGTAAATCGTCACGGTAAATCGTCACGGTAAATCATCACGGTAAATCATCACGGTAAATCATCACGGTAAATCATCACGGTAAATCATCACGGTAAATCGTTACAGTAAAAATGTGAAAAGCGGAGATCCGGGAGGAACCTGCTCTATCTCCAGCGGGCTATTTTGCATTCTCCAAAGAAGACCACTCAGTGAATCTGGACTCTCTAAGTCGATTCCAACAAGCGCAGGGCCAGTCTCTCGGTTACTTTTTTTGACGTACTCAAAGACAACAATATCTTCTCCGTCAGAAAGAACCTCCTCTAGAAATCTTCGAAGTGAGCCAGGTTCTTGGGGAAAGGTTACCAAAAAGTAGTGGCGTAACCCTTCGTGCACCAGGGAACGCTCCAGAATCTCTGAATAACGACTTACGTCATTATTTCCTCCGGACAAAATCGCAACGACAGCTCCCTTTGACCTATCGATCGCAATTCGAGAGAGTGCTGCAGTGGCTAGAGCGCCTGCGGGCTCTGTGATGATTCCCTCGTTTTGGTAGAGCTCTAACATCTCAGTACAGATAGCACCCTCTGGAACCAAGACGATCTCGTCTACGAGATCACGCACTATCGGAAATGTGAGATCCCCAACCCTGCCAACAGCCGCACCATCTACGAACGAATCCATTTGCTCTAGCGCGATTGGACCATTATTGGCAAGCGCCTTTGTCATGGAAGGTGCCCCCGTTGGTTCCGCCCCAATAATTGTGATATCGGGCCTTTGGCTGCGCAACCACAGAGCAATTCCAGCTATCAGCCCTCCCCCGCCAACCGGCACGACCACAGTAGACACATTAGGAGTGGGAAGTTGCTCTAAGAGTTCAACCCCTACAGTCGCCTGACCAGCAATAGTGCGAGGATCGTCAAATGCATGGACAAAGACCGAGCCGCTGCGAATCTCATCACGGCGAGCAGCAAGACTTGCATCGTCGTAGCTATGGCCGCCGATAACTATCTCGACCCAGAGACCCCCAAATTCCATAATTTTCTGTCTCTTTTGCCGAGGAGTAGTTGCCGGAAGAAAGATCTTACCTTTGATGCCGAGCTTATTGCAGCTATAGGCTACGCCTTGAGCGTGGTTACCCGCACTAGCACAGACGACGCCCATTGCTCGCTCTTGGTCACTTAGGCTAGAGATGAAGTTGTAAGCTCCCCGTATCTTATAGGAGCGAGCCAATTGAACATCTTCGCGCTTGAGCAGGACGTCAACGCCAAACTTGTTAGTTAATCGACTGCTGTGATCTAGCGACGTTCTCTTCACGACGTCTGATAAGAGCTGAGCCGCCCGCTTGATCGAATTTACATCTAGAATTTCCGACATCGTTCTCATCCCACCAATTGGCTAAATCTAGGAGTTTTCCCTCAGTTGATTCTATGTCAGATGCTCCATCCCGCATGTGAATAACTTTGCTTTCAAGTAAAGCGAGGTCCCAAGCATCCTTGGGATATCACGTATCCCAAGCAATCGTGGCCTAATCAAATAGAGATGGGGTCCTTTATTACCTATACAGTCCAAAAGAGCGCTACGTAGCGGAACCACCAGAGCAAAAGAGAAAGCATCTAGTGACTGTTGCTCAAAGCTAGCAAGTTGCTTGAGGTGACTGTCGACTTAAAATCTCTTATGAGCCCTCTAATTCGCCAGAGGAGCCCACAATGAATATTCCACAAACCTCCACTAACACAGCACTCCCACTTGGGATTAGCTCGTTGTGGATCACAATTGTGATGTCGCCATCGCGCGGATACCTTGGAAGATTGGGCCTAAGCTAGCCAAATAGAGCGCTTGTCTAGTCCATCTTTGGTCAACAGTTAGATAACTTCTGGTTCCATCTAATCAAGGTTTTATCCAAGAGGATAACCGCGAAAGATGAAATTCACCAAGCTACCACCCAATGATCCTTGTCGGCTTTACTTTAGACCCCTCAACATGATCGAACCTAGATGAAGTGGAACCTTGTCAGTAAGGTCGCTAACCTGCGACCGACATGAAAAACCATCTGCCACTACAACCGCATCGCTAGGTGC
This sequence comes from Acidithrix ferrooxidans, assembly GCF_000949295.1. Classification (GTDB taxonomy): domain Bacteria; phylum Actinomycetota; class Acidimicrobiia; order Acidimicrobiales; family Acidimicrobiaceae; genus Acidithrix; species Acidithrix ferrooxidans. Next base: position 12,092 of record NZ_JXYS01000043.1, read on the forward strand.
CTCATTGATCTGAGAGATAATAGATCTTTGTGCGACTCTGACTGATAGATCGTAGTGAGAGAGTTCCATCCCAAAGTTTCCAGCCATCCCACAGCATCCAGTCACTGTCAAAAGATTAGCACCAGTTGCTTTAAGCAACTGAAGGTCATCGTGGACTCCTATGTCTGCATATTGATGGCAATGAGGCTGCCAAATCAAGGTTTCACCTCTTAGATTGGGAGGTTGCCATGAAGATCTGGGACTATTGGCAACTCTCATCAGAAGCTCCGCCAAAGTCACCGTAGCGTCACAGACCGACTTCGCACCTTCGCCTTTATGGAGTTCCACCAGGTCGCTTCGGAGAACACCTGCGCATGACGGCTCGAGTACCAACACCAAATAACCAGAGGAAGTTAGTGGAAATAGCCATTCAACAAGGCGTCGAAGCTTTCTTCGAGCTATCTCAAGTTGGCCAGTAGAGATCTCAGTAATAGCCATAGAGAGCTCCTTTGGCGCCACCACTACCTCTATCTCCAGTGTTCTCAACAGTTCCAAACAATCTTCGAGAACCCATGGAGAAAAGTGGTTATTGAACGGATCCACCATCAAAACTACTCGCGACATTGACCCCTTCGAGGAGGCACCAGAAAGACTCTTTGGTCCCAATCTCTCATCGTCTAATCCTCCTTCTTGGGGGACCCCACGACCTAAAGCAGATCCCGAAACGGAGTTACCTTTGAGGGTACTGACAAACGACCTTTTAGCAAAAGGTGGCAGCGTTCGTCGTCGATCGATACCCGCAACCTTCTCCATTGCCAACTTAGCAAAGTCATTTGTCAGTACCTTGTTCGCCAAATTTGGGAAAGCTCCTCCTAGCTCCGCCCAAAAGGAGAGGCGACCTAACAGATAATGATTCATCGGCCTCATGCGATGATTGTAAGCGTTGAACAAAACCTCTGCCTTGTAACGGGCCATGTCGACGCCAGCAGGACAGTCCCTGGAACATGCCTTGCAGGATAGGCAGAGATCTAAGGCTTCATGTACCTCCTTGGACCGCCATCCACCTTTCACAAACGTTCCATTTAACATCTCTTGAAGAACTCGGGCACGACCACGAGTCGAATCTTTTTCATCCAATGTTGCGACGTAGGATGGACACATAACGCTATCGTTAGCCCCTTGGGCTAAACGACACTTACCCACGCCAACGCATCGATGAACTCCGGCTCCAAAGTCACCGCCATCGAGAGAAAAACCAAATCCTTTCCTTCGTGGAAATTCTCGCACTCCCTCTAGCCGAAGCGAATCATCAAAGGCGGCAGGTTCGACCAGTACGCCCTTATTCATCACATGATTGGGATCAAATAAGCCCTTAAACTCCGCAAATAAGGAGATCATCTGCGGAGAATACATCTTTGTCAGAAGCTGACTCCGAGCGCGACCATCGCCATGCTCTCCCGAAAGCGAGCCATCATAGGAGACCACTAAATCACTAGCACTCTCCATAAATGCCCTAAAGCGTTGCGGATCAGACTCTAGGTCAAAGTCGATCCGCGAATGGATGCATCCCTCTCCAAAATGGCCATAGATCAGGCCGTCAAAACCAAATTCACCAAGCAGATCCTGGAAGTCGACGAGATAATCTCCCAGTCTAAAAGGAGGAACTGCTGCATCTTCGAATCCTGGCCATGCCGCTTTACCAGCTATTGTCCGTCCGGCCAAGCCTGCACCGTCGTCTCGAAGTCGCCAAAGCATCCTCATCGCGGTCGTGTCACGAACCACAATAGAGTCTATGACGCCGCTGGTTAGGGTGACTGCTTTAGCGCTAGCGAGAGCCTCCGATAAAGTTTCTCCTGCGCATTCAACAAAAAGCCAACCTTTGCCCTTAGGCAAAGTTGCCGAGACACCTACTCGCTTTGGGCCACTGCGCAACCGCTCGAGCAGCCGCGAGTCAAAGCCTTCTATGGTTTGAGGAGCCATAGCCGCAATTGCCGGCGCGGCATAGGCCGCAGTGATCATATCGCTATAGCCAAGGATCGCTAGGACAACTACCTTTGGCGCTTCTATCAATTTCAAGGTTGATTCAATTACCCCTACGGTAGTACCCTCGCTACCAACCAAAGATCGAGCTAGCCGCCCCGGATGGCCTGAAAGAAGATCCTGCAGCGAATAACCAGATACTTGACGTGGAAAGCGCCCTAATTGAGCGCTGATCAATCCTTCGTGGTCAGCTATCAACTTGGACAATCCTGGGACAACCTCTAAATCATCTTTAGCTTGAAACACACGGCCTCGACCATCGACCACCTTGAGGCTAGCCACATTGTCTTGGGTCTTTCCATAAGCAATGGAATGTGCCCCACAGGAGTTATTGCCGATCATTCCACCAATCGAGGCACGCGAATGAGTTGAGGGATCTGGACCAAACAAAAGACCAATTGGACTTAGGAAACTCGCCAATTCATCTAAGATCAAACCGGGTTGCACCGTCGCGGTCTTGGCCTCTGGATCGATATCTATAACCTTGTTCATATATCTCGTCGTATCCAATACGATTCCTGAACCAATTGAATTACCAGCGACAGATGTTCCACCTCCACGCATAGTAATCGATAGACCCGTCTCGTTTGCGACGTCAATGGCACCTAAGACTTCATCACCCGATCCTGGGTAGACAACCGCACTCGGAACTATTCGATAGTTAGAGGCATCGCTAGAGTACTCGGCCCGACGTCTCTTTGAGATGTCGACGTCTTTGACTCCATTTGAGAAAAGCATCTCCACCAAGGTTTGCTGCAAGCCGTTACTGGAACTTTTTCGCTCGAGTGGCTTTGAACCGTCGCGCAATCTACTCACCACATTCCGTCTCTGAATTCATATGAGCCTAGAGCCAAAAACTCTACCCTTGGTGAGTCTAGAAATCCTATCTCTAAAAGAAACGGCGAAATATACTTCTGAAAGATCCTGGCTGCACCTTGAGATCCAAGATGGAGAAAAGCGCTAACCCTGTCTTATTCTCCTCGTAGAGATAAAAAGGCGTGCCACACCTGCCGAAGCAGAAAGTGACACGCCAAGGGTAGAAAACTAAGGTCTAACTGAACCATAAGGCCATGGCCAACCGAGACCTTAGCCCTAGTCCGAGTGTGTAATCAAAAGTCACCTCACTCGAACGATCATTGCCCGCGGGGTCGAGGCTCTATTCCCCAGAACCATCGTCTCCGGCAAGAATCTTATATATCGCCTTGCGAGCTGCGATTAAAACTTCGAGAGCTCGCTTTTGTTGATCCTTAGTTCCTGCCTGAAAGACCTGCATCAAGGCTGAAGCAAATGCGGCACCTTCACGCCTGATATCGAAAAATATCGTCTCTGGGCCGTTGGCCATCTCCTCCCATGGAGGCGCGCTTCGTGGATTCTCCGCAAGATATTGTTGTCCTGCTTCGCTAAGACTGTAGATCTTCTTTCCATCCACAACCGAAAGGGTAATCAAACCCTCATCTTCTAATGCCTGAAGCGTGGGGTAAACAGAACCTGGGCTGGGTTGCCAAACTCCATTGCTTCTGGCCGATAGCTCCTGAATAATCTCATATCCATGGCGTGGCGCCTCTGCTATCAGGGTCAAGATACCAAATCGCACATCACCTCTACCAACCTTTGGACCCCGTCCTGGTCCAAAACCGGGGCCAAAGCCTGGCCCAAAACCTGGGCCAAAACCGCCACCGAATCCACGTCCAAACCCTCCGGGACCGCCGTGACCTCGGTGGCCAAATCCTTCTCCACGATGATCATGACGATGATCTGACCTACCGCACCCGCATCCTCTACCTTCACAATTATGCATATCAAATTTCCTTTTCTCTAATCTTTATCTTGTAATCAATATTATCACGATATATCGCAACTCATACTTAAAGCAATCTTTAAATCTAAAAGTTCCCATCGTATAGAAGGATTATCACCAATGGGAAAAATTGCTACTGCGCAGCAAATTCACCTTGTCGTAGATCTAACTCCACAAACCGTGCGTCGGATTGAAATTTGACTACAATTTCAGCAATTCATTGGGTAGCCAGGTCAAAAAGATCCCTTCCAACACAAACACCCAATCCCCGTCAGGTTCATGGCACGTTAAAGCCTGTTCTTTGGATTTTGGTTATCCAATTAGAGATAGAGCAATCGAAGAAATTTTGATACTCGGCCTATCCATTCATATGGCTATCAATAGGGGCGTTAGAAGGCTATATGGGACCATAGTTCACTAAAACTAATGTCAACCAACTGCTCTAGCCCGTCTCTAAAATCCAGAGAGCTAGAAGACCATTCATCATTTATTGGTCCAAATAGAAAACCACCTCTGAATCGGTCTGATTTAGGGGGTTGGCGACTACTCGGTCTAGGGTGACTGGAGCGATCTTCCCTCTACCGCTCCAGTCAAACCGGAAGTGAATCTCTCGATTCATCCGCCTTCCTGCTCGCTACTGCTCTGTGTTGGCTCATCCTCATTGCTGAGTTGGCTAGTTCGCTGCAGTCCATTCGACTGTGTTGCCAGCAACTGGGGTTACCCACTAAGAGTAGACACTGACTTAAGCAGTTTTTGCTCTTACTTCTAAGGCTAACTCATAATTGACTGGTGAGATGTTCTTAGGTCTTCGAATGTCGCCGTTTGCTGTTGTAAAAATTCTTTTACCACTTTATTCCAGCTCTTAATTCAGAGATGTCTTTGAAGACATGTCTCAAGAAGTATTCATGCTTGAAGACCGACCAGAAGGATTCAGCACTGGCGTGATTGTAACAGGATCCCATTTGCGCCATGGAGCGAATGATTCCATTTTCTTTACAGAGAGGGGATTCTGTGCGACGATCTAAGAATTGGCTTTCTCGATCGCTACGGAACACCGCTCCTCGGCAATTGCTACCTCTGGTATTAATTGCCTGACCTAGAGCTTCTAGCACTATCTCGAGCCTCATATTTTCATAAGACGCTATGGCCAAGCACTCTTCCTCGTTTACTCCAACATAAGTGCTCGTCTCTAACCTACACACAGATATGCAGATCTATCACCTATCTTCATGCAGGTGATGTCGGAGGGTCAAACGCTATCTAAAGGTCCCTTGTCAAAATTCCTATCAAGAAAAGTCTCTTGGATATGTGGCCTTAGAGTCACAAATAGTGGTCACTACTTTTTAGTAGCTTTGGGCTAACTTAGGATATTGAAAGCTCACGCATCTTTTCTGCGACAGTGTTATGGCTAGTTGGCTCACCTTGTAATTACAATTGCGCCGTTATCCTTGGTGCTCCGTAGATACCTATTGACTCTTGTTAGTGGATTTCAAGAATTTTAATCTTCAGAGTCTTTGTGGCCAACTCAGTGGAACATTGTCTATCTTTGACTTGCCTCCACTTGTAATAGCCAGCCCGAGAGACCTCAAGTAGTCTGTCCATCTGTAGATATTTGTAAAGTTCGCTCACTTACGCTTCCGTTGATGCAAATCTCTCTTGCTTGGTGGATTCTCATGCGTTGTACGCGGCTGTTTTTCTAAAAGAAGGTCTTGTCCTTCTGCAATTCTGCCACCTCCCTTGACACCTAGGGCTCACGGTGAAGTCGTATGAGCTATTGGCGTTCAGCAGTACTCAGAGGCTATTTGCTTGTGATTTCGCTAGCTTCGATGCGTCGACGTTCATCGCGGTGTTGCCAGCGGCGTTTAATTGACCCACCTTAAACGGTATTTAATTGACCCACCCCCCCCAACAAGACGGATCTTCGGAAATAAGCGGTATTCCGGTACCAAGATCGACCAGGAATCGGCAAGTTATTGAGCGTTCTGAGGTGATTGGCCAGATTGAAGCCGTCATTCGGAGAGGTCTAGGCTACACAACCCGTGAACGGGTAAGAGGGGCCAAGGGGGTTCTCCCTGGTGTCTTACTTATTGGGTTGGTTGGTTCCTGTTACGAACCAAGTGCGCTAGAGATCTGCGTTGTCACCGGGGTAACAGTAGCTAGTAGTGACCAGTCAGGCTTACCAGCCGCCAAGAGCGCTCTGATTCTAAAGTTCGCAAAGTTCGTCATCCCAAAGGCGATGCGCTTAATCCGCTTAATGAGGTTGTTCATCGACTCTGTCGGTCCATTGGTCACGAAGGACGTGTGCCAGGCCAGGATCTCATCATGCCAGCTTTTCAAGGTTCTCCCAAGTAGTTGGACCTCGGGGGGTCGTTGGTTGTCGGTGAAGTCACTGATAAGAGCATCGAGGTGGTCACTAGCGAGTTTTGGGTCACGATAGGTATAGAGCTCTCGTAAGGACTCCTTGGCTCTCCATGCGGTAGCTACCTCGTTGTCTGGGTCACCTAGTTCAAGTAGGTGAGTAAGTTTGGCGTTGGCACCCTCGGTGAGTCTCTCCTTGGCCATAGTCAGGAGTCGCCGGATGCGATAGAGGGGATCCCCACCCCTGCCTCTGTGACCAAGGATGTTCTGTTGTA
>NZ_JXYS01000044.1 GCF_000949295.1 Acidithrix ferrooxidans
TCTCTGGCTACCGATGACACCGATCGACCATCTCTACCAACCACTCGGGTTGCGAATCTAGCTGCCCTATCGGTGAGCTTGAGTCTTGGAGCTGCGATCCTAGTGTCCACGTCACTCCACGACGGGGCGGAACAGTTCCCATCCTTGCACTCCCACCTGCGTTTGTGCCAGATGAGTCTGACGGCACGGCCAAAGCTTTGTAGATCAATCAGCTCTACTAGTGAGCCTCCCTTGGAATAACTCATCCCATTACATACTGGGCATTTTGGTCGTTCGCCTCGACACTCGATATGGACCCGAAGGGGTGTCTTTGAACCTTGGTCACCCAGATCCTCGATGCCAATCAAATTGACATCCATAAGATCGAGCAAGATCTCGGCAATTCGAATAGGATTTTCTTCCACAGGGGCCCTCCAGTGATGAGTTGTTGAACTATCCCATTCTGGCAGAGCCCCTGTGACCCTCCCAAACTCACCCCTGGTGCGTGGCTACACCTGACTAAATTCCCCACTTAAATCCGAAGTCCCGCGTAAGTGATGTCGTAGGCTGGGGACAGACGCCACCTACCGCCTTGGGGCAGCAGGAACGAGAAGTTCTTGGTGTGGTCATCGCAATTGGCAACGGCGACGTTGAAGACCATTCTGCGGAAAGCCTCTGCACGCGCCTCTGGTCCAAGTCTCAATTGCTCGATGTGCAAAAACAACTGAGCGTAATCGTGGGCGCCAATTTGCCGGAAATCCAGGTGCGCCATTGCGCAGAGGGTTTGCACATGCACCTTCTCGCCTCCCGGAACGCGGTCGAAACGACGCGTCATGAAATGCGCCCGTCCGCCCTCTTCCAGCAGGCGGCATTCCATCATTTCAATACCAGCTACAGTAGCCATGAGGTAATAGCCGTATTCGATCCGGCCGAAGTGGCCGGATGCGCCTAGGTCAAGATCGGCACCGACGCCGTCCAGCTTCAAGATCCACTGCTCGAAGCCGGGATCGGCAGGAACCTGACCCGACCTCAACTCTCCCGTCTCGGAATTGAGCGCCACGACAGCCTTAGCCCTCGCACCGCCGGCAGAGGTGCCGACCGCGATTAGGTGCGAGATCGCATCCGTCAACCCGTCCTTGGACGCGATCCGCTCAGAGAGTGCGATGCGAGCGGCCACGACCAGTTCAGACAATTCTATCGCTGTCGCCTTGCGAGTGCGTGGACCCCGCAAGGGACGGAACTCCAGGGCACCGATCCCACGCGTTCCAAGGTACGCCAGCCGGTCCAGCGCGGTGATCTGCCCGGCCGTCAAACCCTCATTCGCCAGGTAGGCGGTCGTCAGAGCGTTGCCGAAGTCGTCCGGTAACGAGTCGGCTACCATCGATGGAAGTCGATGGTAAGTGTTGGGAGACAGCGTCGGGAAGAGGAAAAACTGCGCCGGCCCCGTGGTCGGCATCGTCATAGGTGCCAGCTCAACACCGCTGTTCGCCCACGCTCGCTCGTACTCGAAAACGTAGAACCCCGACCGTTCGTCCAGCGCCACTGCGCCAACACGGGAGCCCCAGCACCGGACCTCTATTACGTCGACCGGCTGGTACGGCATCAGGGGACCCAACTCGGTTGCGGATCGGTCGAGCGCGCCCGGACACGCGTCCGCGGCGAATTCCGCTTGGCCCGCAGCATCTGGATCGGGGATACGGTCACGGGCGGAACCAGTGCTTCGATCCAATCTGTGCGATCCAGGGCCCGAACCACGGCCACCACCGTCTTAAGCGACGACCCTTTGCCACGCTCCAAATTAGAGAGCGCGCCCACCGAGACGTTCGCCAACTCCGCTAGGCGCGTCTGATCGAGGTCGTTCGCGATCCGCATGGCCCTGACCTGCTCGCCGACAAGGGTCTCCCACTCCTCGATCGTACGATAACTACGATTAACTACCATAATCCTCCATATTAGTGATGATCTAGCTCTTTATACATAGAATAGTACATGTTATACAGTTATCTAAAGGTAGTACTAACCACCAGAAACATATGTGTTAGAGCGAAATCAAAATAACACACATAGATTTATCTGTGTTACAAGGGTACAATCTGCAAAGAAGTAGTGATCGTTCCGATAGTCCTGAACCCCCACCTAGTTCGTCCTACTCTTCGAATCCTTTTGAGTTGTACAAAACGCCTTGAACAGCGCTCCCGCGCGTTTAGCCCGGTGTCCAACGTACAACTTTATCGGCTAATCTTCTCCGAACTACATCAACTCTAGAAGACAATTTCACAACTCTGGAATCAACTATTTCGCCTGGTATTTTCGGGCCCAGACTGCAGCTACTTTGCCTTACTTGGCATTAAGTGCGGAACTTAAAATCCAAAAGGGACAAAGATCCAATTATACAATTGCCTCTTAAATCGGCTTGCGCATAAAGGCTGTGCGCGGTGAAACAGGGCGCGTGAGAAGCACTTTCGAGACAGTGACAGTCAAGCCACTTCACGTACTTCCTCAGAATGTCTTTGCTTTGCCGCCATTGCGTGGCTAACCGTGAACCTCCCCGCCCTCACGGACGGGGCTTCTGGCCTCGTCTGTTTGGTTGGAGTTACCTGACATCACTTCCATCACGCCACCGCGACCGACTGGTCTGGTACTAATGAATTGGTACTGGTGGATGAGTTCGCTAGTTTCGGCTTGCTTGTCTGAGATATCTCAGACAAGGCCCGGTTCTGGGCACTACTTCGGGCTCTGGCCTTAGGGCACTGCACCTTTTGGTGTGTCTTGCGTTGATTGAGTGACCAATGTTTTTCAGCTCGAAGATACGTGACTAAGATTGTTGTATCTAGTCCAATTGGAGAGCACTCTGCGTATATCGCCTTCTGGAGAATGTTTATTGCTCCTAGGGCGTCTCGATGACAGCTGAACCCACAGATAGGGCTCTCGCATCGGTAGTGCCGACCTGATGGTCGCTTGCGTCTTAAGCACGCAGGGCAAGTTTGGCTAGAGTATGACTCGTTTAGGGGTTGTATCTCTAAGTTAGTTTTCTCATTGAGGTATTGCTCTTGAGGGCCTCTTGACCACTGGGATAGTTGCTGGCGACCGTGGCGACCCATGGATCGTTTGGCTTTACTATGTTTTTCTATCCCTCTTACGTCACCAACTATGAGTGTGGCGGTGTTGTGGTTAATGACGTGATTGGCCGGCTTTTTGGACACCTGATGGTCAAAGTCACAAAGTGATGATTTTGTCTTCCCTAGGTGTCAAGGGAGTTGACTTTCCTCTTCGCAGTTACCAGTCTTATATACTTCTTTGATCCAGGGCAGGTTTGCACCGGCTGATCTTGTGTTGGCTGATCTTGTGTTGGCTGATCTTGCGCTGGCTGATCTTGCGCTGGCTGATCTTGTGGTGGAGCTTGCCTATGATCTTAGTTTCTTTGGCGCTTGATAGCTCGGGCTTCGCGACCATTAATGATTGTCACATCGATGGTTTTGTCATCTACCCAAGTGGCTAGTGCCATAGGGTTGATGATTTTCTCGTCTATAGCGGTGGTGGCATCTCCACTAGAGGCTTCACGCACCGTCTCATAAGGGATATGGAGTCCGAAATGCTTTGTGGGGGAACCACTTTTGGTCACCCTCATAGTCGGTAGTGTCTTGTGGTGGAGCACCATTAGAGAAAGTGAAGTAGTGAAGTAGTACGGTGAAGAAGTACGGTGAGAAAGTACATAGAAAACCAGAAACTCCCAAGAGGTAAATCAGGGAGACCAAGAAAGGATGGGGTCGCTTGACCCCTCCCTTACCGGAAGGGGTACGGAAGGGGATTGCGCTCCCGTTAGTTCAATCGTCACTGAAGGCAAATGAGAAAGATTGACCAAGATCTCATCACGGACCTAGCCATCTTCGCGAATAGAACCTTCAACGGACATGAGTCTCGCAACCTTGTCCATAAAAGTTTCCAAAGGGTTATATGCGCCCTTACCCTGCTTCTACCACGCACCATGTCAAACAATACGTTAAGTTTCAATTGGGGAGATTTAAATGGAGGTTGCCAAGTCAATGAGAGTCTTGGTATGTAACAAAAAACCAGAACCTACCCATATAGACGTTGGAATTTGGGCGAGAATCGGACCTTACTTCAGATAATTCAACTTACTCAATACCGCTTGATTGCTAAGCCATTTGTCCGGTCTGCACATCGAAATACTTAAAGCTAACGTTCGGCCTAAGAAGAACTAGTTACCCTAAATGTTAGAGCAACTAGACCAGAGACTTTTGAAGGATTCATAACCTGGAATGCAGCTTTTTCCTCAATCCATGAGACCAAAGTGCCGCTTGCATCTATAATCATGGCGACAATTCCATATACACCATCCAACAGCGGAAGGCTTTCAAAATACAGTTCAAAGACTCCGTCGCCGTCAATGTCATATCCCGGCAAATCCAAATCCTTGGTATTGCCAGCAAAGATGGTCTCTCCTTGAGGGGACAAAAATTGAATTGTCAGACTCACATCTCCTATTGGTCTCTGTGTGTGATACGCAACATGAACGTTCAGCGAGTCGTGGGGGGAGATGTGATCATTCTCTTGGCCTACACCGCTAAAGCACTTAAGTGCGGTAACTGTGACCGCCTGTTCGACCACCAATGCAGTAGGATCAATTTGGGCAGTTGAAGATTCGTCACCAATTAATGATCCTCCTACTCCACCACGGCCCAGAGAGTCTCTAAGGGCGGCAATTGCTTCGCTAGGCTCTCCTCGACCAATCAATGATCCGTGGTCCAGGACGTATGCCGATTGACAAACAGTTCGAACCAAATCAGGAGAGTGTGAAACAAAAACAATCGTTCGCCCCTCTCGCTGAAAAAGCTTTATTCTTTCGATACACTTTCTCTGGAAATTCTCATCGCCAACTGCTAAAACCTCGTCGACTAAAAGCACATCGGGATCCACATTCACTGCAACGGCAAACCCCAAGCGGGCGTACATTCCAGAAGAATAGTGCTTCACCTGATTGTCAATAAATTTGCCCAACTCCGAGAATTCGACAATCTCATCAAAACGTCCTTCGACCTCTTTGACCGGAAGGCCTAACAAGGTAGCCGAGAGGAAAATATTGTCACGCCCTGTAAGTTCTTGATGAAAGCCAGCTCCAATCTCTAACATCGCTGAGACCCGACCCTTAATCCTGATCTCACCCTTGGTGGGCTGCAAGATGCCAGCCATAGTCTTGAGTAGGGTTGACTTTCCGGAACCATTGTGCCCTAGCAGGCCAACTGTCGAACCTTCCTCGATATTGAAGGTGACATCCCTAAGTGCGTAAAACTCCTGATATGGATTTTTACCGGCGTGAATTACTCGCTCCTTCAGCGATGTGTACTTCTCCGAATAAAGTCGAAAGATCTTAGTCACACCATCGATCTCAATAGCATTAGCCAAGAGTTACAACTCCTCTGCGAAATTACCTTCCATGCGCCCAAAAACTCGAAGCGCAAGGAAGAATAGGACTACTGAGACTGCGACAACTATTCCAAGTTGTCCGGCATACCAAAGTTCAGAATTAGCGGGCAAGATTGGCACCGGGAGATGATTTGCTCCAAGAGGCGATATCTGTGCATATAGAGTTCGCTGGAAGGTCAATATTATCGCAGTCATTGGATTGACAAAAAACGCCCAAAGTATATTGTGTCGGCCAAGAAGCGTTGCTACCAGATGGTAGGGATACACAATTGGAGTAGCCCAAAACCAAGCCATAAGTACAATCTCCATTAGGTGCTGGGTATCACGATAATAGACATTCAATGCCGACAAAAAGATGGCAATTGCGCTAGTCAAAATAACCAATGCGACAATAGCCACCAAGAGCAACGGCAGAAAGCTTATTGCTGGTGCATCTCTAGCAATCACAAGGGCGATGATCAAAACAATCGATTGCAAAAAGAAAAACACTAGCGCAGAACCAACCGATGCTAGCGGCAATACCTCGCGAGGAAATGAAACTTTTTTGACAATTCCAGCATTGCCAACCACCGATGTGGTCGCACCCATGAGTGCGGCTTGAAAGAAGTTCCAAACCACCAATCCACACAGCAAAAAGATTGCAAATTGTGGAATTCCGCTACCAAGGACTAACTGGAAAACCACATAATAGATAATCAAGGTCAAAGCTGGATTGAGCATTGACCACACAAAGCCAAGAACGCTATTTTTATACTTGACTGAAAGCTCTTTGCGAATCAACGATAACAGCAATGGCCGATATTCCCAAAGGTTTATCAGGCGCTGTCCAATGCCAACATCAGGAGAAACCACATGGAGTTTCTCACGCCCCATGCGGATCGCCACACCATCAGGTTTCTCATCGTGTGAGCTAAATTGTTCGATCAATGCCCTCTCCTAGATTGCGCCTACTTTTGGACGCGCTCGAGTCTGGATACTACTTTGTTGTAAATTTCGCCGACGATGACCGAGTGATTACCTGATCAATAAAGCCGTATTCCTTGGCCGCATCTGCTGTAAACCAACGATCCCGCTCAGAATCCCTTTGAATCGTCTCAAGGGTCTGACCCGTATGCATCGCAATTCTTTCTGCCAACATCTTCTTCATGTATCCGATTTGCTCTGCCTGAATCGCGATATCAGCCGCTTGGCCTTGCATCTGCGCTGAAGGCTGATGCATCATAATTCGCGAATGAGGAAGTGCATAACGCTTGCCTGGAGTTCCCGCGCAAAGCAAAAACTGCCCCATGGAAGCCGCCAGTCCGACACATATTGTAGCTACATCACAATTGATGTACTGCATAGTGTCGTAGATACCTAGACCATCAGTAACCGAACCGCCCGGTGAATTGATATAAAGGGCAATATCCTTCTCGGGATCCTCCGCTTCAAGTAATAAAAGTTGCGCACAAATCGCATTTGCCATTGCTTGATCTACAACACTGCCAAGAAAGATAATTCTTTCTCCCAACAACCGCTGGAAAATATCTGAACCCGACTCCAGTCGTGTTGGATCGCCTGCCATCATAAAACCGCTCACTCCACCACCAAGACCTTGAATGTAATCTGCCATAGCATCCACGCTAATAGTTTGTAAAAGATTTAAACCGAATTTCATGTAACCTGTTCTATCAATAAGCGGTTGATGGATTTTAAATAACAAGATTAAACCCTTCAATCAAAATAGGGATCACGAAATGCTCGATGGCGCTATTGTATAATATCGGTCATTAATTACAAAGTGATCGCAACTTAGCAATGCGGGCGTGGCGAAATAGGCAGACGCGCTAGATTTAGGTTCTAGTGCCGAGAGGCGTGGGAGTTCGAGTCTCCCCGCCCGCACACTGATAATTTATATAAAAATGGTCAATATATAAATCTCCCTAACGCCTATCGTTTCAAATATCAGCCCTACAAGCTAGACCACCCTCCCCAACATATCGACGCTTCACCCCCAAGGTAGTTAGACTTCGGCTACGCTACGAAACAAGCTCGCAGCCCAAACTCTCCTAAATTACAATATCCAACTAAAATTTCATGTGGCCATGAAAGCAAAGACAACCGATCTGCAATTTATCGAAGTAACCACAAACGCCTAAAGTAAGCAGTCAAAACGTCGGTTCCAATCAACAGCAGTTCAAAACCAAAACTGCTGTTGAGACTCCTACGTCATCCGAGTCTGTAGCCCCTCGTATTCAATCGCCCGATAGGGTGAGCCTAAATCTTACTAAATCAGACCAGCCAAATAAACCATTCAAACCCTACTCATGAGAACAGGGGCTCATGGGAACTAATAACAGAGCTAGCAGGAGGAACTGAGCAACACCCAAATTCTGGCCTATGAGAACGAAGTCGAGACCGTACCTTCTACGATATAACGCCTCATCAAAGCCCATAAAGCACAAATAGGAGTCTCTCTAACTTTCACTGACCACTCTCTCAGAAGACGTCGGCGCCCATTTGGGTAATATTTTGAGTGTGGCCGAAAGAGCGTCATTTCAAAGATACAGGCAAAAAGCTATTGCCTTAGACAAACATCAAGTGGTGGCTACATTCCCAGAGGATACAAACGGTCCACTATTTTGAGCCCCCGTGCTGCTAGAGGAACCTTTATCAGAACTGCCAACGCCAAAATGGACACTACCCTTTCCACCTAACACTAAAACTTCCCTAGCCATACCGTTTTGCGAAATAACAGTAGCGTAGGTCTTAGTCTTACCAACCAGAGAAGTTGAAACTTGGGATTCGCTTGAAGATCCAAATCCGGTCGAAGAAGAGATTGCTAAGGTAACCGTCGTTGAATCACGATGCTGAATCGTTATCGACGAAGATGAAATCTTCGTAACGCGGCCACGATCAACCTCGGTAGTGACAACCCCCGTTCCGCTCCTGTATCTCTCCAGCGACGCATGTTCAAGACCCAACAACGGCGAAACCTTTGAAGTTTGCGACGTTGCTTGGCCAGAAGCAGAAGATAAACCTGGCTTTGTCTTGGGTCCTGTGATACGTTCTACGATGCCATTGCTTGAAATCACCGCGACATGCACAGTAATTGAGCCAGAAAGATCTAGGGCCAGCTGACTTTGTGACGTATTTACAAAGTCTGTCGACGAAGTCAAAGTCAAAGTCAATTTCGTCGAATCCGCCCGTGTCAGAGTAAGAGAAGTCGGGCTGATCACATTTAGCACCCCTTTATCGAAAGCGTAATTCACCACACCAGCGCCTTTTGGGTCCACCGTAAAGTCAGCATGATCCACCCCTCGAAGCAGCGCCACATTAGCCTGTCCCCTCGCTATTGGTTTCGCACCTCCGGTCGCTCCCGCTCCATTCGAAGTTCCAACTTTCAACTTATTCGAAGGCGGGACCGAAATTGCTACCTCAGCCGAACTATTGGACGTACTTAGTAGAAAAGAACCGCCAGCCACCGCCCCCGCAGCACCCAATGCCGCCAAAAGCCAAGCAACTTTAACTTTTACCTTCATCAAATCCTCCTCTAAAAAGACCCCTCAAAATCACAAGGCTAAATTTCGTTACCTAATGAGAAGATCTTCATAGGAAGTTATTAGGAAGTTATTAGGAACAAGATCTATTAAAATTGAAAAGAGACTACGTGGTTAGGAATCCACTTATACAACGATATTGAGCCAGTCTGGTAAATCAATTTGGCACCCAGCGTCTGAACCACGGAAAACTTGGTTGGCGAAGACACACCGAGAGTTAGAGAGTTAGGGCTCCCAGATGTAAATACAAAAAAGACGATGGGTGCTTTTATCAATATGGGTGCTGTTGAAAGATCTGAATTGAGATATTGGTGGTCAGCCAAACGACCCAGTAACATTGGATCTCCAATGACCTGAGCGCGGTATGGAATCCTCAGGACCACCTGATCCATCGCCGCTCGATCGATCCCTGACAATGGAAATGCCGGACTCGATAAGGTCGTAAGTGTAAAATAGCCAAAAGAAACGACGATTGAAACTGCAACTACGATCATCACCAGCGACTGCAACCGCCTATTTGCTTTAGAAATTGCCCGAACAGCTCTTACGGTCGAGGCGCAAAATAAGATTGTGGCGCTATAACCTATCGCTGGCTCAATGGCCACGCTGGTATTGGTGAACACCATGGCTCCAACCACGGTAAAGATCAGAGATATCGGCCCTAAAAACCCTAAAATACCTAACATGCCACCCGCAGAGGCGACGTACAAGATTTGAGTAAGATTAGCTCTAAAGATTGAGGCTATACCAGACCAACTAGAAAGCAGCCTTCCAATGCCAGGGACTAATCCCGAATTTCCAAGTACCGCCAAAGAGGGTGCATAGGTCGTAAGAAAATGTGAATAGTTGATTCCAGCGTCAAATCCTCCCATCGTCAGGATCACTAGCCATCCAACGCCAACAGCTCCTTCTACGACTCCCTCAATACGATTTGAGATTCCTAGGGTAAGTGCCCGCGAGACACCAACAACGGCCAAAACAATCGCTCCGAATATACCCGTCAAGCAGCTACCTAGAATGGCTATGGATCGAAGCGGAAGTTTTGTAGCCGATGCTGGGCGAAGCAGAATAATGGCAAAGAAGATTGCGAATACCCATTCGAAGTTGAAGTCACCCAGAATTGCCAGGTAATAAAACGGGTTCATCAAAACGAGCATTAAAACGATGGCTTCGTTTCTAAGCGAAATCTCCTCAGACTTTGACGAGGTGCGAAGAAAATCAACCGAATAGCTCAACGTCAAAAAATTCGTCCCAAAAAGCAAAAGGACATATAAGCCACCAAGTACGAGTGGGCTACGAAAAAACACTCCAATTGCCGAAAGGCCAAAGAATGTAAAGTCGCCGGTCAGTCGCAAAAAGGGCGCGCCACCATAACTAGGACCCAAGTTAAAATGACCCTGGGCAAAGTAAGAAAATGCTTGATAATAAGTTGGGAAAGAAACCCCCAGAGAAGAGGCGCTCACCCGCCTAGAGATGACATAATAAGCCAAGACGCCCTGTAATACCAGGAGTACGCGTCCTAAAACGATCAGACTATCGTTTGACTTTTTGCTCATCTTTTGATTCACTAAAAAGACACTACCTAGCCTCGCTAGCATAAACGACGAATAACTAAATATCTACTCTTATCCGTGACCCATATCTGAGTAAGAGACCTCGATTCTCATAGATAATTTACCGAGAGCGCCAAAAACAGAAAAGAAATTAAACACCGACCAATGACAAGTCAGATCAGAAACCTTTGGCCACTCCATTAAGCCCCGGAAATCGCATTGGATTTAGACCATCAATCACCGAGCCTATAGCTCCTCCTGGCCACATCAAAATGACAATCCTACATAATGGAAGAAAGCACATCTTCTTCAATGATAGCCCCGTCCACCATCCTGAATGAACGCACCTGGGGAGGTTGCATCTTTAGAGATACGATGAGGTAGTGCCAATTCGGATCTGGTGCCAGACGGAGATCGGTAGGCGACGGGAAAGCCTCGGAACTTGTATGAGAGTGATACACTCCGATGATCTCGAACCCCTTAGTTTGCGCATCCCGATCCGCCTTTAAATAGTCGAGTGGATTCAGTTGATATAGGACTTCGGAATTTGCATCATTTCTCGTCCGATAAACTTCATAGACATCATCGTCGACCCCAGATATCAGTCCACATACCTCAATTGGAAAGTGAACCTCCGCATGGTCAATTATGCCATTTATAAGGCCAGATGAAATTTTCAGCACACCAAAAAGGCTAAGCTCTTTTTGATAAAGAAGGTGTCCCAATGAGCAAAAAGAAGTCCTCTGCTGTAGATCGAATATCAGCTGGCACTCGCAATATCGCACAAAACAAACGTGCTCGCCATGAATATGAGATACTCGAGGAGCTTGAGTGCGGGATCGAGCTCAAAGGTTCAGAGGTAAAGTCACTCAGGGAGGGCAAAGCGCAACTCCAGGATGCCTTCGGACGGATCATCACTGGTGAACTTTGGATCTTCCAGATGAATATCGCCAAATATGACTATTCAAATGGGTTCGGTCAATTCGACCCAACTAGACCAAGGAAGTTACTCGCTCATCGAGATGAGATCGATGAGCTCACAGGAAAGTTGCAACAAAAGTCCCTGACGTTAATTCCACTTTCGATGTACTTTCACGGTGGTCACGTAAAATTAAAGATTGGATTAGCTAAGGGTAAAAAGCTCTACGACAAGCGACGAGACCTTGCAGCAAAGGATGCAAAAAGAGATGCGGCGCGAGAGATGGTCTCACTTAGAAAAGGACGCTGACGCACCCTGTGGCCACAAAGTGACTAGCATCTAATTTGTAGTTAATCTACCAATCATGGGGGTGTCAGGCTTCGACTTTGGTGTTTGCGGTATGGGAAGCGAGTCGTGGTCTCCGGAGCCACGTTAAAGAGCCGGAAAAATAAATAAACGCCGAGCCTCAGCTCGCTCTCGCTGCCTAAATAAGCCAGCGACGTCCGACCATTTCGAACTCTTAGGGATGGTATCGGGCGAGATCAAATAGAGGTAAGCTGGTGATCATTCTGGAATCACCGGACAAAAATCAACAGAATAAGGATCAAGTGATACGCATCCGGTAACTTGATTTCGAACAAATACAGGGTGCTGCACTCGGAGAAGTCATACTAAGGAACTGAAGGACGCGGGTTCAATTCCCGCCACCTCCACTATCGGTTGCACCACTAGTTGCAGGAAAATATAACCTGAAACTAGTGGTGACACCAAGACAAAGACGGACAAAACGACAATCGGCGGCAAACCGCAGAGCGCAGAGCGCAGACGCATTTTGCATTCGAAATCCGCTAAAATAGATCTCCGATCGCAACAATAAAAACCTATTAGGACCATTTGAAGCGAAAATGCCAATTCGATCTAGGTACACGACGTCCTTCCACACAAAAGCACTAACCGACCAGACTCTAAACCTACGGATCGCTGGGACTAATACAATTGATCCCACGCAACTGCTAACCTTAGCTACACTGTGAACCTCCCCGCCCTTACGGACGGGGCTTCTGGCTCCGCCGTTTGGTTGGGGTTACCAAGCATCGCTCCCGTCACGCCACCACGACCAACTGGTCTGGTACCGATGAATCGGTACTGGTGGATGAGTTTGCTAGCTTCGGCTTGCTAATCTGAGTTGCCTCAGACAAGGCCCGGTTCTGGGCACTACTTCGGGCTCTGGCCTTGCGGCACTGCACCTTGGGGTGTGCTTCACGTTGATCAAGTGACCAGCGCTCGACAGCCCGGAGATACGTGACTCGGACTTTTATGTCCGGTCCAATTGGAGTGTATTCCCCGCATAACGCCTTCTGGAGGATATTGATCGCTCCTACAGCGTCTCGATGACAAGTAAAACCACAAATAGGGTTCTTGCATCGGTAGTATCGACCTGATGGTCGATTGCGTGTCAAGCACGCTGGACAGGTCTTGGTTGAACCTGATTCGTTCAGGAAATCTAGGTCTAATCCGGTCTTGTCTTTGAGGTAGCGTTCCTGTCGACCCCTTGACCACTGGGAGAGTTGTTGACGACCGTGGCGGCCCATGCGCCGCTTGGACTTGGTCTCCTTCTCAATACCCCTCACGTCACCAACTATAACTCTGGCGGTGTTGTGGCTAATGACGTGATTGG
>NZ_JXYS01000045.1 GCF_000949295.1 Acidithrix ferrooxidans
CTTCCGCATTCGAACACTCCTTAGCGGTGGCAAGGTCAATTGGGACCTTCTAGCAACCGTAACACCGACATTTCGTTAATCTCCAGCGTGGCAGATAGAAAATCGTAGCCCTATCAAGATGACCATCTCTAGCTGATAGCTATCAGCTAGAGATGGTCATAGCCGAAGCCTATTGGAAGTCGAAGGTCATTGGAATGGGCAGAACGCAAAGCGTTCTGCCCATTCCAACATTGTTCTCCTGGCAATTTTCCACAGAGTTAGTCAATCTTGGCGACGCACAGGTCCCGCTGAGGGCCAACAACCTCTCATATCAGGACCCAGGGGCTATTGCGATCTTATCCGTGGCACTTTATCGTCGCACCTGGGGCTTTAATTCAAGATAGGCCTTAGTTCAAGATGAGTCATGGATCAAGCTTGCTCTTGTATTCGAGCAGTCTCCGACAACCTAATTCACACTAAACGTGGTGATATGCCAATTCTCAGATAGTTGTAGATTCATCAAATGGGATAGATGTTCTCGTGGATGTTTGGGTTCGCCAATGGCGAACCCAAACATCCACCTTATGAGTTTTAGAGATTTCTAGTCGATAATTGATCGTCGTCCAAGGAGCCATTAGACGTGCCAACCCCTATCTCTATAGCCCAAAGCCAGAGGCTTTATCTGATTTAGATGCTTACTTTCCACCGTTAAATCCGAAGACCCAGGAATGCTTGCCTCGCTGAACGTTCGCTACGTGATTGCCGGGCACTCCGAACTGCGTGCGCAGTGCGGCGAGACCGACGAGGTCGTGCGTGACAAGGTCAGCGCCATCTATCGGCACGCAATGCGGCCGATCCTCTGCGTTGGTGAGACCACCGCAGAGCGTAACAGTGGCGTTGCTGAAAGGAAGGTGCGCCGGCAGGTGGCCTCGGCGCTCGGCGACCGGCCAGCTGAGTTGGTTGCCGCGGCAGTCATTGCCTACGAGCCGCTCTGGGCTATCGGTGCTGGGGTGACCGCCACGCCCGACGATGCGGCGCAGATGTGTACAGCGATTCGAAACGAACTCGGAAACTTAGCCGGAGTAGATGCAGCCGCGATGGTTCGCATCCAGTATGGCGGCTCGGTCACAGCTGAGTCCTCCGGGGCGTTACTCGGTGCGGAGAACGTAGACGGGTTCCTCGTAGGTGGGGCGAGCCTCGACGCCGAGCAGTTTAGCACCATCGTGACCGGTTGATTCGGGCCGCGATGCTGGACAACTCGTCCCTCTCCAGGACAGGGTCGAGGCTGGCCTTGTGAGCAGCGCAACGACGATGGTCGTGTCTCCCGACGCCGTCAAGCCAATTGCTCTGATGGTTGCCTGGCTGGCCTGTTTGCTCCTCGGCACCCAAGTGCCATGTGCCACCTGGAGATCGCACCGCTCTCTGCCCGCGCCTGAGTACTCCAAAAATCTGTACCAGTCATTCCAGTAATTATTTACCAATCCTTTCAACCTACCACAGGAGCCATTGCGGAATGGCCTGACTATTCCATAACTTGCGACCACGCAAGATTGAAAACTGCGACGTGCGTCACGAATAGGTGGCGTGGGTCAAAAATATCTTGCTCTTAGTGAGTCAAAGATAGGTTGCTGGCAACAGTGACCAGGGAGATGCTCGTCATTCAGCTGAATCTCGCGGCCCATCCGTCTTCGGTGAATGGGTAGCGTTAGCTTTGGTGCCTTGGCGTCACAGTTTCCGGCGATGCTCCAGCCGGTAACGACGCTGCATGGCTGACCGCCGCGTTCCCAGATGTCGTTGTGGTCGCTATTGTGCCCGCTGTTGTCGCCGGTAACGACGCTGCATGGCTGACCGCCGCGTTCCCAGATGTCGTTGTGGTCGCTGTTGTCGCCGGTAACGACGCTGCATGGCTGACCGCAGCGTTCCCAGGTCTTGTGCCCGCTGTTGTCGCCGGTAACGACGCTGCATGGCTGACCGCCGCGTTCCCAGGTCTTGTGCCCGCTGTTGTCGCCGGTAACGACGCTGCATGGCTGACCGCCGCGTTCCCAGGTCTTGTGCCCGCTGTTGTCGCCGGTAACGACGCTGCATGGCTGACCGCAGCGTTCCCAGATGTCGTTGTGGTCGCAGGATTGAAGTCGGAATATGTCGGGCGACCGTGAGTCGTACCTGAAGAGCTTGCAGACACAGCGCTGCCGTTTGATGTGTCTTGCGGTGCTACCACCGAACCTCGGTCGAGTTCGTATCCCTGATACTCCTGAGCTGGGAGAGAATTCTCCTGTGAGCTCGTTCTGGACGCTGGAGCGGGAGTCATAGTGCTACCTGTTGCGCTTGCAGTCGTGTTCGCAGTCAGTGCTGATGCTGCAACCTTGCTTGCAGGGCCTGCTTGCGTGACGAGTACCGACGGAGCAACACCGTGCACGAATGAGACGAGTGCCATCGTTTTTCCGACAGTTCCAACCACGGCGGGGAGACCCACAGGGGCCGTCCATCCGAGGAAGGGCAGTTGAGCAATCCAAGCAGCAGGGCCCGACATAAACCGAAGGCGCCCAATTGAAATGTTTAGAAAGGCACGTACTACATCAGGATCAAAGTGCGTCCCAGCACATCTCACTACTTCTTGACGGGCCTCCAATATAGACATTGGCCTCTTGTAGGACCGTGCGGCTGTCATGACTTCGTAGGCATCGGCAAGTGAAACGATGCGCCCAGAGAGGGAAATATTGTTCCCGGACAGACCTAACGGATAGCCTTGGCCGTTCCATTTCTCGTGATGCTCCCATACGGCGTTCGCAAATGGACCCATCCACCCCAGAAGTGGCTCCAAGAGTTTCTGGCCCTCAAGGGGATGTCTTCGTATTTCTTCCCACTCGGCAGGCGAAAGAGCCCCACCTTTGTTCAGGATTTTAGTGGAGACAGCCACCTTCCCTACGTCATGAAGCAGTGCGGCCCACACGAGTTTGTTGCAGTCACTCTTTGATAGGCCGACTTCCTGTCCGATGAGCAGTGCATAGGCTTTCACTCGTTCAGCATGACCTCTGGTTCTACGGTCATGGTACGTGAGTGAAGCGACCAGTTCGATAACTGAAGCAGCATCTGTCGGCGTCTTGAATTCCTGAGCCTTCATGTCGACAGCCTTGACACGCTCTTCGAGTTTTCTCACGGATCCAGCACGCATTGCTGACTTGAACCGAGACGGTGCCTGGTCAGGAAAGATCATCGTCAGTTTCAAGAGGGCGACTAACGGTAGAAATCTCCGGGTCTGCCTCTCCACCACCAACAAAAGTAATGACGAGGAGAGCAATAGCGAAGCCAACCATGCCAACTGCGAGATTGTCGTATGTGGCTCTCGGATGATGTGGCTGAAGACGATGCTGCTCATCACTGCGCTCGCTATAGGTATCAGAAAGAGACCTAGATGTAACAGCAATGCATGCCGGGGCTTCGCTGCCCATTCACGGGGTTTTGCTGGCTTGTTGGGCTCAGTCGTCGTTCCCTGATCTATGAGTGCTGCCGTTGCTCTTCCGAGGCCGGTATCTCTTGGTGGCAAAATATTTCGCCTTGATAACACTACTCTGAGTGACATGACGTGTATATCGGTCTTTTTAGCGAATTACTTTAAGTGATTTGTAACGGTGGACGATGCTCGAAAACTAAACACTTACAACGCTCGAAAAGTGAACAGTTTCAGACACCCCAGCTCTTGTCTTCAGCGGTCAGCATCACGCTTGGTAAAGCTTTCGATGCCTCGTTCCCTCAAGCGATAATTAGCGCCTTTGAGGGCGAGCACGGCGGCATAATGGACGATGCGGTCGATCATCGCAGCTGCGACTACTTGGTCCCCAAAAACACCACCCCAGCCTGAAAACGCCAGTTTGCTGATGAGAATGAGTGAGGCATGCTATTGATGCGGTGTGCTCATGATCGCAGTAATGCGGACAAAAGCACAGGCTCAGAAAGTGTCCGAACTAACTGGGTGTAAAGTTCTTCTTGACGAAGGTAAGCCGACAAGGAAAGTATCGCTCACCGGAGATTTCGAGCAATACCGAGATGCACTAGAGTCAGTCAGCGTACTATTCCAGCTATGTGACGATACCGGCGAGAAGGTTCCGACCGGATGGACAGTCACAGGGGCTTCGTTTGAGGTCGAGTGGCCAAAAGATCCACAGGTAGCATCTGGTATCCGTTCTCACTTTGGTGCTAGACGCTTCGCCTTCAACTGGGCGCTAACCAAAGTAAAGTCAGACATGGAAGCCAAGAAAGAGAACTCAGACCATAAATCGACGCCGTGGACTCTTGAGGCACTTCCTAAACAGAGCAACCAAGGAAAGAACGGGATCGCACCTTGGTGGGGTGATAACTCCAAAGAGGCATATGCCTCTGGCATAGCTGACCTCGTACAGGCGCTATCTAACTGGTCTAGCTCTAAACACGGCAAACGAAAGGGCAGGAACGTCGGCTTCCCTCAGTTCAAGTCCAAGAGAAAAGATGTAGGG
Organism: Acidithrix ferrooxidans; assembly: GCF_000949295.1. Taxonomy (GTDB): domain Bacteria; phylum Actinomycetota; class Acidimicrobiia; order Acidimicrobiales; family Acidimicrobiaceae; genus Acidithrix; species Acidithrix ferrooxidans. The sequence goes on from NZ_JXYS01000045.1 coordinate 4,470, forward strand.
CGATGCTTTCGTTGATTACGCGGGGGTATTAAGGCGTCACTGAAGCTGATGATGACGTAGAGGTGGCTGTGTAGTTGCGTTGTCGCTATCTGTTAGGGCAAACTAGGGAGTCCGAATAAAATGGGACCCCCTCGCTGTTTTTTGTCCGAACTACAAGAGGGTCCCCCAGAGATGCCAGAGGCACCATGGCTGTTATTGTATCTAGTGATCCCGACGTTGTGGAATCTGAATTGTTGGGTGGAAAACTTTTTTGTCCATCCTGTAACGGAGTGCTTCGGAAATGGGCACATGCGAGGTCGAGAACCATTCGTATGCGTGACTGCACTAAGACGCTTTGTCCACGAAGATCGCGCTGTAGTGATTGTTTTAAGACCTCGGTTCTCCTGCCCGATTACCTTTTAGTTCGCCGGGTGGACGAAGCAGCGGTAATCGGGTCAGCTTTAGTTCAAAAGGCTGAGGGACTTGGACATAGAAAGATCGCTGCAAATATCTGTCGTCCCGAGACAACCGTCCGAGGCTGGCTCAGACGTTTTAGAGAAAAGTTGGAGATACTCCTAGAACGCTTCACCAATTGGGCTCTGGTTTTAGATGTCACATTGTCTGAGATTGCCCCAGCGGGATCTCTATTCGCAGATGCAATAAGTGCAATTGGGATTGCTGTTCGTTCTCTAAGCATCCGCTTTGGTCCTAGTCCCCCATGGTCCCAGATGTCAGTTATGTGCGGAGGAAGACTTCTT
>NZ_JXYS01000046.1 GCF_000949295.1 Acidithrix ferrooxidans
AAGACTGAGATGGACTGCTTATCAATCCCTGGTGCTCCTCGATTGGCTTTTGCCTCTTTGTATGCTTTAAGTACGACGTACTTGTCTTTTGTCAAAAGCTTTTTCTTGTCGTGGTCTTGTCATTTGATCCCTCCCCCTCAACTTTTTACCTTGAGAAGTTGTTCATTTGCCAATTACAACTAGATCTGCTGTTTACTCCATCTCTTTTGGCCTTACATCCTCATTACAAGGACTTCGTAGCTACTACGGGATGGTCCGCCCCCAATCCATAGGCATTTGGTACTTTCCCTCTTGTTGATCTGCAACTTGTAGGTTTTTCCTCATCTTTGGGCTTAGCCCATGTGGGCTTAGCCAAGAACGTCTAGGACTGGGTTCTCATGTTCCACATAAACGCCTGATGTTAAGCTCACGCCACCTACACGCCGGATGCCCAAGGAGCACTAATTGGGTTAGTCTCCAAGTTGTCCCGAAAGTTCGACGTCCCTCGGTTTCGACATCATCCATACCAATTTCGAACGCTTCGTCAGTGGTTTGTTTTCACTCGTCTTCTTAACTCATACCTGAAAGAGTCATTGCTCTAACTTTTCCGTACCGCTTTGGACAACAGTCTTTAGCTAATGCCCCGTACGGTGGTTTGGAATCTCCTCCCAAAAGGCGATCCCGGAGGGCCTACCTCCATCATCTATGTAGCATTGCAGTGTGATTGTTATCAGCTTCTACATGATTTACAACCTCTTTCATTCATGACGCACGTCGAAAGTAGGGCTAGGATCTCTTGACGTTCTGATTCATCAAGGGCAAAGCTTGGTTTAGCCTTAATGACAAAGGGACGCTTGTCATGGGTATTCTCACCTTCAGCCTTGGAACCTCTGGTAGCTGCGTAGTGACAGACCGAGTTCCTTTACCGCTAGTCGTAATCTAGCTCCAGCATTATGAGCTTCATCAACAAGTTCTACTGCTAATAGGCGATCTGAGGGAGGGATCATTGTAACCCCTTTGTCCCTCGCCAGAATAGCCTCGGCTTTTCCTTGGCTATACCAGCAATGTGTAAGTTTCTTGCTGTGCCTTTTCTTTTCTATTTAGCTCTATTTCAATTATTTAAGCTTCAAGCTTCTTTGACTTAGCCTTCTCACTTGCAGCTTCTCAATGGCCATTAACGCAGATCGGTATTTAGAAGTGGTTTCACCACTTCTATCATTCGCCTTTGAACAGGTGATTCTCCAGTTATCAAGCTCTTGTTTCAAAATTCCATTGGTTCGAAGATATTGCCCGAGTTGCAACTCACTCATTGCTGCTGTAGCAAGTACGCACCTGGAACTTAGCTTTTGAGCTCCACGTATGTGTCGGGGTTCCCTTTACTGGGTCCTGGCTAATCAGATCAGCTTCTACTTCTTTTTTCCATTGGTAGATAGTTGCACTTGGTATCTTGCTTTCTTTAGCAAGTTGGGAAAAAGCACCTCTTGGTGTATTTGGATCTGAAAGGAGCGTCCTTATTTTTCTGAAAACAGCTTCCTTTTGATCCTTTGGATAAAGTATCATCATTCGATCCGAGTTCTCGCCCTATGGGGTTGTACATATTTTACTTGAGCAGATGCCAACCATCCTGACACCTAGGGGTACCGCACATCGTGATTAAGCTTCAATCTAAATTGCAAATACTCCGAAACTGCCTGCGGCGACCACTGCGATAGCACGACTAGCTAGGGGCCCAATGCAGCCAAAGCAATTACTGCCACCCCATCCGGCCTCATGTAGCTGTAGCCTCCGGGCGTGATCACGCCTAGCATGCTCGGTTCACCTGTTTGATCTCTATCAATCTTTCCCACAAACCTCAATAGAGAAGCTGCACCTTCATCGATGCGCCCAGCGCCAAGCTTTACTTCGAATGCAGCCCAACGCCCATCACGCAACTGCACAACTGCGTCGACTTCTTGTCCCCCTTTGTCCCGGTAATGAAAAACCTCACCATCTAGGGGCTGCGAGAACACGCGCAAATCACGGACGACTAGCGACTCAAACAACAATTCGAGCAACTCTAAATCCCGAACTAATCTCTCGGAAGTAGCTCCCAATGCAGCCACCGCAAGCGATGGGTCAACGAAATGACGCTTAGGCGAATTACGAAGCATTGTACGCGAACGAAGATGTGGCGACCATGCTGGCTGATTTTCTATCACCATTAGGCGTTCAAGAGCGTCAAGGTAAGAGACGACCGTGTTATGAGCCAATGGTCCAGACTCCCCTCCCGCCTCATAGCCCAAAACTCCAATTGCCACTTCGGTAGCGACATTGCGAGCAAAAGATCGTAAGAAGCGTTTAAGTCGTTGTGGGTCTCTATATGCCCCTGCCAAACGTTGAACGTCTACATTACAAATATTGTCAAGATAATCACGCACCGAACGAGCAGCGACGCGTGAAGAAAGTTCAAGATTTCGTGGCCAACCACCGCGTACTATCAGATCGGTAAGGTCCTGAAGCGAAAGCGCAACTTCGCCCGACTTCGGGGCCTCCCCTTCCATAAGGTTCGTAAGAGAAACCTGACCAGTGCTAAACCCCATCTCAAGCAACGTCATAGGTCGCATAGTCAAGATAGAAAATCGACCTGCGCCACTGTGGCGCTTAGTATCATCATTCGGAACTGACGAACCAGTAAGTATGAACTGACCAAATGTCCTGCGCTGGTCAACCAGCCTACGCACATCGTTCCAGATACTCGGCGACTCCTGCCACTCATCAATCAATCTCGGAACAGCGCCTTCAAGCACGAGCAACGGATCAACACTAAGAGCCCGCTTTGCTTCAGTATCAACATCAAGCATCACAGAACTCTTGGCTAATCTAAGAGCAGTTTCCGTCTTCCCGCACGCTTTGGGCCCCTCAATCAGTACCGCACCGGTCGCTGCCAAGCGTTCAATCAGTTCAACATCGGCGATCCTGTCCCTATACAACATTTTTAGCTTTCCATAAAACGTAACACATAGAGCTTAAGCGACACATTGATGGATTTGGCCGAAATACATTGATAGATTTGGCCGAAATACATTGATGCTCGAGGCGGTGAACGCCATCGGCTTCAGCCCACACAATCTCAGCGATCTAACTTCAAATGAGCCACTACTAAAGCGAGAACGGAAATGCCTGTGCCAGAAAATGAGAAAGGTGGACTCTATGGGTAGTCGAGGCTTCTGGAGTTACAAACTCAAAGGTGACACTATACCCAAGGTTTTCGCAAACGTTGATCTCATGGTCTCTAGTACTGTTAGCTCAGTTTAACCGGTAAAAGTAAGCCTATCTCAGTACTTAATGTTGCAACTGAAGTGCAGTTAGACCTGCTGGATGCAATTGTGGAAGCCAAACTGCCACGGTGGATCCTGGATGACCTACCCTAAATGTAAGAATACTGTCAAAAATATAATTGGGAGGATTTGTCGTGAAGGGTAATGACCTACACCAGATCGAAAATCCTCTTGGCGTCGAATCAGCTTGTTCGATTACTGATAAACCTCTCGGCGGTGGCCAACGGTGTAACGACAATTAGCAGGACTCTATTATCGATTGTGTAAATGATCCGGTAGTCACCTACTTTTTAGCCTAAAACCATCGCGACCCCTGAGCTGGCGAGAAGCAGGGGGACGTGAATCTCGAGCGAGAAGCTCAATCGCTCCCTGAATCCGGGGTTGAATTGAACGATCAATCTTTCGAAGTTCACGAACTGCGCAAGGCCTAAGTTCGATTTGATACCGCCTCATGACCAGCTGAGATCTCTCTTTACTTGATCCCAGGGAATGTTAATATTCGGTTCGTCACGGGCGATATCAAACGCGGTTACATCACGTGACTCTTCGAGCGCCTCGACCATTTCGTCGTATTGGCTCGGGCTTATCACCGCTGCCGCGCGCCGGGAGTTGTCGGCGAGTTAGTTTGTATTCCATCACCTACAACAACCCACTGGTGAGTACCTTTAAGGCCAATACATGAGATGGAGCCAAACTGTTTTCTCGTAAAGGCCAACTGCATCTTTGAACTGATTTTGCATGAAGCCGAAAATCTGACATGTCATCGTATTTGAGGTAGTACCAAGCCATAAATGTACTGGTAAAAACGGATCGTTATGGTCGGGTTAACAATGGTGTGGCGTTTCCACCATTGTTGGATCTGTAATCTAATCAACCACTTTGAGATCTTGAGCTGAACCCTACAGTCCGAGTTCGGAATGCGAACCAAGCCTCACTAGTTGCACGCGATCCGGATTTGATTTTCTGTATATGAGCACTAAATCGGGTCTAATATGGCAGTCGCGATGATCACTCCATTCTCCCGCAAGCGGATGGTCTTGATATCGTTGTTCCAAAGGCTCGTCATTAGCTAAGGATTGCACGATACTGTGAAAGTCTCTTTCTAGGGTGAGCCTATGTTTCCCCTTTGCTTCTCGCTTGTAATCGCGTTTGAAAGCATTGGTAGTCTCAATCAGGCGCATTCAAATCTGCCATCAGTTCCTCAACCGTTGCAAAGGAGGGCAGATTACCCCGTCGTGCTTCTTTCATTGCCTCGATAGTTTCTTCATTGGGAAGCAGTGGATCAAAAGGTAGAGCGTGCTCAGTAGCGACTCTAGTCAGGAGTAGACGCACTGCGTCAGATACGGTTAGCCCCATTGCTTTTAAGACAAGAGCGGCTTCTTCCTTTATGGCACTATCAATACGAGCCTGAACCAGCGCATTTGCAGGCATAATGGCCTCCTCTACTGAATTACATTGTAATACACCGCTGGTGTATTACCAGGGCAAATTGGTAGATTTCGTGCTGAGCGCTAATGAATTAGATCCAGAAGCATAATTTTCACCCGGGGGTACTCAAGAGGGTAAGTCGCCTGTGGCGAAGACGTGGAGCAGTAAGTCATGGATACCATGTTAACTCTACTTTCGGGCACCACCCCATGAAAGCCCAGTTCATGACTATATTGGCGACTGTGGCGGGTTCCCATTTAATGGTCCAAAATGAATGTGATCTTTGGATCGGGTTGTTTTTACACATTAGTGACTTTAAGGCAAATCCATAGAGCTTTTTTGATTAATTAATAGCAGCTGGTTGTTGAGCCTGTGGGCGAAGGTCAAACGGTTGGTGTAAACGCGTAGCGTTTTCCACACTTTACATAATGGATACAAAACTCACATTAGTGGTGGATTGATAAATTGGGAGCCTTTCAAGAGGCTTTATCTGATTTAGATGCTTACTTTCCACCCTTAAATCCGAAGACCCACTAATCGGAGCCGGCCAAGGCCGCTGGTCACATTTCAACTTAACCTTGCCTTTCCGCTGCAATCGATCTCTGATGCGTAACATTAGATTCGGTCAATAACTATACGGCGCTACCGCATGGCGCCTCATCGAGCGCAATCGGGGCGATTCAATTCTAAGATAGTACTCGAAGAGTTGAACCCCGCAGAACTTTTAAACAGGTTGCTTCTACTAGGTGGTTTTTTGATGCGGCCGTCTGAAGTGCTCGAAATGAATCGAAGACAAGTGCGCGACTTAGTTAGCAGCTATCGCACTTCGAATCCTCGTGTCTTCGGATCAGTGCTGCATGGCACCGATAAAGAGGGCAGCGATCTTGATATACTGGTCGACGTTTTACCGGGTGCGACGTTACTGGATTTGGGTGGCCTGCTCGATGATCTCGAATCGCTGCTTGGAATCCATGTAGATCTTGTGACACCAAGAGATTTGCCTTCAAAAATTCGAGCGAAGGTACTCGAAGAGGCCAAGGCTGTATGAACGAAAATCGCCTTCCGGATTACCTTGAGCACATGAAGCAAGCCGCGGCGGACGCATGCGCCTTCGTCGAGGGGTTAGACAAGGCAGACTTTTTTGGTGACAAACGTACACAACAGGCCGTCATCATGAGTCTCGTTATAGTTGGCGAACCAGCAACCCTTATCATGGGACATTACTCGAAATTTGCGCTGGATCATGCGGAAGTACCATGGCGAAACATGCGGGGTATGAGAAACCAAATTGCTCACGGCTATTTTGCCCTAAACCTAGAAGTAGTCTGGGAGACAGTAAGGTCAGATTTGCCAACGCTACTCAGTCAGCTACCTTTATTGCAACGGGATGCCGCTTAGCTCGGCGTATCAAATGGTCGAGTTGAAGGCTTGAACACCAAGTTCTGCTCGATCATGGCCAGATGCTACGGACTTCATTCTGCTGAGGGAACTCAATCGTTGGTGATGCTATCTTGTGGACCAATCGATCTCAGACTTCCGTTCGAGAGGGCGAGTTGATCCACATGAAGGTCAGGAGAGCCCGTCAACTTTCAATTTACAAAAACCTGCGACAATAAACTGCTCGTCAAAAGTGGCGACTGCGCCAAAGAGCTCTCTTCTGACTAAATCCTTGATAAACCTAACAAATCTGGGAAGTGCTGCCTATGAACAAAAGGATGTTCATGCACATGGGCAGCCCCTAGTGGCACGAAGAGACTCTCTCAAGCCCCACTAAGACAGTGCGATATTAGAGTCCACTTCGAAGTTGTCCAAAAGGCTAAAAAAGTCAATCAATGCGCCAACATCGCCATCTATAGTTACCTGCTTTGAACCTATAGCATCGATCATGGCAAGCTTTTGGCTAAGGACCAGATCCTCCAGCACATGGCGATCTAATCGAATGGTAGCTGTAGCCTCGAGATCATGGCGGCCTAGGTAACTAAGCGCACTATTTTCTAACCACAGGACCCACTTCTCGCCGGTATCAGGAAAGTCCCAATTTATAGCCATATTGCACCCCGCGCATTTGGACCATTGAGACGGACTCCAAAAAGATCAAAGCTCATATCGATAGACATCGAAGAGAGAACTTCAAAATTTGCCCCAATTCGGGCCGTGAGAACAAATGAGACCTCCGAGCCAAGCTCTAGCGCTCCACAAAGGTAGAAGTTACGCCAGGGGCCAGATTCAGCCTGATAGGCAAGCTGCTCATATGTCGAAGCAAGGAGTTGACGCGCAGCGATATTCTCTGGTTCGCTAAAGACCAAATGAGTAAAGGCTTGGCTGACCCTCCTATATTTTCCAAGGCCATAGTCGCGCTGTACTCGTTCTAGTAGTGCCGCAGCTCCACCCATATATTCAACATAGGCCTCACCGGCCTCGCTTGGCGGAAGAGGATTGAGATTGGTGGGATTGCCATCAAAAAATCCTAAATATTTCTGATAAACCGCCTTCGAGTTGTGACTTAGCCCTAGTTGTAAGGATGGTTGGCTTATGCTCAAGTAAAGTATGTATAACCCCATAGGGCGAGAACTTGAGGAATGAACTCACAGAACTGTCGGTACCCAGATGGGCGTTTCTAGTATTTTTCGCAATACTCATCGAATAGAAGCTTTTGCGTTGACAGATTGGATTTCGACAGTTCGGCGATAATTGCGTCTCCATCGGGGACCACCTCTTCATTTGACCTTGGATCTGGACTTGTTGGATAGCAGATAGCTCCTATCCGCTCATCGTCAGGTTTGTGTGCTTGGAGAATCACACCCCGCCACCTTCCAATTTGGCGAGATGCCGTTATTTGGTATCCACCTTCCATTTCTTTGAACTCATCTAAGACTTCATCTCCAATCTTTGCGATTCAATTCAAACGTCAAGAGACATTAATCAGATCGATTTCTAGGTGATCCAGAAATTTCGGCGGGCTGGTCCAAAGATTGTCGAAAATTCAGGTGAATGTGAATTGGGTACCTCAATCGCTAAGGATGAGCTTTTCGCCTAGCCAATTCTGATCCCACACCACAAGTGATGGATATCATTAATTCCAAAGCAAGCGCTTCGGAACTCCTTTGTCCTCGCTTTGTCTTGCTAACACGCTTAGCGAAACCGATTCGGTATTCGTATCACCATCCCAATGTTGGGTTCTTCGTAGGTTGACGTTCTAGCACTATCAGTTCATCCAAACTGTATTTGAAGAGATGCCAACCATCCTGACACCTAGGGTCAAAGAGGATCTCTGGTACGAGTACCTTTTAGGGAAGCCTTTCAATAGCCGGAGCAATGCCACCATCCACCAGATCTATGAGCACGTTTGCGTCCGAGACTATTAGTCGCATGTCGAGGCAAAGTCGTGTATCTTGTTGAATTCATCGATTGAGATACCTAAGAGCTCGGCAGCCTTACTCGACCCAATGTATTCTTCACTCAATGCACGAAAGATGAGCTGTTGAAATGAGTAATCGATTTCCGGCGGATACTGTTCTCCTGGTTCAACTTTACTCCAACCATTTTTCCGAAACATTATCATCATCGCCTTGCAACGGTCTCGACCTAATATTCCAAGATCAAGGGCTCGATAAAGAATGCCTGCCATACTCAATCCAAATTCAGCCTTTAGTAAAGACAATTCCTTGACATCTATACTCCTGCGACTCGCTCCAAGACGTTCAACTACAGTCGCTTTAGGCAAAAGCAAAGCCCCGGCAAAGCGATTGCAAGCCCGTTCCATATCCAAATCTGGCGATATACTCTGACCAGCAAGTACTATATGGCCGAACTCATGGGCTATTGTGAACCGATGCCTATCCCCAGTAATGTTTTTAGAGACGACTATTAGGTGTGTCTCACCAACCATCGCTGATAAGCCATCGAACCTTGCAGGAATAGGGACAGTCGTGAAGATCACTCGGATCCCCTGTTCGATTATGACCTCAACCAAGTTTGAAATCGAACCTAAACCTAGCCCCCAATCACTACGAACCTCGTCAGCGATCGTTTCGATATCGTCATAACTCGTGGCATTCACGGACCAATTGAATTGCATTTTTTGAAATTTGCTTTGAAGCGATGGTAGGAGCGACTCAAGTTCAAATAACCGTTCTATTTGCTCCATAACGTCAAATTCAATCGCGCCAAGCTCTGATTTAGAAAAGCCCTGCATCTTGCGGTACTCAATATTCGACAGTTCATAAGCTGCAGGGCGTAGAAAGTACTCGACGCGAACTCCCAAAGCACGCGCGAGTTTTATAAGCATGGTTGATGAGGCCGTTATTAAACCGTTTTCATATTTGCTCACAGCTGTATGCGAAATTCCGATTTGCTCTCCCAGTTCCCGTAGGGATAGACCAGAGGCTTTCCGAGCGCGTTTGATGCGATCGCCTATTGAACTCATTTCACCATGCATAGTTTACATTTTAAAACAACGTCGTGTTTTTTGTAAACTATCGGGGTGAACCCAGGATAATCCATCCACGGAACAAACAAAGACGATGTTCTACCGACGCCCGAACGGTTAGCGTCTCGTCCTGTATGCGTCGCACTCGTGCACTACGGCCGTTACCGTTACATTGCGCGACTCTTCATCAATTAGGTAAGGTATCCGATAGGAACTGCGACGAGCCGTAAAAATATGCAAAAGGGGCTCCTTCAAAGGCTTGCCAACTCGGTACGGATTATCTAGTAAGGCTCCAGTAATGAATTCGCATGCAGCTAGAGCCACCTTTTCCGGAAGCGTTTCAGCTAATGCGACTGACGCGGAACGTGCAATCTGCAAACTGTAACGATCATCTCGCGACGACACGTCGCCCTGACTTAATCATCGCTTGTCTGAGCTCTTCGGCGCCCAATGTATCACCTTCTTGATGACCTTCCAATCCCCTCTTGTGGGCTTCAAGAAGCAAAGTGTCTGACAGAACCGCAATTGTTTCAAAAATTGCGTCATAGTCATCAGCGCCAAAAAGAACCGCGGCACGATATCCGTTCCTGGTAATTTCAAATCGCCCGTGCGTCGAACTTACCTCTTCAATCATTTTCGACAATTGTGCGCGAGCATCAGCTAGTGGGACTGTTGACAAACTTACAATTATTGCGCTAATGGATTTTAGCTGCCTAAAATAGTGCGAAAAATTGCGTATATTCACGCTCGGGGCCTCGTGTCGAAGCGGCAAGAAAGAACCAACCTCTATCAACAAACGACGCTCCCCAAACCTTTTTAGGCGCCCAGAAAGCGCTCATACAATGGCCAATATCAGGCGTCACTACGCCAATCAATAAGAGGAAAATCACGGCCTGCCTCATAAGACCTTACGAGTATCTCCTACTTAGTAACGCTTATCTTTGCGAAAAGACTTATTGCTCTACCAAAAAATCCACAAGCACACCTAGAGATTAGGTTCCCGCTCCCCTATCTCTGGTATCTGTCCTTAGGCACCTTTTTTATACACGGTTGCCCGTTCCAGTTAGGTTTCGATCAAATCAAGTGCAAACCTATCGGTTAGGCGAAAAAACACCATTGCTAATTGGCGGCTTCGTTCTTAATTTCCGAGAATTCTTAAGCAGCGGCGAGCTCTTTCACTAACAAGGTCAACGAGGTGTGGCGTAAGTGCATGATTCAAGCTCAAATCATCTACTGCTCTAGCGGCATCCGCCATGGCGTCCGGTGCCCGTCGAACCAATTCCGCTACCCATTCGACTACCATATCTGGATCTAAGTCGAGATCATCTGCTACTTTTGGCCAGAGGTTCCTCATGAGTGCGACGAGGTATTCGCCACCGACCTTCATAGCCAATCGCAACTTCCGCTCATGGGTTCCATATGGTAAAGCTGACGCGATATCGTACAGGGGAGCCAACCTAATATCCCCTTGTGAAAGTACTAGAGAATAATTCTTCGCATGGCCATCAGTTCCACCGATAATCCAATTCCACGCTAGGGCGCCCACAAAACGTTCAATTGCGTCTTCCTTGCTCCTAGTGGACATCACTTGCCGAAAGAGATGGACGATCTCTTTCGGACCTGGGCCACCATCACTTTGATACTTATACGATGGCCATACCGATAATGCTTGACAGAGATCTTCTTGATGGATTCGCACGATTTCACCATTGACAACTCGCCGATCATAGCGTTCTATAACAAGCACTGGCTCATCTCCAAAGCTCATAATTTGCGACCGAGAAACAACCAGTCCTGCGCGTCGCGCTGCATCGAGGCAGAGGTGCTCATTTATATCGTGGCCATCGAAACCGCTAACCGCGGGTTTGAGGATGTGAGTCGTAGGAATCGACCCTGTTGGAACACCCCACTTACCATTCGCGAAGAGGAGGGCTGTCTTGGCTTGTGCGCCAGCCAGACTGAAGTGACCTTGGAAATATCGACCCAGCCATGAGGTAGTATCCGCCTTCAACTCTGAAAGTTGCCTTGCTAATTCGTCCTCATTCAACCAGGTCACGTGTCCGTTACGTTCTCGAACTTCATCAAGAGCCTCGGGAGTAGCGAAGCGAAATGCTCCAGCCACGTCATGGCCGATTGGCGTTGAGAGCAGCGAAAAGGCCGACGAGGCACCTACTTGATAGTATCGAGCCCATCGTGCAATAACAGCTTCATTATCGGGTAGAAGTCCACTTAACCAAGGAGATATCACGCTATCAGGATGCGACTGTACTTGTAAGGGCATAGATGCCGACAAAGGAGTAGAATTTTTCTTTCGGCGGTATTCATCATCGTAGTCAAAGCGGAGTCGCCCGTTATTCAGACGAGTGACTAGACCAGCGACTTCATTGTCGTAAACTACGCAGAGAGCATCACTCATGGTAGCGATGCTCTTCGAGAAGTGAGTCAAGACTAACAGTTGGTGTGAACGTCTCTTCAATGTCCTGACTTATCATTATTGTCAAGCCGAGGTATTCCAAGACTCCTAAGACGAGTGCAAACTCTGCTCTTGGTTTGCCTCCCTCGAACTCGTAGATCCACTTACGGGAAACACCGACCATCTCGGCAAGTTCAGCCTGACTAAGACCAAGATCTTTCGACGACCACGCACTCCGCTGCAACGTCGCGGATAGATCGAACTCGCATAAATATCCCTTTTGACACCGATCAGTTTCAAGTATAGCATGCAACCGATCGGTATCTTAAGCTTTATGTGATCGTTCGGTTTCACC
>NZ_JXYS01000047.1 GCF_000949295.1 Acidithrix ferrooxidans
TGATGGTCTATCGTCGCTCTATCGTCGCGCAACGGGCCATTGGGGTTCACGATGGGGCCTCTTGGTTGGGTTGGGTAACTTGCGGTGCCGTCAATACTCGCTAGATCTCTAGAATCTAGAATCTATAACCTCCACCTATCCAGGAACGTAATGGGGGTTATTGAGTTGTGGACGATTGCTACGCAAACGAAAGTTGAAATGTGGAAAACGCTTCGCGTTTACGCACAATCCAACGATCTTCGCCCACAGGCTCAACAACCTGTAGCTACTACCCATAAAAAAGAATAATAAAGAGATCTTTTCCAAGTCGCCCTCAACGAAATCTCAACCCTATCTAAAAATCACACTGCGCCTCGATGGAGCACTTTCATCTAATCGACAATTAACTGCTCTTGGATGCAAGTTGGAGTAGTTAATAGACCTTTGCGACCAAAGGTTACATTATTTCACCTCCTCGACAAGAAATGCCCATAGAAGGACCGAATGAAATAGCTACTGTAATAGTAAAAAAAGCGGCCTCAGATAAACGCGAGCTGTGGTAAAATGTGCAAAAGTGATGGCCACTTGTATGCATTCTTCGTGTCCACCAACTTGCAGTTCTCAATGGCCAGTAACAATTGGAGTATCGATTAGCAATGGTGCTCCTACTCATTGCTTCATGGAAGTAATCAAAGATACCACTGCTAAATCACCCAAAGATGTTTTTGTGAGACGTTGAGATTCTAATACCAAGCTGATAAGTGATGGTAACCCAAGTTACGGGGTATGTGCTGAAAGACCTTGGACTAGCGCACTGGTTCACTCTATCCAAAGACGAACAAGCACATGTAACATTCAAATGGCTCAACATCCTGATAGGAAACTGCAAGAAATTTATCGACGGAACATACCACGGAGATGAGGAACATAAGCAACTTATGCCTCGAGGAATTCGCATACCGATTCAATGCAAGGCACTTTGAAATGTCATTGGTAGAGCGACTTCTCAATACATGTGTGTTTGCGTCTCCACATCCGCTACTCCGCGAATCTGACTCCAAAATGGTTTTTGCTAGCGAAACTAGATAATTATGTAATATTTTTCTTGTAAACTTACGGGCATTATTATATGAGAACTAATTTCGATCTAGTGATTTTATCGGATTTAGAGTATTGAAACTAGGAGAAAAAAGTAGGTATGGAGAGAAAAATTGGCTTCGGGCGGCTGTCCCGCCTATTATCGGTGCAGATTGCTGTGGTATTGGTAACTGGACTCGTGCTTTCGGTACTGTCGGTTACCCCGGCTTCAGCGACAACGACCCCTAACACTTACTATGTGACAGTCTATGCCAACCAAGCCTACGGGATAAATAATACTTCTTTTCAAACTCGGGTGAGCCCAGCGTTGCCCACAGGGGTATCTTTGACAGGTAAAGCTAGCTGCTCGAAGATGTATGTCAAAGGGGAGACCGGGACGACTGAGACGGTACCGACCAACGGATTAAACACACTTAACGTGGGCTCTTATTACTTCGTCACCAGCTCCTGTGCTAGCGAGACAAGCGATCCGTTGCACCTGACTGGTGCATCCCAGCAAGACAACCTTCAGATCCTTGGCGGTGCATACACAATTACCCCTGATGCAACGAAACTCCTAGCCTTTAGTAAAGAGAATACGACCAAGAACACGGTTACATTGGAGGTGGCCCTTGCGTACTTTCCGCCGAGTAGTGATAGCTCTCCATTGACTGGCCAGACAATCACCTTTGGTGAACAAGGCCAATTAGATGTCAATGGAATCACTACCGAGTTGTGGTCCGACCCTCCCTGTTCTCAAGGTAGCACTGCAAATCCTTCAAGTATTCTAACCGTTGGACCGTCTTCCTCTTCCTCTTCCTCTTCTCAAGCAAACTTGTCATTCGCAACGTGCACTCTGACTGGTCAAGATGCCACCAACTTTATTAAAGGCACCGGTGCGTGGACTGCCTCCTACGCTGGAAGCCTGCACCACAACTACAAGCCTTCGTTCACCTATGGGGAGCTCGGTGGCGATACCTCAGTCGCACAGGCCACTTATGCGATACAGCAAGCAATACAGCAGCAAAAGAATCAGGTACAGATTGTTCTTAACACGTCGCCGCCGAATTGCCACCCAGCAAATCAGACAGACACCTCTATTATCACAGTAAGCATCGGTCAGCTCAGCTGCTCTCAAATCCAGATTTTGCAGACGGTCGTTGGAGTCGTCTTTGGAGTCGCGGCTGCATTGACCTTCGGTGGAGGATTACAGTTGGTAGCTGACATAATTGACCTCGTTAATTTCTCAAATGCCTCAGTGATAGACCTGCCAACTCTTCTCAACAGCCTTGCTGCCCAGCAGAGAGCCCAGCTGGAAGCTTATTTTTCCACATCTATTTGATAAAGTGAGTACTAGAGTGAAAAATGAAATGACGGCGGCAAGGACGCACTTTCTTTCTGGGTTCGGACGCTTATTGTTGGCTGTAATGTTCGGTACACATTCGGAGATCCCGTCCGAAGAGGGTTTGATTCGTAACGTTGACGGGGCGATCTCACATGCTGGTCTGAGTGCTGAGAATGGTTTTGTAAGCTCGGTGCAGCGGGTAAAGATAGACGTCCTTCACCGGTAGTGCTTTGGCATGGGTGCGGTCTAGCTTGCCGCGACCTTGGGTCTTGCCGACTTGGATCCAATTGGCTGCTCGGTAGCTGGTACCAGCAAAGCGACCAGTCTCGACAAAGGTCTCGACGAGCACCGGGGCATAGCCATAGGCGACCTGCCAGTCATCACGCAGGCGTCGGGTAACTTTGGCGAGGATCTTGGAGGCGAGGTTGGGAACCTGGATATAAGGCAGGATGAGAAAGCGCGCGTTGCCCACCACGAGGTGCAGCCGGGAACGACGAGTCTTATCGTCCCAGCCGATATGGGTGTCACGAGGAGCGCACTTCCAGGCCGACGCACCAAAGGAGAGTGCAGACACAAAGCCACAGTCGGCTTCTACCAGATATCGCAGTTGTGCACCAGCGAGAGGCACGTATCCGAGGTAGTGGTAGCTCGCGATGGTTTGGTTCCAGATCGCAGAGGCTTTCTTGGTCTGAACCAGGTGTATGCGGAGATCTCCGATCTGAGACAGTGTGCTCGGAGACATGTCGGGGAGGCGCAGTTGGGCATTAGGACTCTGGTAGCGAACAGCTCTGCCGTTGGTGTTCTCGCTCCGTGGTGGAGGAAGAGTGATGAGGCCGTCTCTATGCATGCGCAGGAACGCCACCTTGGCCGACATGATCTTTAGTGCCCCGTTCTGGGCCCGCCATGACAGCGCCTCGCAAGCGGCGCGGGCGATCGACTCCCGTGTCGGAGTAGCACTGTTTGTACACAGCGCGCCTATGAGTTCAATCTCTTCGTCGGTGAAGTCTCGGCCAACGTAGCGATGCGTGGGGCTCACGAGGTGTCTGCCCATGCCGCTTGGTCGGCCTCGCTCACCGCCCAGGGGAAGAACCGCTCAAGGGTTGCTCCTTGGGGTGCCTTACCCCCTGCCTCTGCACATGCATTGAGGTAGGCCTTTAGGTAGACAAGAGGGTTCAGGTGGTTCTTCGCTGCTGTGGCAAGGATGCTCCAGGTGTTAGCGGCGAACTCGGCCGACCAGATCGACCCAGAGCCGTAGCAGGCCTTGCGGATCACAACGGGACGGCGAAGTCCTCTCTCTGCCGCGTTGTTTTCGAGCCCGACATCTGGATACTCGAGAAAGGCAACCAGACCGTCCCATTCGTGGTTCAAGGTCGCAAGCACTTTCTTCGCGGCTGCGAAGAGATCGGGATCAGCGCTTTGTGCGATCCTCGTAGCATCGATTCGGTCGATCACGGCTTGCACCTTAATAAAGGCCAGAGCCTCCTCCTTGGAGCCACTCGCGCTTGTCCCCCAGGCCCTATGCGCACAAAACAGCTCTGCGATGAGGGAAACCCACGCGTCGGCCCAGGTCTTGAGGAACGCATGAGCATCGCCCGCGCGGATAAAGTACCTGCGGATATGCGCCCAGCAGTAGATGTTTACGAAGCCCTCTACCTCGCGTCCTAAGCGCTGGTAACAGGTCGCAAAGTCACTAGAGGCGAGCAGCGTTGCACCACCGGGCAGCATCGGTGTCTTTGCGTTTAAATCGATACCGAGGTGCTTAGCTGCGACATCGGCTCCTCTACCGGGCTTGATCACAAAGGCGGTCGTGTCGTGGCCGACGAAGATCCAGCACCACCAGCGATAACCGGCCTTGCCAGCAGTGACCTCGAAGACCTTCCAAGATGTCTCGTCCATGTGCAGATGAGGAGATGATGCGTTGTGTTCGCGGATCGCATCCGCAAGCGGAGCGAGGAGC
>NZ_JXYS01000048.1 GCF_000949295.1 Acidithrix ferrooxidans
GTGGAAACCGAGAAGCATTGATGACGAAAAGATCGCCGAGATTCTAAGGATCACTTTGGAAGAAGAGACCCCCGCTTGCTACCCAGTGGTCGACGTCTTCAATGTCCAAGCGGATCGGGGTATCACCAGCGAGCATCTCACGTATCTGGAGAACCTTTGGCCTCAAGCCCCATGTCTTGGGATACTTCAAC
Source organism: Acidithrix ferrooxidans (assembly GCF_000949295.1). Lineage (GTDB taxonomy): Bacteria > Actinomycetota > Acidimicrobiia > Acidimicrobiales > Acidimicrobiaceae > Acidithrix > Acidithrix ferrooxidans. Next base: position 192 of record NZ_JXYS01000048.1, read on the forward strand.
ATCAGTACCGATCCGGCCTTTACCGAAAAGGTCCGCGACATAACTGGGATCTATCTCAATCCCCCTGATGCTGCACTGGTACTATGTATTGACGAAAAGACACAGATCCAGGCGTTGGATAGAACCCAGCCACTGCTTCCCATGAGACCTTTTGTTCCAGAGCGGCAAACACATGACTACAAACGCAACGGCACAACAAATCTCTTTGCAGCACTTGATGTTGCCTCTGGCAAGGTGATCACCAACACCACAAAGGCTCATCGGGCGATCGAGTTCATAGCCTTTTTGGATCAGGTGAAAAAAGAAGTTCCAAAAGAACTCGAAGTCCACGTCATCCTGGACAATTATGCAACGCATAAAACCGATGCTGTACGGGCCTGGCTCATAAAAAACCCCAGATTCCACTTCCATTTTACACCCACCTACTCCTCGTGGATGAACCTGGTTGAGAGATGGTTCTCGGAACTGACTACCAAAATGCTCCACAGATCCACCCATAAGTCAGAAAAGCAACTCGTTGCTTCGATCAACACCTGGGCAGAGCGCTGGAACCAAGACCCAACACCATTTAGGTGGGTAAAGACAGCTGACGAGATATTCGCATCGATGGCAAAGTATCTGGGGAACTAGAACTCAGGGAACTTATGAGAGGGGACACTAGTACCCTCCACTACTACAACCCGAGTATGTTCAAGAGCCTCTAGGGCACTAGTTTTGGAAGGGCAAGCAAGTCGTAACAAGAGCTGATTCTAATTCTGGTTCGCCGATTTAACCAACAAAATTCGCAGATTTGCGGTATCGGCTTTTTCGATATAAAACTACCCAGCATCATTCACAAAACCTCATTACCGTCGTCTTGTCGAGAAAGGTGGACGTCAGAGACAATCCGAGGCTTAAGCTTTTGCCACCATTTGACGGTAATGAGAAGTACCCTAAAACCAAGACTTCTCCCTGACGCGCATCAGGACCCGAATACCTCTGAAGGTCGAGTTGACTGGACAGTTAAACGGACGTATGTGAACTAATCCTCAAAGACGGCCAAGCTTTCGACAACCTAAATAGTTCAGCAATTCGAACAATCTAATTGACCCGACGAAGCAATCATCAAAAGTCAATCAGATGCGTCATCTAACTTATCCCCGACCGAAGTCGACTTTGACCCAAGAGAATTAAAAACTCTAAAATAAGCGATATCTCAATCTGCTTGGAAGAAGTACCACGAATGGGCGAGATGGGTCAAAAATATCTTGCTGCAAGTTGGTCAAAAATAGGATCCTTGCAATAATTTCTAATCACCAATGGTTCCAAGAACCATCTTCTCTTTCTTTTCAATCCTCGCTCTTTGCAAGTGGATCAAGACATTCGATCCACTTGCAAGTTTCTCGCATTTACCTACTTCAAAGAAGCGGTAAAGGGTTTCCGGAATGGGTGGAAACATATTACTGGAGTAGATAGACAAGACAAAGTGAAATATTCGCCACTGCAACGGCAACGGATTTTACGCCGAGCTCCAACTCTCCCAGCTTCGTTGTGTCATCGCCAGGCATGCCGGAGCATTGGATCGAGCCTATAGCTACGGTGAGCTGCTTTTGGGCACGGGCACGGTTCCACGGAAGCAGCCGAGAACCCGGGCATCAACGCGCTCCCGAGATCCGAGCCCGCTTTGATGCCCACTCCAACACCGACGGCTAGCGTCAACCAACTTCCTCGGAAGGAAATCTCCGAATGGAGGGCGTCAGCGTCTTCTCTGTTGACATCGTCCACCTCGCTGTTGCAAAGACCATTCGATCCGCATGGGCGCTACCAGACCAGCACCTAGTGCCCTAGCCCACTATCGGCTCATTCAAACGAATATTGGCAGCCGATCCATAGAAGGGGGCGTCAAAGGAGAAGACGCCTCCATCGGCAGCCACGAGCCAGTAACCGCCGGTCGCGGGGTCGACAGCCATACCCACCACCGGTTGGTTCAAACGAATATTGGTAGCCGATCCATGGAAAGCGGCGTCACCAAAGGAGAAGACGCCTCCATCGGCGGCCACGAGCCAGTAACCGCCACCCGTCGGGGTAGAGGCGATACCCACTATCGGCTGGTTCAGGGACTTACCGGCCATATCCCCGTGGTAAGAGGCGTCCCCAAATCCGTAGACACGCCCGTCCGCGGTAGTAATCCAGTATCCGCCACCATCCGGAGTAGAGGCGATCCCGACGATCGCTGAGGTAAGGTTTCCTCCGCCTTTCGAACCGTAGTAGGGGGCGCCAAAAGAGAAGACGCCTCCATCGGCAGCCACGAGCCAGTAACCGCCGGTCGCGGGGTCGACAGCCATACCCACCACCGGTTGGTTCAAACGAATATTGGTAGCCGATCCATGGAAAGCGGCGTCACCAAAGGAGAAGACGCCTCCATCGGCGGCCACGAGCCAGTAACCGCCACCATTAGGAGTGCGGGCCATACCCACAATCCTCGCATTCAATCGGGTGTTGGTCGCGGAGCCATAGAAGGGGGCGCCAAAAGAGAAGACGCCTCCATCGGCAGCAGCAAGTTGATATCCAGAGCCCTGTGTTGATGCTGGTATTGAGGTTGAGGTTGGTGTTGGTATTGAGGTTGGTGTTGGTATTGAGGTTGGTGTTGGTGTTGGTATTGAGGTTGGTGTTGGTGTTGGTATTGAGGTTGGTGTTGGTGCGGTACCTGTACCAGCAAAGATGGAAAGGATACCCGCTACAAGGTCGACCTTTTCCACGACGTTGTTGTTGGTGTCCGATATATAGAGGTTATTGCCCGATATCGCCAATTCCCCAGGACTGTTGAGTTTAGATAAGGTAGCCTGACCCGGCGTAGGCGGCCCACTTTGGCCCACCATCCCAGCTACAACCGAAAGAAGCCCTGTCTGTGAATTAATCTCCTCGACCACATTGTTGGACGGATCGGCAATGTAAAGGTTGCCACTGGCGTCCAGGGCTAACCCCGTGGGATCACCTAGCGCAGACTTATTCGCGAGGCCTGGTGTGGGGGCACCGCTTGAGCCCGGTACCCCGGCAATAACTGAAAGAAGCCCTGTAGTTGAATTAATCTCCTCGACGACATGGTTACCCGTATCAGCGATAAAGATATCACCACTACCGTCAACCGCCACTGCCTCGGGGATGTCCAAATAAGCACTGGTGGCCTGGATCGGCGTGCACGTGATGCCGTAAAGCGAAGTTGTCGAAAAGATGCAGTTGGGTGCCCCTGCGGTGTCAGCTTGACCTGCCACTATCGACATGGTCCCAGAGGGCGTGATCTTTTCAACCACCGAATGGAAAGAATCAGCGACATAGAGGTTGCCAGCGCTGTCTAGTGCAATACCCTCCGGAGACGAGAGTGGGGTGCTAGTCGCGGGGCCTGGAATGGGGGCTCCGTAACTTCCAGGATTGCCAGCATAGATAGAGAGTATTCCGGGCAACGTAGATCCCGAGTATGTCACCTTCCCAATTGCTTGATTGTAAGAGTCTGCGAAGTACACATTGGAGACATTGGAGCTAGCGTAAAACGCCAAACCGGCTGGGGTGCCAATCTTCGAAGCTGTGGCCGGTCCCGGGGTGAGGGCGCCACTTGAGCCCGAAACCCCAGCCACAATTGAAAGACCCCCCTGTGGAGTGACCTTATAAACTACGTGACTTCCGATATCTGATATATAAAGGTTGCCGGCCGTGTCTACAGCCAAGCCATTCGGCACCATAGCTGTGCTCTTCGCCGAGAGAGTTCCAACCGCGGAAACGAGTTGGACTGTGGATTTTCGAGTCAACCCCATCATCCCTACGGCCAATACGAACATTGTACACATTCGGTGATCCCGTCAAACAAGCGGTGCTGTAGACACTCGATGATGGCGTAAGGTTGGGGTAGCTGGCCTATCCTCTGTGGCCTAGGGTGGCTGGACACGGCGCTTTAATTGTGATAGTTATAGTTACGTGGCAAAAACAGTGCGCCAATACGACAACGAGCGGATCGCTTCGCTGGAGGCCGAGAACGTCGTCCTTAGGTCCGAGCGTGACGAGTTGTCTGCCAAAGTGGATGCACTCACAGCCAAGATCGTCGAGCTAACCAAACAGGCTTTCGGGCGTCGCTCCGAACGGGCGAAGATGGCTCAGGATGTGAACGCAGAACCAATAGGCGCCTTGGAAGAAAGTAGCGACCCTGAGCCTGATGAGGTGCCAAGGCGCAAGAGAGGTCAACAACTCGGGCACCGCGGCCATGGTCGACGCAGCTATGACCACCTACCACGCGTACAACAGATCCATGAGCCCGATTCCAAGCTGTTGGTCTGTGGGAGCTGTGGTGCGCCTTATGCGCCTTTCGGAGAGGAACGCTGCGAGGAGATCGACGTCGAGGTGATAGTCCGGGTCATCGACCATATCCGTCCGACGTACCGGAGAGGATGTAACTGCAAGGCGACCAGGGGTCGTAGCTGGCGCACCACCAGCGAAGGTAGTTCCAAAAAGGTAGGCTGTCGGCTGGGTTCCTCGCCCATATCGTGGTGGCGAAGTTTCTCCTTGGGCTCCCGATCAACCGGGTATGTGCAGCACTTGCGATGCAAGGGGCCAACTTCGCTCCTTCGACTCTGGTGGGAGCGCTGCGTAGCCTAGGCCCCGCTCCTCGCTCC
>NZ_JXYS01000049.1 GCF_000949295.1 Acidithrix ferrooxidans
AAACTCTACGAAACGACAAAGGAACTCAATCCAAAGAGGTGGATCAACTCTAAAGTGAGAGACTGGAGTCCACCTGGCGAGAACCTGGACTACACCTCCAAGGGATAAATCCATCCTAAGTTCTACATTATCTGCGTAGTTCTAAGTCGATTGACCCAACACGAAGAGATTCAAGATCTTAGAGACTTTAATTTAATTAGTAGTAGTAGCAGGTTGAAAGAGCCTGTGGGCGAAGATTATTGGATTGTGCGCAAACGCGAAGCGTTTTCCACATTTCAATTACCGTTTGCGTAGCGATCGTCCACAACTCAATAACCCCAGTTAGCTTCCTAAAGAGCTAGAGGCCTGAGATCTCAGAGGGAAGGTGGGTATAAATCACACCACAAGTCCGTCATCGATCAACACAGCCAGGAGGTTTCCTATTTGCGAGCTCCAATGGTCCGTTGCGTGACGATAGTGCGACGATTTTGTTATCCAGCTTCGATCTCATGAGCCCAAAGATATTTAGGATTGTCAATTAGTTAGCCAAATTGGCAGACCCAAGTGTGGTCATTTGATCTAGTTGCCGACTTGTCGTCGGCAACTAGATCAAAATTTCGCCACGGATAAGTCGATCAATGAGGAACCTAAATTAACTAGCTTTTGGCGGCACGAAGGTGCCAGAAAACCATTAATCTCAAACTAAGCAAATGTGCCAACTATCTTGACACTCACCGATACCAAGGAGACCAAATTGTGCTCAATCGATGTCATAGCTCGGGAAGGATGAATGACGGATACCGATGCCGCCACTCATGCATCCCGCTACTCGTTCCGGCGGCTTCTACCCATTGTGATCTTTGTCGCAGGTCTAGCTATCGGTGCAGTATCGGCACTCCTCATCCCATGGATCGCAAACTCCACAAATAGGGCTCTAGGCACACTCGTAGGGGATCCTGGCGAGCAAGTTATTGCATCGGGGACTGGGAGTGGTACGCAGGAAATCCCAGTTATGAATCGCTCAGCGATGAGATTTCACCGATTAGGACTCTCCGTTACTTGTGTTGGCCCCTCGAAAGGGTTCGCATTGGTGCAGGTATACATTCCTGGTGAGTCGTTACCGTTTGGGGTAGAGCCACTATGTGGACCAAATGGTGGAGGAATGTTGAATGTGGCAGAACCGACGGGGACGATTGGCTATCCCGACAAAATAATCGTGCGTGCAAGCAGTTCTATACGTTGGAGTTTTATGGTCGTAAATCCTGAGAACACCGTGGGGGTAGTGCTAATCCATTGAAACCAAAGGTAGAGGTGGCTGTCAGATTGGGGTTGGTGATCGAGTTGCCACAAGGCAAAACGATCGCTCAAGTGGAGTTGCGAATCGCGACCTACGGAGTGTAATTGACGTAGGCGACGATTTTAGAGTTAGAAGTTTATTATCGTTACCTCCTTGGCCATTGCAATATCAAGAGCCTGGTCAGCAATGATGTTCTTCATACTTATCAAGTTTCGTAAGTTTCGCCTTCACCGAGACCAGATTGGAGCTAATCCTTAGTAGAACAGATGTTCTATAAAGCTGTCTTGGTGGATATCTCAGGCTTTATGGTACGCTTCGCTTCAAAGTAAGCATGTGAAGATCATTTGATCAAATTGCTATTGCTATTAGGGATTTAGATTCTCAAAGTGTAACTTCGATCAATTTACTTTAGTAAGGGCAAATCATTTCAAGAAATGCAGCATCTCGAGCTCCACTTTTTCAATGTAAATCTTGTCGACGTCAAACTAGCGTTACCTCCGGGACTATCTTTCATCGAAGTCATATCTCTTTATCCAAGTGGTTCTCCGCTATCTATCTATTGTCCAACGACAAGCGTGGTCTTTCGGCTACTACCCCCTAGCCATTAGAGCCCTTGCTAAATTCGTTGAAGTATCTTATTCGACTGGCTGGTTGATGCTAAATAAGCTACCTAAGGCAATGGCTGAGCGTAATAGCTGAGCGTAATGGCTGACCGAGATGGTTTATACAAACTTGGAGAAAACGCCTGAGTAGATGAGTTCTTTTTAGATGGTGAGAGCCATGGCGAAGGCTAAAGAGGAAAGGGAACAAAACAAACCAATGTCCTAATTGGAGTGTCGATTAGCAATGGTGCTCCTACTCATTGCTTCATGGAAGTAATCAAAGATACCACTGCTAAATCACCCAAAGATGTTTTTGTGAGACGTTGAGATTCTAATACCAAGCTGATAAGTAATGGTAACCCAAGTTACGGGGTATGTGCTGAAAGACCTTGGACTAGCGCACTGGTTCACTCTATCCAAAGACGAACAAGCACATGTAACATTCAAATGGCTCAACATCCTGATAGGGAACTGCAAGAAATTTATCGACGGAACATACCACGGAGATGAGGAACATAAGCAACTTATGTCTCGAGGAATTCGCATACCGATTCAACGCAAGGCACTTTGAAATGTCCTCGGTAGAGCGACTTCTCAATACATGTGTGTTTGCGTCTCCCCATCCGCTACTCCGCGAATCTGATTCCAAAATGGCTCTTGCTTACGAAACTTGATAAGTATGATGTTCTTTTAGGCGATGGTTCTTTAGGCGATGGTTCTTTAGGCGATGGTTCTTTAGATTCAAGTTCAATGAGTAAGCTTTACTTTGGTTCCCTTCAATGCAGCGTAGGTACTCTTCCATCGGTGCCAGGTTGTCTCGGTAACTTCAGCGCCTTAGGGCTTTTATGGCAAAGCGGCAACTTCACTTATGGTTGCACTGTCATTTAGCATCTTGTCCCCTTCGGCGATCTTCTTACACACCTGCGCCCTGCTTACCTTGAGTAGAACGGGTATGCCTTTTGGACTTCACATTAATTTCCTCCATCTACATTATGGATACAAAGCTGATATTGGTAGCGGATCAATCAAATGGGAGCCTTCCAAAGTACCCAAAATCGTCTTTTGGGCAGATGCCGAGCGCAAAATAAATAGTTAGCGTTACTATAAGCGTTTTACAACCACCGGGGTTGGCTTCGAATGTGGTGGCGGGCGTATCAGGTGCTGTCGCGGCAATTGGAGAGGCCCAAATAGCTGTGTGTAGCGCGATTGGGTACAACGGAGTCTCTATTTACGATGTGTTCGGAACTTTGCAATCAGGATGTTAGTTTTGTTGTTCGCTGGAGGATACCTTCATGATTATAAATCCGATTGTCGTTATTAGCTTCATACTTGTGGCATTTGTATCTGCTAGGACAAGACTTGACCGAATTTATCAGACAGCTACCAGTGGCATGCGAGAGTGCTCCGCACTTCAGGGCGGAGGTGAATCGCCGTTCGTCTCGACACTCCTAAACACGTGGTCGGTCCTGGCTTTCGATGTACCGGTGCAGGACGTCGAGTGATGCACCTCCGACCGAGCCAGCGAAGTAGGAGCCGTTCCACAGGCGCTGTGCCCTCCAGTAGTGCTTCTTCAGCTCAGGGAACTCCTGACGGAGCCGCCGGGACGACACACCCTTCAGGCTGTTCACCAACTTGGACACCGACACTTTTGGCGGGAAGTTGACTAGTAGGTGGACGTGTTCGGCTTCACCGTTGAACTCCACCAATTCACACTCGAAGTCCGAGCACACGTTGGCCATTACTTCTTCCATGCGCTTCAGGTGCCGGGCGGTGAAAACTTTATGGCGGAACTTCGTGGTAAATACCAAGTGGACGTGCATGAGAAAGACGCAGTGCCTGCCAGTGCGAATGTCTTGATCCGGTGCCATAAAACCAAGTATAGTTGAAGCATGGCGAAGCGGAAGATCAAGAAGGGGGACGATGCGAAGGCAAACACCGCCCGCAAGTACCTCCTTGTCCTATCGCCGGAGAACTCAGGTCGTATGACAAGCTGGGGTCACACCCGCAGGGCAATCAAGAATCTTGCTCTGGCGCAGCGCCAGTTGCTTTGGGATGGGCGCGGCATCAGGCTCCGGGCCAAGGGGCAGAGCCAGTCCCTGACCGAGGCAAGGGCCGACTTTGACTGGATGGCTGACCTCCCGGCTCAGGCAGCACAGGCTGCCATAAAGGACCTCGATCGGGCATACGACAACTGGTGGAACCCTGACCACCCCGCCGGGCCGCCCACCTTCGAGAAGCGTTCGTCGAAACTCCGGTTCTCGCTCCCAGGGCAGGCCGTCGATGTCCGCCATATCGACCGAAAATGGTCTGAGGTGTGGATCCCCAAGCTCGGCTGGCAGCGGTTCCGGCACCACCGCCCATTCAACGGCGTTGTACGGAACGCCACTTTCACCTTCACCCCCGGTTCTGGGTGGATGGTGTCGTTCGGAATTGCGGCCAAACAGATCACAGCGCCTCCCAATGGCAAACCGGCAACCGGCGTCGATTTTGGAGTGGCGTGTTCCGCCTTTCTCTCCGATGAGGAGAGTCCCCGTCTGATGACCGCCACTCTCACCCCCGGCGAGAAGAGGAGACTGGTCGGCCTCGAACGCAGGAAGGCTCGGCAGCTCACGTGGGCCAAGCGCCACAACAATGGCCGGTACTCCAATCGCCTCCGGCACACTAACTCCGAGATCGCTCGGTTGCGAGCCAAACAGGCCCGCCGTCGAAACGACTTCACCCACAAGCTGACCACCGACGTGGCCAAAAACCACGGCATCGTCGGAATTGAAGACTTACGGGTGAAGAACATGACCGCCTCCGCCAAGGGGACGGTAGAAGCACCTGGCACCAGTGTTGCAGCGAAGGCGGGACTTAATCGAGGCATCCTCGACAACGCCCCCTTCGAGCGTCGGCGTCAATTTGGGTACAAGGGTCCGAAGTTCGGAACCCAGATAGTCTCAGTTCCGGCGCCGAACACCAGTCGTCGGTGTGCGAAGTGCAAGGCTCTCGACCCGGCGAATCGTCCTGGGTGTGGACGGGAGTTCGCTTGTGTCGCGTGCGGTCATCAAGACCATGCCGACAGGAACGCAGCAGTGAACATCAGGGCCGCAGCAGAGCAGATTTATGCAGCACAGACCGCCGGACCCGGCGGACAACAGCACGGGCAGGCGCAAGCCAAGTCAGAGCCGGAAGGCCGAAGGCGGTTCCGTGAAGCGAGTAGCCCCAGTGGGGTCGAGTATTTCCGACTCCGCTGGTCGCGTCGAAAGCAGAGTGGCGTGAACAACGCCATCGAAGCTCCGCCCTTCAGGGCGGGGTGGTGTCACCAATGTGGACATACAAGCCAAGGCGTATCATGACAGGAGGATCTTTGATCTTGGAATCGTCACAGATACCTCTTGCTTAGCTTTGGTCCTCGGACTCTCAATTGTCCACCTATTGTAAGACCGTAATTGTCACTTAAAAAAGCGTAGTGCAAAACGGGGACTTTGGATTTAACGGTGGAAAGTTAGCGGCTTCCCCGCGCAGGCGGGGGTGTTCCCTAGTAGAGGCGGTAGCCACCGTGGTCCGGGTAGGCATTTCCATCTACGGGGATGCCCAGTATGCACTAACGATGGAAGATACATTCACAAGACGGTCGGAGGCCGTCTTCTATGGATCACGGAAGCCGATCACAAAACGTGGCTCAGCCACTACGAAGAGATGGAGAGATAACGATGTTTGGCAAGAAAAAGACGGCGGCGGCGATCGTCGATTAAACGCGGACTTGCAATAAGTGCGAGTTCGTCCGGCACATCCCAAAGCAGCTAGCTTTGGAGGTCGCTCCAAGGGACATCAGCATCAAGAGGGCACAGAGGATGACCAACTTGTCCATCATGGACGAAAAGTCCACCCGGGCACAGACTTTGGCAGTGCGTAGGAGGTTAAAGGTCTGATGTTAAATGCTGCAATAGCGCTGTCAGGCAAAGCTAAGGCCATACTTCTGACGGCGATTCCCCTGCTGGACTTCTATACGGGGCTTGCTATTTGGAGCCTCCATTCCAAGTATGGGGAGGATCGTTTCCCGGTGCTCATGCGACTGCATGCAGGAAGGGAACGCAACAGAAAAGCTAAGATCAAAATCGCTAGCTACTCCAGTTCGAAGAGACGCTTGTACGTCTTTGGTGGGGCTATTTTGGCTTCTACATCAATCTTTCTTGAGGTGTGGTTTCTAGTTAGCGTAGCACCGCACCTTTGGAATTGGAGATAGGAAGCCCGGACTTTAGCGAGGCTAAAACGCTCTATCATCGTTCGATTGAAGGTGCGAACCTCTCGATTGATGCTATGGCTAAGGCCCTCGGATGTCGGCTTCTAACTTGCAACCTCAAGCACTTTTCGATGATCAGCAGATATTCAAAGTAGCCCTATAAATCTGCTGATCATCGACGATTTATAACATACTTATCAAGTTTCGTAAGCAAGAGCCATTTTGGAATCAGATTCGCGGAGTAGCGGATGTGGAGACGCAAACACACATGTATTGAGAAGTCGCTCTACCAAGGACATTTCAAAGTGCCTTCGGTTGAATCGGTATGCGAATTCCTCGAGGCATAAGTTGCTTATGTTCCTCACGTCCGTGGTATGTTCCGTCGATAAATTTCTTGCAGTTCCCTATCAGGATGTTGAGCCATTTGAATGTTACATGTGCTTGTTCGTCTTTGGATAGAGTGATCGAATGCGCTAGTCCAAGGTCTTTCAGCACATACCCCGTAACTTGGGTTACCATCACTTATCAGCTTGGTATCGGAATCTAAACGTCTCACAAAAACATCTTTGAATGATTTAGCAGTGGTATCTTTGATTACTTCCATGAAGCAATGAGTAGGAGCACCATTGCTAATCGACACTCCAATTAGGACATTGGTTTGTTTTGTTCCCTTTCCTCTTTAGCCTTCGCCATGGCTCTCACCACCTAAAAAGAACTCATCTACCTGGACGTTTCCTCCAAGTTTATATAAACCATTTCGGTCAGTCATTGCTTTTCGTAGCTTATTTAGCATCAACCAGCCAGTCGAATAAGATACTTGAACGAATTTAGCAATGGTAGTAGCCGAAAGACCACGCTTGTCGTTGGACAATAGATAGATAGC
>NZ_JXYS01000050.1 GCF_000949295.1 Acidithrix ferrooxidans
AAATTGTTGTAGATGTCAAACTTGCACGATCCAAGCTCGCATGTCCAAAGTGTTGTTGAATAAGCCGTAAATTCGAAANNAAAATACCGCTACGACATCAGAACTTATCAACCCTCGCTGGAGACATCTTGACATGGGAATACGTCGTACTTGGATCTCTTGTGCCCTACGGAGACCGAAATGCCCCAATCATGGAGTAATCACTGAGTCAGTGCCATTTGGGTGACCGGTATCGTAAATCTCGCTTCACGAGAGACTTTGAACATCTAGTTGCCGGCTCAACCGCAAAGATGGATAAAACAACAGTTACGAAGCTCACCCGGATTGCTCAGAAAACAGTTGGTACGATCTGTGAGAGAGTAGTAGCCAAAGAGATCGATCCAAAGCGACTAGAGAAGCTCTCAATAATAGGGGTAGATGAGATTGCCTATCGTAAACACCATAAGTACATAACCCAAGTTATTTAGAGCCCGTAACAGATCATGAAACTGGAAAGATCGTCTATGGAGCAGAAGGAAAAAGCGCTAAGAGTCTAGATGGGTTCTTATGTGAGCTTGGTTCGCAACGTTCCAAGCTCTCACACAAGTAGCAACAATGGACATGGGACCAGCTTTTGCTAAAGCTTTCGCTGATCGCACACCAGATACTTAAATCGCACTCGATCCTTTTCATGTCGTTAAATTGGGCACTGAGGCCCTGGAGGAGGTAAGATGCGACCTATGGCGCCAACTGAGAAAACTTCCTACTCCAGATTACGCCCGTAGGTTTGTGAGTGCAAGATGGGCATTACTAAAGAATCCTGGTGATTTGACTCAACGCCAAAATGAGACTCTACGTCAAATAAAGTCAACCGCTGCAATACTCCTAAAGCCCTTAGAGATGAAAGAATCCCTAAGAGGGATATTCGGTAGTGGATTATCCAATGACGAAGTAGCTGAGTTCTTGGATTCCTGGTGTGCTCGTGCTTCACGAGCACAGATACCTAGCTTTGTCAGATTATCAAAGACAATTCGAACCCATAAAGATGGAATTATGGCTGCTATTGAGCCCCCTAGCTTGAAAAGGGTGTCTCCAACGGAAGGCTTGAGGGTCTAAACAATATATTAGATCCGCCATTGCTAGATGCTATGGTCTTCACTCTGCAAAATCAACACTTGCTTTGGTGATGCTTTCATGCGGTCCGATTGATCTCAAGCTCCCCTACGAAAGGGTTGCTTGATCCACATCTATGTTAGGAGAGCCAATCATTCAGGCAACTGTCGCCGGAGGTCGAACAGCTGCGCCAGCTCCTCTTCGGACATACCCGTGTCTTCGAGGACCTTCTCTACCGTGACGCCCAACTTGGCAATAGCACGACGCACTTCGTCCTGATCACGTTCGAGCGGGATATAAAACCCAATCACCTGACCGTGCTTGTTCACGGCAACCGGATCGGAGCCGGAAAGGTAGGTGCTTGCATTGTTGCGAAATTCACGAACGCCGACGCTTTTGAGTTTGCCCATTGTGTCTCCTTTGTGTACACAGTATAGCGCTTTATGGGCTGACCGTCAATGGCCCGGTTGTCCCTTTCATAATGTCCCCATGGAACAACCTCTCTAGCTCAGCACACCATCGTTGCGATGGTTTCCCAAACCAGAATGCCGCTTCAACCTGTCTCACAAGTGTTATCCGCATCTCTATTCAGGATCCACTGGACTTAACCCGCTGAGCCGGGAGTTCTTCGATGGGGGTCGAGTGGCGGGGAGGAACTTCCCCTCCCCGCTCTCACAGAACCGTGCGTGAACCTCTCAATTCACACGGCTCCTAGCGAACCGACTTTTGGTATTACCCCAAATGACCAGTGAGCCCAAAGATTGGGTTCACGTTCGGCTATTTGAGATAGGTATTTCCAAGCATTTGCTCGTATGCTAAGTCGCCTGTACTTTTTGCGTGCCCATCTAATCAAATAGATATTGATACGACGGAGGAGTTGGCCTAATCTGGATTTGTAGAAGCGTCCATAGTAGTTGATCCAGCCTAAGATCACCGGGTTGTAAAGCCTGGCGAGTTCGGCTATGGTTTGGCCTGTTTGGAGGTGAATACGAAACCGCCTAAGTTCTCTGCCCATTTCTTCTACCGCTTTATCTGAAGCCGCTGGCAGGAAGTTGTTAAACTGCTGCTTGAACTTATTGCGGGCGTAGCGTGGTGCAAAGGTAAATCCTAGAAAGTCAAAGCGTATTTGTTCGAACTCTCCTTTACGGTTGGAGTCCTTACAATAGACGATTTTGGTCTTTTGTGGATGTAACTCCAACTTGACCTGCGTCATTCTCTGACCTATAGCCTCTAGGATCTCTTCGGCTCGTTTCTTTGTTTTCACATGTACCAAAAGGTCATCCGCGTATCGTTCAAACGGGGCATAGGGTAAGTTCTTTACCATCCATTTGTCAAAAGCGTAATGTAAGAACAGATTCGCCAAAATCGGAGAAATCACCCCGCCTT
>NZ_JXYS01000051.1 GCF_000949295.1 Acidithrix ferrooxidans
CTCGAGCTCCNCTTTTTCAATGTAAATCTTGTCACCGTCAAACTAGCGTTACCTCCGGGACTATCTTTCATCGAAGCCATATCTCTTTATCCAAGTGGTTCTCCGCTATCTATCTATTGTCCAACGACAAGCGTGGTCTTTCGGCTACTACCATTGCTAAATTCGTTCAAGTATCTTATTCGACTGGCTGGTTGATGCTAAATAAGCTACGAAAAGCAATGGCTGACCGAAATGGTTTATATAAACTTGGAGGAAACGTCCAGGTAGATGAGTTCTTTTTAGGTAGTGAGAGCCATGGCGAAGGCTAAAGAGGAAAGGGAACAAAACAAACCAATGTCCTAATTGGAGTGTCGATTAGCAATGGTGCTCCTACTCATTGCTTCATGGAAGTAATCAAAGATACCACTGCTAAATCATTCAAAGATGTTTTTGTGAGACGTTTAGATTCCGATACCAAGCTGATAAGTGATGGTAACCCAAGTTACGGGGTATGTGCTCGAGACCTTGGACTAGCGCATTCGATCACTCTATCCAAAGACGAACAAGCACATGTAACATTCAAATGGCTCAACATCCTGATAGGGAACTGCAAGAAATTTATCGACGGAACATACCACGGACGTGAGGAACATAAGCAACTTTACCTCGAGGAATTCGCATACCGATTCAACCGAAGGCACTTTGAAATGTCCTTGGTAGAGCGACTTCTCAATACATGTGTGTTTGCGTCTCCACATCCGCTACTCCGCGAATCTGACTCCAAAATGGCTCTTGCTTACGAAACTTGATAAGTATGTACAAAAACTACTTCCAAACAGAAAGTAGAGTAAAAAGCTAAAAGGCCAATGGCGCGAGCGGTGGAAATAACTATTACCGACAACTCGATGGCTTAAATGTGAATTAACGAATCAAACGCCCCAAAGGTGTCATTGGGGCGTTTGATTGTTCTGAGTCAAATAACTTCGCCCATCCAATACGCGAACTCGAGAATATCCCAATGATTCACGAAAAATGGACTAAGGAATCAAATTGATCAACTTTGGAAGTCTATAGACCACTCTTGATGCAGAGCCGTTAGCAAGGAATGATAAAACCTTTTGGCTGCCCATGCTGAGGGCAAGAGCCTCTTGCTCTGTAATAGATCCATCAACTTCGAACTTCTCTCGCACCTTCCCAGCAACCTGTACGACCAAGGTCTCTTTGACGCTAGAGAGCAGTGCCTGGTCAGGAGTTGGCCATTTCTGAAGATGCACGATCTCGCCATCATGGCGAATCGACCAAAGTTCAGCACAGATGTGCGGAGTCATAGGCGCTAAAAGTTTGATCAAGATATCGATCGCTTCGTCGACGCTTGAAGAATCTGCTCCGTTTGAGATCCCCTTATATATCTGGTTGCACAGCGACATAGCTCCCGATACAACTGTATTGTAGGACCAGCGCTCGTAGTCTATTGTTGCCTTTTCGATGATTCGATGGGTAAATTCTCTGAGCAATTTCGACTCTGAATCTTGAACCTTCGTGGGTACATATTCATTGACAGCGACGCGATAGACGCGCTTGAGAAAACGAGAGCAACCCTCTATCATCTCATCGGCTTGACCTGTCCAATCAAAGTCGTCGCCGGGAGGCCCAATAAAAAGATGAAAGAGCCTAAGTGCATCAGCACCCACTCCATCAAAATATTGCTCTGGAGAAATTAAATTACCCTTTGATTTGGACATTTTTGATCCGTCCATCCTGATCATCCCTTGGGTAAAAAGACGAGCAAAAGGTTCCTTTAGTGACTTTGGAACTAACGAAAGATCTGAAAGCGCACGCGTAAAAAACCTAGCGTACATAAGATGCAAAATCGCGTGTTCGATACCGCCGATATATTGATCAACCGGCATCCACTCTTCAAGTGCCGTCAGAGAAAATGGCTCTTTGGAATTGAACGAGTCACAAAATCTGAGAAAATACCATGACGAGTCGACGAAGGTATCCATTGTGTCTGTCTCTCGAGTTGCTGGACCCCCACACTTTGGACAGACAGCCTTTGAAAATATTGCATGGCGCGCCAATGGAGATTCGCCTGTTGGAAGAAACTCAACATCATCAGGAGCCAAAACCGGAAGATCATCCACTGGAACCGTTGAAGTGCCACACTTGTCACAATAAACGATCGGAATTGGACATCCCCAATATCTCTGTCTGGAGATCAACCAATCGCGCAACCGATATTGCGTAGAGGCAACACCTAAGTCACGCTCTTGCAACCAAGAGATCGCCTTAGATTTGGCCTCCTCGATGGAAAGTCCATTCAAAAATTCAGAGTTTATCTTCTCGCCGCTTCCGGTATAGGCATCGCCTTCAAAGCCCTCTGGTGGTGCCACGGTTCGAATAATAGGCAGATCGAAGACTTTGGCAAAGTCATAATCCCGTTGATCCTCACCAGGAACGGCCATGATTGCGCCGGTTCCATAAGTCATAAGCACGTAATCCGCAATATAAAGTGGGACCAATTTTCCGGTGAATGGATTCATTACCGAGCATCGGGTAAAGATTCCTCTCTTTGGTCGTTCGGAAGTAGTCGTGACCCTATCCACGTCAGAAAGGTTCTTCACCGATTGAACGAAATCCTGGATCTCTCGAGAATTCTGTTCACTTACAGAAAACTCGGGACTAACCACATTGTCAATCTTCCACTTTTCATCTTGGATCTTCGAAGACGTGATCAACTCGACAAACGGATGCTCAGGGGCGATAACGGCATAAGTCATGCCAAAGGAGGTATCAGGCCGGGTTGTGTAAACCTCAATCGAATAGTCAGACAGCCCTGCAACTTTGAGCTTCATCTTAGCGCCGACAGACCGACCGATCCAGTTACGCTGCATCGTTTTGACTCGCTCTGGCCAATCCAAACTGTCGAGGCCTTCAAGAAGATCATCGGCATAGGAAGTAATCCGAAAGAACCACTGCGAAAGGTTCTTACGTTCAACGATGTCACCGCTGCGATCACACGTACCGTCGGAATTCACTTGCTCATTTGCCAACACCGTTTGGCAACCTGGACACCAATTGACTGGGGCCTCTGCCTTGTAAGCAAGGCCCGCTTCATAAAGTCTGGCAAAGATAATCTGTGACCATTTAATCATCGATGGATCGTGACTCTTTGATTCACGTCGCCAATCAAAGACCGCTCCAAGGCGCTTTACGCTGGAACGAAGTTCGTCAATTCGTGCATCGGTATATTCCCTAGGATGAATCTTGGTCCTTATGGCAGCATTCTCTGCAGGAAGTCCAAACGAATCAAAGCCAAATGGCGAAAGGACGGCCTCGCCCTTCATTGTTCTAAAGCGAACATTTAGATCGCCGAAGGTATAGTTCTTAACATGGCCCTGATGCGCAGCACCCGATGGATAAGGATACATACACAAGACATACGATCTTGGCCGGGTATCGTCATCATCGACTTGGTAGATTCCCGATTCTTCCCAAATCCGTTGCCACTTACGCTCAACTTCTTGTACGTTATAAACCTCAGTCATTGACCCTCATGTCGTTACAAAATTACAACCATTCTAAACGGGGCGTCGTTAGAATACATTTTTGTGTGTCAAAAGTGTATTCTAACGATATAGGTTTCATTGATGGAAAATCACACCATTGCTAGCGCCCGGGAGCTCCATACCCAGAGATTGCCTGAGGCCAAGAGGCAGCACCGACCTAGTGCAAGCTAGTATCGACACATTGGAACTGACCTATTGCCCTGTAAATGACCAAATCCGACCTTGCTAATTTTTGTCAAAGCTATGGCTCCACCTTTCACATTTACCACTCGGTCAGGGTGCCAGAAGGACAAAAGTTCATTAATTCGACTTGAGGCTAACCGATCAAACAATTTTGCAATATACTGTCATGGTGACCTCTTGGGGGTGTAGCTCAGCTGGAAGAGCATTTGACTGGCAGTCAAAAGGTCGTGGGTTCGAGCCCCATCACCTCCACTCGTAGTCATGACTTTGGAACTTTCATCGACAAACCAGGCGATGCAAGTTCCAAGGTAATGAATTGGCATCTTAACGAGCCACACCTCCTAGCAATTACCAACCTACTTATCAACTTTCGTAAGTTTCGCCTTCACCGAGACCAGATTGGAGCTAATCCTTAGTAGAACAGATGTTCGATAAAGCTGTCTTGGTAGATCTCTCAGGCTTTATGGTACGCTTCGCTTCAGAGGGAGCATGTGAAGATCATTTGATCAAATTGCTATTGCTATTGCTATTGCTATTGCTATTGCTATTGCTATTGCTATTGCTATGAGGGATTTAGATGCTCAAAGTGTAACTTCGATCAATTTACTTTAGTAAGGGCAAATCATTTCAAGAAATGCAGCATCTCGAGCTCCACTTTTTCAATGTAAATCTTGTCACCGCCAAACTAGCGTTACCTCCGGAACCATCTTTCATCGAAGCCATATCTCTTTATCCAAGTGGTTCTCCGCTATCTATCTATTGTCCAACGACAAGCGTGGTCTTTCGGCTACTACCCCCTAGCCATCAGAGCCCTTGCTAAATTCGTTCAAGTTTCTTATTCGACTGGCTGGTTGATGCTAAATAAGCTACCTAAGGCAATGGCTGAGCGTAATGGCTGAGCGAGATGGTTTATACAAACTTGGAGAAAACGCCTGAGTAGATGAGTTCTTTTTAGGTGGTGAGAGCCATGGCGAAGGCTAAAGAGGAAAGGGAACAAAACAAACCAATGTTCTAATTGGAGTGTCGATTAGCAATGGTGCTCCTACTCATTGCTTCATGGAAGTAATCAAAGATACCACTGCTAAATCACCCAAAGATGTTTTTGTGAGACGTTGAGATTCTAATACCAAGCTGATAAGTGATGGTAACCCAAGTTACGGGGTATGTGCTGAAAGACCTTGGACTAGCGCACTGGTTCACTCTATCCAAAGACGAACAAGCACATGTAACATTCAAATGGCTCAAGATCCTAAATTGGAAACTGCAAGAAATTTATCGACGGAACATACCACGGAGATGAGGAACATAAGCAACTTATGCCTCGAGGAATTCGCATACCGATTCAACCCAAGGCACTTTGAAACATACTTATCAAGTTTCGTAAGTTTCGCCTCCACCGAGACCAGATTGGAGCTAATCTTTAGTAGAACAGATGTTCGATAAAGGAGGCATGGTGGATATCTCAGGCTTTATGGTACGCTTCGCTTCAAAGTAAGCATGTGAAGATCAATTGATCAAATTGCTATTGCTATTAGGGATTTAGATTCTCAAAGTGTAACTTCGATCAATTTACTTTAGTAAGGGCAAATCATTTCAAGAAATGCAGCATCTCGAGCTCCACTTTTTCAATGTAAATCTTGTCACCGCCAAACTAGCGTTACCTCCGGAACCATCTTTCATCGAAGTCATATCTCTTTATCCAAGTGGTTCTCCGCTATCTATCTATTGTCCAACGACAAGCGTGGTCTTTCGGCTACTACCCCCTAGCCATCAGAGCCCTTGCTAAATTCGTTCAAGTTTCTTATTCGACTGGCTGGTTGATGCTAAATAAGCTACCTAAGGCAATGGCTGAGCGTAATGGCTGAGCGAGATGGTTTATACAAACTTGGAGAAAACGCCTGAGTAGATGAGTTCTTTTTAGGTGGTGAGAGCCATGGCGAAGGCTAAAGAGGAAAGGGAACAAAACAAACCAATGTTCTAATTGCAGTGTCGATTAGCAATGGTGCTCCTACTCATTGCTTCATGGAAGTAATCAAAGATACCACTGCTAAATCACCCAAAGATGTTTTTGTGAGACGTTGAGATTCTAATACCAAGCTGATAAGTGATGGTGACCCAAGTTACGGGGTATGTGCTGAAAGACCTTGGACTAGCGCACTGGTTCACTCTATCCAAAGACGAACAAGCACATGTAACATTCAAATGGCTCAAGATCCTAAATTGGAAACTGCAAGAAATTTATCGACGGAACCCACCACGGAGATGAGGAACATAAGCAACTTATGCCTCGAGGAATTCGCATACCGATTCAACGCAAGGCACTTTGAAATGTCCTTGGTAGAGCGACTTCTCAATACATGTGTGTTTGCGTCTCCACATCCGCTACTCCGCGAATCTGATTCCAAAATGGCTCTTGCTTACGAAACTTGATAAGTATGCTTTGAAATGTCATTGGTCGAGCGACTTCTCAATACATGTGTGTTTGCGTCTCCACATCCGCTACTCCGAGAATTTGACTCCAAATTGGTTTTTGCTAGCGAAACTAGATAAGTATGCTTTGAAATGTCATTGGTCGAGCGACTTCTCAATACATGTGTGTTTGCGTCTCCACATCCGCTTATCCGCGAATCAGAGTCTGAAATGGTTATTGCTTGCGAAACTTGATAAGTCTGAAAAGATACGACTTTGGGGAACACGGAGTCGCCGACTACCACTGATCAGGCGACCTCTCACCTGCCTATCACCGATCTATGAAAGGTTCCACACCATCGTACACATTCGGTGATCCCGTCAAACAAGCGGTGCTGTAGACACTCGATGATGGCGTAAGGTTGGGGTAGCTGGCCTATCCTCTGTGGCCTAGGGTGGCTGGACACGGCGCTTTAATTGTGATAGTTATAGTTACGTGGCAAAAACAGTGCGCCAATACGACAACGAGCGGATCGCTTCGCTGGAGGCCGAGAACGTCGTCCTTAGGTCCGAGCGTGACGAGTTGTCTGCCAAAGTGGATGCACTCACAGCCAAGATCGTCGAGCTAACCAAACAGGCTTTCGGGCGTCGCTCCGAACGGGCGAAGATGGCTCAGGATGTGAACGCAGAACCAATAGGCGCCTTGGAAGAAAGTAGCGACCCTGAGCCTGATGAGGTGCCAAGGCGCAAGAGAGGTCAACAACTCGGGCACCGCGGCCATGGTCGACGCAGCTATGACCACCTACCACGCGTACAACAGATCCATGAGCCCGATTCCAAGCTGTTGGTCTGTGGGAGCTGTGGTGCGCCTTATGCGCCTTTCGGAGAGGAACGCTGCGAGGAGATCGACGTCGAGGTGATAGTCCGGGTCATCGACCATATCCGTCCGACGTACCGGAGAGGATGTAACTGCAAGGCGACCAAGGGGGTCGTAGCTGGCGCACCACCAGCGAAGGTAGTTCCAAAAGGTAGGCTGTCGGCTGGGTTCCTCGCCCATATCGTGGTGGCGAAGTTTCTCCTTGGGCTCCCGATCAACCGGGTATGTGCAGCACTTGCGATGCAAGGGGCCAACTTCGCTCCTTCGACTCTGGTGGGAGCGCTGCGTAGCCTAGGCCCGCTCCTCGCTCCGCT
>NZ_JXYS01000052.1 GCF_000949295.1 Acidithrix ferrooxidans
AACGCTACCATGGTAGCCGATCCATTCCACCTGATAAAGCTGGCCAACACTCGCCTTGATGAGGTGAGAAGAAGGGTACAACAGAACATCCTTGGTCACAGAGGCAGGGGTGGGGATCCCCTCTATCGCATCCGGCGACTCCTGACTATGGCCAAGGAGAGACTCACCGAGGGTGCCAACGCCAAACTTACTCACCTACTTGAACTAGGTGACCCAGACAACGAGGTAGCTACCGCATGGAGAGCCAAGGAGTCCTTACGAGAGCTCTATACCTATCGTGACCCAAAACTCGCTAGTGACCACCTCGATGCTCTTATCAGTGACTTCACCGACAACCAACGACCCCCCGAGGTCCAACTACTTGGGAGAACCTTGAAAAGCTGGCATGATGAGATCCTGGCCTGGCACACGTCCTTCGTGACCAATGGACCGACAGAGTCGATGAACAACCTCATTAAGCGGATTAAGCGCATCGCCTTTGGGATGACGAACTTTGCGAACTTTAGAATCAGAGCGCTCTTGGCGGCTGGTAAGCCTGACTGGTCACTACTAGCTACTGTTACCCCGGTGACAACGCAGATCTCTAGCGCACTTGGTTCGTAACAGGAACCAACCAACCCAATAAGTAAGACACCAGGGAGAACCCCCTTGGCCCCTCTTACCCGTTCACGGGTTGTGTAGCCTAGACCTCTCCGAATGACGGCTTCAATCTGGCCAATCACCTCAGAACGCTCAATAACTTGCCGATTCCTGGTCGATCTTGGTACCGGAATACCGCTTATTTCCGAAGATCCACTTACGCGCACGCCCCGGACAGCCAGTGGACCCGACAGCACTTGATGGCTGTGAACGGTCGTACGACTGGAATCACGCGGTCGGACGTCCGCGACGTTGGCGATCGCTTCGCCGTCCCCGGTGCCTTTGATATCATCGAGCAGGTCCTCGAAGCGGTCTCCAAGTGGTCGACCTTCGCGGACCAAGCCGGAGTGCCCGCGGCGACTGCTGACCGCATCTCCCGCGACATTGAGGTCTGGTCGTCGCCGCTGCGCAAACAGGTAGAAAAGCCATAGATGTCAGCTGTTAGGGCAAACTCTAGATAGACCCTTTAGCTATAACCCATTGTCACCATAAGTCCAGCGATGTTTCTCCTTGTTCCTCGGTGATCGTCATAACCAAAGAGTCCCCAATCAAGTTGAATCTGAGCTCCCGGTTTGCTTTCATAGCGAATGGTCGCCTTGGCGTGAGGTCGAATATTTGGTTTGATAGATTTTACGTAATTACGGATCGTCGTTACTTTAGAGCTACAGCCCAAAGGTTCTATTCGAGAGAGTATCGCTGGTGCACTGATCCCTCCGTCTTTGACGATAGCCACATTCATCTCCTTGTAGAAGACCTCAGCTTTGATCCCCATGGGGCTCTAGGTGATTTAGCTTGCCACATTGTTCCATCACGAACGTACTTAGCTACAGTATTCCTAGATACACCGGCAAGCTTAGATGTTTCGTGATAACTGTGTCCTTGTGCTCTTAATTCTGTCAAATGCTTTAGTGGCCTGCCCCTAAAGCATTTGATTGCACCTGGGTGGTTTTGAATGTTCCACAGACAAGTCTTACTGGCGGGGGTGGGTCAATTTAATATTGGCGATCCTGGGTCAATTTAATGTTGCTGGTAACAGTTATAGAAGTTAGTCATGAAAAAAGCGACAAAGTGTGTCACCTTGACCAAATTGTCCATAGCTTCATTGGGTCCATGGGTGACATGGCAAGATAGTTAGGCTAGGATCTCAACATTCTGGGAGGTAAAGTTGTCCTAAGGAGCGCTACCTCTCCGGAGATCTTGGGGCGACGTGAATTAATTTAATATCGTCGATGCCAAGACGGATCTCAGCAATTGCTTTAGAATCTTTTTCTAAAATGGGGGAAATCTATTGTGAGTTGCTTCAAATCCTATTCTGGTAGAACCGCCGTACTGCTTCTAAAGAGATTTCATAAAAATGGAACTTCAACCCCTAGTCTCCGCTAAATCGGAAGTGCCCTTCTAGCTGCCGACTGCCAGCTAGAAACTAAAAGAAATGGCCAACACTTAGCTCCAATTTCTCAGTTTCTTGCCGACAGCCTTTTTTTGATCTTTAGAGTAGGCCTTCATTCTTCGGTCTAGGTTCTCGCTCTACATGGTTGATATTCTGTGGAAGGCGGCGCTGTCTCCCCCTACACTTAGGGGTAAAGTAGAACCTTGGATTTTCTGGTCGACAGTTAACCAGATTTCTATTTTTTGGATTGTCGGAAACCTGTTAACCCTTCTTTTTGCTCTGGGTTCGGCTGAACTTAGTTATTAGGTAGTAACGAATCGAGTGCTGACTTGCCTTTCCTTACCGATGTGAGGAATTCGTTATATCGCGCGGTCAGGTTTGGCCATTGGTATTTTTTAGCCACATATTGAGTGCCATTATTAGCTAGTTGGTTCCGCAGTGGAGTATTCGTTAGGAGCAGCGAAAGAGTTGCCTCGAAGTTCTCATATGAGTCGAATGAGAGACCTCCGCCGCTCGCTCTTGCTTGGTTTGTTGTGGGTCCACAGCTTCGATTTACCATAACTGCTTTTTGGTGCGCCCAAGCTTCAATCAATACGATTGAAAATGATTCAAATGGCGACGGTGATATCAGGAGTTCCATGTTGGCTAAAAGAGTATGTTTGGTGGGCTCGTCCACGGAACCTAGGACTTCAATGTCTGGATGTGGATTTGGGAGAATTGAAATAGGTCCGGCGAAGACAAGCTTTAGATCGGATGGATTTCGAGTCTTGTACTCTTTGAATAGGTCGGCCAGCAAGGTGGCTCCTTTTTGCGTGTCAACCCTTCCTAAGCAAAGAAGGTACTTGGAATTGATGATACTTGAGGGAAGCAATGACCTGTCGTCTCTATTCTGACTTGCATTTTCGTACCCCATCCCAAGTATCATTGCCGGTTTTTGTGCCACAGCGAATCTATCTTCAACTATTTGACGTTCGGAAGGTGTGTGATATACCAGCGCGTCAATACTATTGAATACTTCTTTGAAGATAGGCAGATCTAACATTGGTTCGTTATGTGCGGTAGGGTGGAAGATTTTGGGAAGGCTGGTTAGGGTGACACCGGTGACTATCGGGTGATATAAATATGTATAGAAGGCGATTAGGTCTCCGTTGTAAGTCGAAATGGCATCATTTAGTTTCGGGGATACAGGGCCTTGGAGACGGATGACCTCAAGAGATTCTGCAAGCGACATGCTTTTGGGCGCGTTCAGCGCTCGTTTAGTTGCTTGGTAGAAGTTTGGTAGTCTTTGCCCTTCTACCTTATAGCGGTGGACCCTTACCCCATTCAATTCGCAATCGCCAGGAGGGAAGTGGTTATTCCAGGCTTCGATTTCTATTGCGGTTGTTGTCAGTATATCTACCTTATAGCCTTGGTGTCTTACTAATGCTTCTGCTAATAGACGCGTGGCGTTTTCCGCACCACCAATTATTTCGCTTCCGTATCGCGGTATTACGAATCCAATGCGCAAATTAGTCACCTTAGGGGAGAGGTCGATTTGATTACTAAGCCATCCTATTACTAGAGTGGCCAACCTGGAACCTAGGTAGATAACCCGTAATTGATACTTTATCAGCGAAGAGAATTCGGCTTACGTCTGTGAATATTTCACCTTTGCTTCTAAATGCCATCTGGCCTTTTTGGCCAGGATGAATAGCAGCGAGCATTAGGTCGACTTCGTTTTGATTGCTTGGCCCATCTTTCGCAGAATTCCCGAAAAATCGCCCCAATTGGCCCCTTTTGAGGGGATTTTGGGCGATTTTCGACTTGGGTGATTTATAGATGCCCTGGTAGATGGGTATTAGGTCTTTTTGGATCACAAATGTAGTGTCCTAATTTTTGAGTAGTTTTGATTATGACTTGCATTAGCTCTGACATGGTGCTATTGTCTTGTTGTGTTTATCCGTGAAACTCCAACAGTTAACAAAAAGACCGGCGTTAGCTACAGTAAGTACCAACTCGTTGAGTCCTACCGCTGTGAAAAAGGTCCCCGTCAACGTATAGTAATGACCTTGACCGAACTGGACCTGGATAAGTCATTGTGGCCAGCTCTGGCCAATGCAATAGCCAATGCTATTACCAGAGACTCTCTGGAGTAACCTCACTCTTTGAATCAGATCCTATTATTGCCAGATACGCCGATCTGGCAATCACTAAGTATGCAATTCGTTCCGAAGTTGCAGCCGCTAAAGAAACAAGAGCTACTGAGGCTGACCTTGAGATGGTGGATCTCTCTAGTGCTAAGACTATCAATAGTAGAAGTATCGGTCCAGAACTCATAGGAAATGTTACTGGCCATTGAGAACTGCAAGTTGGTGGACACGAAGAATGCATACAAGTGGCCATCACTTTTGCACATTTTACCACAGCTCGCGTTTATCTGAGGCCGCTTTTTTTACTATTACAGTAGCTATTTCATTCGGTCCTTCTATGGGCATTTCTTGTCGAGGAGGTGAAATAATGTAACCTTTGGTCGCAAAGGTCTATTAACTACTCCAACTTGCATCCAAGAGCAGTTAATTGTCGATTAGATGAAAGTGCTCTATCGAGGCGCAGTGTGATTTTTAGATAGGGTTGAGATTTCGTTGAGGGCGACTTGGAAAAGATCTCTTTATTATTCTTTTTTATGGGTAGTAGCTACAGGTTGTTGAGCCTGTGGGCGAAGATCGTTGGATTATGCGTAAACGCGAAGCGTTTTCCACATTTCAACTTTCGTTTGCGTAGCAATCGTCCACAACTCAATAACCCCCATTACGTTCCTGGATAGGTGGAGGTTATAGATTCTAGATTCTAGAGATCTAGCGAGTATTGACGGCACCGCAAGTTACCCAACCCAACCAAGAGGCCCCATCGTGAACCCCAATGGCCCGTTGCGCGACGATAGAGCGACGATAGACCATCACCCAACCCAACCAAGAGGCCCCATCGTGAACCCCAATGGCCTGTTGCGCGACGATAGAGCGACGATAGACCATCACCCAAGCCAACCAAGAGGCCCCATCGTGAACCCCAATGGCCCGTTGCGCGACGATAGAGCGACGATAGGTTTGCTTGCAATCGAACAAATTGGCCCCATCAGCTCTTGGGCATGAAGTTGACATGGCGAATCAGTTGACATGGCGAATCAATGAGATCGTGGAACATTCGCGACAAGGGTTGGATCCCGTGGGCTTTGTCTATATGGTGACGATTCGCTATCCTTGTTGGTTCTCTTTGGTCAAGAGCTAAGACATATCGTCATTAGTTCTCTAAAGTGTGGGGTCTAAAGCGTGAGATCCATGTGTGGTCATTTGATTCATGAGGAACGGAGATTTCTCCGAGTCTGGTGACAGTAGGGCACCAGCAGCTATCAATCGAGAAACCGAATGGATGTATCAATCGTCCTGATAGTCGCCGATATAGATAGAGCACTACACAGATAGAGCACTACACAGATAGAGTCCTATATAGATAGAGCCCAACCAAGGACTATGTTAGGCCTTGGTTGGGCTCTTATTTGATTATTACTGGGTTTCTAAGAGTGTTATCTCTATATCTCTCCCATGAGTTCGCCTACTGCGAGAGGCTCGTCGCAGTGAGGGCACAGCCCGCCAATGCCAACGCGAGTCATGAAGACTCCACAATCGCTACAGCGTTGTATGCCGAGTTCGTGCACTCCACAAGAAGGACACTCATAGATACTGATATTTCGACGAGGTTTACCTATTCCAACTATGGCATTGCTCACCAATCCTTGATGGCGTCTTCGATAGGCTCTATGTTTACAAGTTGCCGAACAATAGATGCGTCGACCGATTGAGACAAATTGACCTCCACAGATAGGACAGGACTTCTTTAGAGAAGGATCATCTAACGCCTCTCTATCGTTGTGATAGGAGGGATCATCTAACGCTGGTCTCTGGCTCATAGTGGCACCACACCTTTACCCGAAAGAGCTTGGCTAAGGCGAATAGAGTCTCCTTTGGTTTCTATGAGATGGCCATGATGAGCCAGACGATCAACAAGTGCTGCAGCGAGAGATCTAGGCGTGATGATCTCGTCGAAGGACGCTATAGGGTAATTCGAGGTCACAATCATTGAAGTCTTCTCATAACAAGCATCGACCGCCCGATAGAGAGACTCTGATTCCATAGAGTTCATAGGAAGTATTCCTAGGTCGTCAATGACAATCAAATCCATTCTCATCAATTTGAGCATCATCTTCGCCAAGGTGTCAGTGGCCTTAGCTATATCCATATAACGACACAGAGTTTCAGGGGTGTACCAAGCTACCCTGAAACCTGCTTCGATTCCAGCACTTGCAAGTGCCTCCGCCAGAAAGCTCTTACCCGTTCCAGGAGGACCAAGAACCAGTAAGTTCTCTTTAGTCTTACCCACTCCAAGTTGGACAATCCCATAATGGTTCTATTTGGAATCGATGATATGGATGAGTCAAACCCCTCTAGGGTTCGATTGGAGGGGAGATTCGCTGCTATGCGGCGAATCTCTAACGTAGAAGCATTTCTGCCTTTTAGCTCGATTTCCAATAGCAGCCGGATCATCTCCATGGGATCCCATCGCTGTGCTCGGGCCGAAAGAGCTAAATCATAGTAGCTCCGCCTAATATGAGGAAGCCTAAGACGCTTGGTCATAGCTTCGATCTCGTCTTGGATTATATTATCGGCCATTATGACACCGCCGCAAGTTTGGACCAGGCGTCAGTAGATGCACCATAGGGACCCTGTGGTGAGCTAGATGCACCATTAGAACTCTGTGGTTTGGAACTCTGTGGTGAAGTGGCCTTAGTTCCACTACGAGCTGACCTTTTGTGAATTACCAAGAGATCAGCTATTACCGAGTGATTGAAGGCTCCAAGACGAAGTGACTCCTCAATTATTGAAGAGGAGACTTCATTATTGGCGTAGCCCACTAGATCTGCTATCGAGGTTTCAATGCCGCTGGCTCCACTATTACAAGCCCTAATGAGCCATTGGCTAGCATCAGGTGTAATTGAAAGAAACTTAGCCTGAGTTTCATTGGTCGGAATCGGCATCCTCACAAGTGGACCATTGGGATGATCTGGTTCCTTATGAGAATCGTCAATGACATAGCTGAAAGCTTCTCCTCTTGCATGGCGAGCTATTTCGTTAACATATCCACCAGTTTCTTCCTGGGCTACGATGACCACTTCTTCCCCAACGCTGCGAACATAGACTACTTCGCGACGATATTTCGCTGGTACCGAGTAACCACAGTGGTTGAACCTAACGATGGGCATCTTTGGCTCTACCTTGCGCATCACTCCATAAGCACCGAGATAAGGCACTTTAGGAAGGCTATGAAATGTCATAGCCTCAGATTGAAGTACCACTGATGGGATCTTGCCTGAGGTTGAGTGGACAACGGAGTTGATAGAAGTGGTATAGGCGGCACATGCAGCTTCAAGTTCAGCGATGTTCCTGTAGTTTTGAACGAGGTTGGTGTCTTTTGGGCAGATATCTTCTTTTGCCACCCTAACTGCAGCTTCTACTCCACCTTTTGATGCTGGATCATAGACAACGCAAGTTTGGATACTAAAGCCATACGCACTAGCGAAGGAGACCATCTTGGGGTTAATGACAGCCACCCCTGCGATATGCTTCACCGCGGCAGTCTTAGCGTTGTCGGTGAGTACATAAGCCGGAATACCCCCTATGTACCTAAAGCAGTAATCTAAGGCCATAA
>NZ_JXYS01000053.1 GCF_000949295.1 Acidithrix ferrooxidans
CGATACTCACTAAGGGCATTTACGAACATACTTATCAAGTTTCGTAAGTTTCGCCTCCACCGAGACCAGATTGGAGCTAATCTTTAGTAGAACAGATGTTCGATAAAGGAGGCATGGTGGATATCTCAGGCTTTATGGTACGCTTCGCTTCAGAGGAAGCATGTGAAGATCATTTGATCAAATTGCGGTGGAAAGAGGGATTTAGATGCCCAAAGTGTGACTCTGACCAGTTTACCTTAATCAGGCCAAACCATCGAAGAAATGCAGCATCTCGAGCTCCACTTTTTCAATGTAAATCTTGTCACCGTCAAACTAGCGTTACCTCCGGGACTATCTTTCATCGAAGCCATATCTCTTTATCCAAGTGGTTCTCCGCTATCTATCTATTGTCCAACGACAAGCGTGGTCTTTCGGCTACTACCCCCTAGCCATTAGAGCCCTTGCTAAATTCGTTCAAGTTTCTTATTCGACTGGCTGGTTGATGCTAAATAAGCTACGAAAAGCAATGGCTGACCGAAATGGTTTATATGAACTTGGAGGAAACGTCCAGGTAGATGAGTTCTTTTTAGGTGGTGAGAGCCATGGCGAAGGCAGAAGAGGAAAGGGAACAAAACAAACCAATGTCCTAATTGGAGTGTCGATTAGCAATGGTGCTCCTACTCATTGCTTCATGGAAGTAATCAAAGATACCACTGCTAAATCATTCAAAGATGTTTTTGTGAGACGTTTAGATTCCGATACCAAGCTGATAAGTGATGGTAACCCAAGTTACGGGGTATGTACTGAAAGACCTTGGCCTAGCGCACTGGTTCACTCTATCCAAAGACGAACAAGCACATGTAACATTCAAATGGCTCAACATCCTGATAGGGAACTGCAAGAAATTTATCGACGGAACATACCACGGACGTGAGGAACATAAGCAACTTTACCTCGAGGAATTCGCATACCGATTCAACCGAAGGCACTTTGAAATGTCCTTGGTAGAGCGACTTCTCAATACATGTGTGTTTGCGTCTCCACATCCGCTACTCCGCGAATCTGATTCCAAAATGGCTCTTGCTTACGAAACTTGATAAGTATGTTTACGAATTCAGATCCTTTGTTACGTCCTGCGATCTCGCTCAACTTTCGTCGGATGGTCTTTACCTCAGGGGCACGGTCGAGTCCGAGGAGTCGACCGAGGTCTGAGGGTGGGATACGGGTTGCACCTTCTGCGAGTGGCTCTCTAAAGACCGCTAGAAAGACCATGGTGAGAATCGTTGCACTCAGGCTGTAGAAACCGTCAGACAGGCTGTGATAAGTCTTCTTTGCCGAGCTAAAGAGTCCAGTCTGTGCCAATGTCGGAAGGATCAACAGTGATCCCAGCCTCGCTAGTCCAGCACCTTGGGTGAATACAGACGTTGCACTTTCAAGAAGACCAAAGCGGGCAAGGACTCGTTCTTTGGTGCGTGGTTCAGGCAATGGAACCGGAAGAAGTCCAGTACCAGAAGATAGCTCAGTTTCAGAAGATAGTTCAGTACCAGAAGATAGCTCAGTTTCAGAAGATAGCTCAGTTTCAGAAGATAGCTCAGTTTCAGAAGATAGCTCAGTTTCAGAAGATAGCTCAGTTTCAGAAGATAGCTCAGTTTCAGAAGATAGCTCAGTTTCAGAAGATAGCTCAGTTTCAGAAGATAGCTCAGTTTCAGAAGATAGCTCAGTTTCAGAAGATAGCTCAGTTTCAGAAGATAGCTCAGTTTCAGAAGATAGCTCAGTTTCAGAAGATAGCTCAGTTTCAGAAGATAGTTCGGCTTCTGCAAAAGAGTCATTCTCTATGTCATCTGTCGACAGATCGATTGCACGGGCAAGCTCTATCTCGTCACCTTCGGTGTCTCTTTCATCCAGATCACCTGTATCCGACGGATCGATTGCCGCTGATACCTTCGGTTTCGGACCAAGGCGGCCAAGTGCTTGGCGGACCGGACAGGTAGAAATACCGAGCTCATCAGCTATCGACTGAATCGTTCTTCCGCTATGTCGCAGTTCCTTGATGTAGGAAGAGACTTCTTCGGTTACTAGGCGCTGTGACTCCGGACCTCTCTTCGCATCGATGAGGCCGGCTAGACCGAATTCTGCGAAGTCTCTGCGCCAACGCCACAAGGCATTGGGTTCGATCTCAAACGCACGAGAAACATCAATCGGTCGTGCAGCGCCAGTTTCTACAAGTTGCACTGCAGCAAGTCGCCGAAGGGGTTCGTCACCCGGTCCCTAGGTGTAGACGACATTGCCCCAGATAAAGACCGCACCTCCACGCTCGTCTTCGTAGATGCCAGCAGAATCACCGATTGGGAGGGTTTCTTTAGGAACCAGTGGCAATGGTGGCTGACCGATCATCAGCCCGGAATTCTGGTTTCCTGAAGTCACTTCCATCTCTTCTATTGTATCAAATTTAGTTTCTGGAAACGATCATTTACAGGACTATTCTTCCAGCTCAGAGGCTAATTTATAAAAACTTGCTGGGTACCATGTCAGGAGGTCTGGACTCCAAACTTGGTTTTGACGCTGATGCAGTGCAAGAGCTATCTTTTGCTGACATGGATCACACTTCCTGTCAATAATATTGTAAGCCACCATGATTTTTAGTTACAAGGGGACGAAAGGGGAACGGTTATAATTATAAAAGGTATCTAGAAGGACTAAAGAAAAGAGTATTTTCGACTCTTTTTATAGGTCCGGAAGCTCAAAGTCGACTAAAGCCGCCTGACGTCAAGATTGAAAGAGATCACTCAAATCTATGTAAATATTGATCTAGATGGGAGACTCCCAAACTATTGATCCACTGCTGAGGCAGATGCGATTTTAGGGTCATTTGAGCTTCGTCCATCAAACACAAGTCCCAGACAACCTAAACTTGCGACCAAAGCTCCACAGGAGAGCCATTGCCGTGGAGCAAATAATGCTACGCCGGAGCCCATAGGATATAGACAAACTCAAAAAGCTACACCGACATAATTCACCTCAAGACAAAACACCACTACGCGAAGGACAATAGCAGCGGTGGATTGCCTACTCAATATGCCTGAATGCTCCGTTTAAGACCGCTCCGAAGCCAGAGAGCTCACTCAATCCTCGAACCGGCTGAAATCAAACGCGCCAAACCGACTTGGATCCCATCCAAACGAGAAATTAAAACAGTCCATTTATTAGAACAAAGAAACTAATTTCATAACCATTACACAGAAATTACTCAGGTAATTATTACCTAAAGATGGTCGGTCAACTTCTCCAATTAGAATGACTTGTCAAAGCTACCACGGCACGCCCTCCCTTGCGAATTCCTATCATAAATCCTCCATGCCGATCTCGAGGGTGACTGGTTCATTCGATCAAGTGACATTAAACCCCAAGTGGAGCCACCATCGCTCAAAAACCACCTCCGGAAACTGAGGTTGATTCTGTTAAAGACTCCTCCCATCGAAGGAAAATTTAGATCGACTCCCAGGAGAAATTGGAGTAAATAAATCAATTGCAACCATCACAAGGCCGATGAAACGATATTAAGAGCACCACGCCTGTTAACAAATTCGGCACCTTTAGCCTTTTGTTTCAGAAAGGATTCATTTAGAACCGCTAATGTTTTGCCTAGAAAGACGGAGTTTGTAATGGAAGATACTACATTTTTCCCTGTGACCTCGCAATCTGATAGGATTGCGAGGGAAACTGGTGAGACTATAAGGACAACGCCCACGCCCCCATCTCGCTGGGCATACAATGCGACGCTGTTACTCCTTGGACTTGGTCTAGGAGTATTTGTAGCTTTGCCAATTGTCGATGGCACACAAAGCGAGTTGCACGTCACTGGTGGACTCGCGATGTTTGTCGGATCAGTTACAGGGCTAGTCGGGACTTACCTAGCTTTGCTGATGGTAATACTGGCCAGTCGAATGCCAGCCCTCGAACGGGTTCTGGGTCAAGGTGGCGTTATACACTGGCACAGAAAATTAGCCCCATGGCCAATCTTGCTTATTCTAGCTCACGCGATCTTCCTCACATTGTCATACGCCGAAGCTGCCAAGACTGGCGTACTCTCAGAAGTTGGGGTCGTAGTAAATACCTTTCCTCATCTTCTAAGTGCAACCATCGGCCTTGGCATTATGGTCCTAATCGGAATAATATCAGTTCCCCAGATTCGAAGAAATATCTCTAGGGAGAACTGGTGGATCCTTCACCTTCTCATGTATGTAGCCCTTGCCATCTCGTTTGCTCATGAACTCGCCCTCGGGCCATCTTTTGTAAAACATCCACTTACTCAGATTGTCTGGATAGGAGGTTGGCTCATAGCGGTTGCGCTGATCGTGATATTTCGCATTGGAGTGCCGATCTACCGAACCGTCCGTCACCAATTGCGAGTTGCTGAAGTCCACCGCGAGAGCGAAGGTGTGGTCTCAATAGTTCTGCAAGGAAAAGACCTGGATCGCCTGCAGATATCAGGCGGGCAATTCTTCGAATGGCGCTTTCTTACCAAAGGAATGTGGTGGCAGGCTCACCCCTTTACAGTCTCGGCAATGCCAAAGCCACCCTACATGCGACTGACAGTAAAAGCTCTTGGGGATTTCTCCTCATCACTCTCTGAGATCAAAGTCGGCACCGCGGTGGCCATAGAAGGTCCATACGGTTCATTCACTGTTGGGGCTTCAAAGAGACCCCAGGCTCTTTTGATAGCCGGTGGAATCGGTGTCACGGCCGTAAGAGCCCTTCTAGAAGAGATCCCGCTGAAATCTCGTCCTGTTGTTGTATTACGCGCCAACAAGGAATCCGAGCTCGCTCTAGTGGAAGAGATCACAGAGCTCGTGAAGCACCGAAAGGGCGTAGTCCATAAACTGATCGGAAAACGCGAAGCCGTAAATATGGCCGCCATAGTAAAACTCGTACCCGATATGAAACGTCGAGACGTATTCATCTGCGGGCCCGAAGGCTTTGTAAATCAAGTTGAGTCAATAGTCAAGAGAAATGGCGTCCCACCTGAAGCCATTCATCACGAAGCTTACAGTATCTAGTCAGGAATAGAATCACGTGAAACCATCCCTAAAACTATTAGGCGCAGCCTCAGTTGGCTTTGTTGGAGTTATCGCAATTCACGGGCCAGCACCCTCAACTCAAAGCTCTGCATTGGTAAAATCCAGCGCTCCAGCCCAATCTGCGACTACAACCACAGCAGCCACTGCTAGTTCAGGAGCGACTACAACCACAGCAGCCACTGCTAGTTCAGGAGCGACTACAACCACAGCAGCCACTGCTAGTTCAGGAGCGACTACTACCACGGTGGTAAAAGCCGCTCCCACGACAACTGCAGCACCATCATCATCATCTATAGCAAATGCCACTATGGTTGGCAAATTGGAAAACTATGGTTATGGACAGATGGCGGTCAAAGTTACGATCACGAATAATAAAATCACCGACGTAACCGTCAGCTCTCTACAGACAGCTGAGTCCTATTCCTTGCAGATAGAACAGCAAGTAGTTCCCATCCTAAAATCCGAGGTCCTCAAAGCACAAAGTACGCGAATCATGGGTATCACTGGTGCTACCTATACAAGTGAAGCGTACGCCTATTCAATACAGAGCGCGTTGACTAAACTCCATTTCAAATGATCTCTAACGTTCACCATGCAATGGGTACCGTCTTTACATTTCTAATCATCGATGAGGAAAAGTCAAAATCACAGATCGAAGCAGCTATCTCTTTCGCGTGTGCTGAGATCGATCGGCTAGACAACCAATTCAGCCTATGGAAGCAAGACAGTGAGCTCACACTCTTCAACCGGGGAGAAATCGAACACCCTTCTCCCCTTTTCATTGAAGTAATGCAGGAATGTGAAAGAGCAAAGACCATAACAGCTGGCCATTTTGACCCATGGGCCTTGGGGAAACGCTTCGACCCAACAGGTCTTGTAAAAGGATGGTCGGCCAAACGTGCCTTATCAATTTTGATTGAAGCGGGAATTCAGGGTGGCCTTGTAAATGCGGGCGGTGACATATGTGTAGTTCCCGGTCGAATCTACACTATTGGGGTCCAGGATCCCTTTAAACCAGGAGAGCTCCTTGGGGTCGTCGATGTCACCGAGGCAGTTGCCACCTCAGGAAGCTATGAACGCGGAGATCATATTACTAGCGTCAAAGGATTGCCTATCACTACGGTTGCCGCAACCGTACTCGGAACAGACCTAACTCGTCTTGATGCGATAGCCACTGCGCTTATTGCTGGAGGCGCTGAGGTCCTTGGCATGGTTACAAAGATGAGAGGTACCGAAGCTATGATCGTGAAAAGTGATGGATCAATGTTGGCCTCTCCAAATTTTGCATTTTCAAAAGGATAAAACCTAACATACTTATCAAGTTTCGTAAGCAAGAGCCATTTTGGAATCAGATTCGCGGAGTAGCGGATGTGGAGACGCAAACACACATGTATTGAGAAGTCGCTCTACCAAGGACATTTCAAAGTGCCTTCGGTTGAATCGGTATGCGAATTCCTCGAGGTAAAGTTGCTTATGTTCCTCACGTCCGTGGTATGTTCCGTCGATAAATTTCTTGCAGTTCCCTATCAGGATGTTGAGCCATTTGAATGTTACATGTGCTTGTTCGTCTTTGGATAGAGTGAACCAGTGCGCTAGTCCAAGGTCTTTCAGCACATACCCCGTAACTTGGATTACCATCACTTATCAGCTTGGTATTAGAATCTAAACGTCTCACAAAAACATCTTTGAATGATTTAGCAGTGGTATCTTTGATTACTTCCATGAAGCAATGAGTAGGAGCACCATTGCTAATCGATACTCCAATTAGGACATTGGTTTGTTTTGTTCCCTTTCCTCTTCTGCCTTCGCCATGGCTCTCACCACCTAAAAAGAACTCATCTACCTGGACGTTTCCTCCAAGTTTATATAAACCATCTCGGTCAGCCATTACGCTCAGCCATTACGCTCAGCCATTACGCTCAGCCATTACGCTCAGCCATTACGCTCAGCCATTACGCTCAGCCATTACGCTCAGCCATTACGCTCAGCCATTACGCTCAGCCATTGCCTTAGGTAGCTTATTTAGCATCAACCAGCCAGTCGAATAAGAAACTTGAACGAATTTAGCAAGGGCTCTAATGGCTAGGGGGTAGTAGCCGAAAGACCACGCTTGTCGTTGGACAATAGATAGATAGCGGAGAACCACTTGGATAAAGAGATATGGCTTCGATGGAAGATGGTTCCGGAGGTAACGCTAGTTTGACGTCGACAAGATTTACATTGAAAAAGTGGAGCTCGAGATGCTGCATTTCTTGAAATGATTTGGCCTTACTAAAGTAAATTGATCGAAGTTACACTTTGGGCATCTAAATCCCTCATAGCATAAGCAATTTGATCAAATGATCTTCACATGCTCCCTCTGAAGCGAAGCGTACCATAAAGCCTGAGAGATCCACCAAGACAGCTTTATCGAACATCTGTTCTACTAAGGATTAGCTCCAATCTGGTCTCGGTGGAGGCGAAACTTACGAAACTTGATAAGTATGAAACCTAATATCGTTTCCCGGTTTGCAACTGTTATTAGTCGCCTCAACCGTTTCAGATCAATAGCGCTTGCCCTGTAGCTTTAGTTGCCTGACCTAAATAATCTTACGTTATCGAAATGCAAGCTATATTAATCTCGCCCATATGTGGCAGTTTCCATAACGATTGTCGGTCAAAATGAAAGCCTAGGAGACAATTGCACAATTCATAGATCAACTCTTTCGGGTGGTATCTTTTGACTTCGAATGCAGTTGGGGGGCCATATCTAGCATTAAGTGCGGAGCTTTAAATCCAAAACAGCTAAAGATCTACTTATGCAATTGTCTCCGTGCGACATGAGATCGCCGAATTTAACGCTTCGAAAAGGAGGAACTTGCCATTCAGATGGCAAAGCCCACCGACACATGCCAGAGGAGTAATTCTCTGGTGTAGAGCTGTCGGAAAAGTACCCGCGGGAAATCTCATAGGCCAAATCCGTGAGGTGAAGCCGACACTGCCAGCGACAAGGCCCTAAGGGGCCAGACAATAAGGGACCAGGTAATAAGGACCAGGCAGCATGGAGGTAGGCCTAGCTGGGTATGAGCAACATATGTGAACTGCTGGTTAAAGATCGTTATCGCAAACAAGCCAAAGTTGCTGATGGGCTTGGATCAAAAACTATCTGGAACGGTCGCATCAGTGGAGATTGGATGCGCGCTGACAACAATTCCCTCCGGTGAAAAGGCAGGCCCTAATCCCAGCGTATGTTATTTCGGTGGAATATTCAATTGGAGGCAAAGCGAAACGCGCACTTGCAATTGGGCAAGCCAACTACAAGGAAGGCCGATGGGATGCGGGCATACGGATTGGTGGAATATTCAATTGGAGGCAAAGCGAAACGCGCACTTGCAATGAGACGGATATACCTTGAGATATTACCTGGTGAGACATTACCTGGTGCGGAGCCAAGCAGACTTCTCTGTGGTGCCAAGGTGTGAAATGGTCTTAGTTACGAGACGGTCTTAGTTACGAGACGGTCTTAGTTACGTGATTCATAGAACCTCATAGGCTAGGAAGGCAAATTAACATGGCTAACGCCACAGTGTGGTCCTACTGACGAAACACATTGGATAAAATCGATCGGTCGGAACTTTAGTAGTAACGTCAGAAGGTCACAAGCCTACGTCGTAAAGGCTATACCTCCATGGCAAATTGGTAACTGTATGACCGGGTCCCGAAAGGGGCCTTCATAAGGCTTGAGCCTAGTGCGATGAAAATTGCCCGCTAGGATCTTAAGGGGGCACGACCCAGCAATGAGTCGTGCCTACCCGACTAGCTATCCTGGAAACACCGGATTGAATTGGCCTCGATGAACTTGATCAGGTGGCCCTCTCTAAGAATCCCAATATCTCCTGTCATTGAGTTTATGAGTAAAAACTCCAAAGATACAAAAAAGATACCAAGAGTAGAACCTTACGGGAATACCAGCGCACTATGAGATCACCGAAAAAATAATTGAAACTCTAATTTATCTAACCGAACGCTAAACTTCGGCCCAACTATTAGGACGCACAAAAGGGCTCGTAGTCGCAACAAACTAGCGTACTTAAATACCTGAAGCCACTGCAATATTTGATACCGCTGCAGTCATGAACGGTTCGCGTATTCCAGACTGCGATACACACCAAAGGGCTTCGAGTTACTTGCTGGAGCTTCCAACGGAAGCCACATAAGCAATATTCATTGAACAACGACTCAAGGCACGACGACTGAAGAAATTTATCATGTAATATCGGGACTTTCACGCTATAACATGCAATTTAAAAACTGTCGCTATTCGACAATAACCCCCATGGACAAAATTAAATTTTAATCAATAATCTTTTTTAAAGTATATCAACCAAATGATCGATAATTATAGGTTTAAATTTGCAGTCTAAATAATTCATCAGATTAACCGACTTTTTAAAAAGCTCAACTGACTAAATTCTGCATTTAATATTTCATGGATTCAAAAACCACCAGCGATTTATCAAGACAGCCTGTCTCTCAATTAAGTCTTATCAAGAACGAACCATTTCTCAGCTTTCTTATTTGAACATTCATCCATTCTCCCAAAAACTAGAAATTCGCGCCGATTGCCCAAATCCACGCACTCCGATGAAAACTACTGTACTGCTCTCTCAATTAGATCGATCCGGAGCCACTTCTATCTCGGCTACAAGTAGAGATCTTTTCATAAATAAAGTCAAGTAATGCATAAATCCTGGTCATAAAGACAGCACAAGGCCTTACTCCCTGTGACCACATTCCTTTAGCACTCCAAGTAGGAGATGAGATCGAAACCTAGATGATACTTCAAACTAATCGATTGGCTGGATATTCGGTCTCTGCATCTCCGTGATTTTGACTTCAGAAAAAGTCATCCCAGTTTCAGTCCTTGCACGCCTTGTGAAAAACGACTACCAAAAAAATCTCAGTTTTATTCCAAGAGGACCGGTAAAATAGATCACTGCGACTCATATTGGCGAAACATTAATAAAACAGTTGCAAATGTAATGACATTTTCACAATGTTAAGATGAAAAGAACTAGCCATAAACACAAGCATCAACATTTATACAATGTTCGCATAAATGTTCGTCGATCTTTGAGATCGCCGCCCCAGGTGAAAACGAAGATAATACCTGCTCAAGAGGCAATTTGTACCGAATTGGATCGAGCTGAATCGGCCAAAGAGCCCTGAAGATAGTTTCCCGAAGAGCACTTAGGGTGACAGCACGCGGAATAATCTTTCGGCAACTTTCGTCACATTTGTAACATTTGGGTGAAAAATACCCAATTCGGGCCTTCTGACCCTAATTTGCGTGATATTTTCTAACAAGTTACATTCAAACGATTCCTTACAAAGGGGTGATACATTATGAGCATTAAAGTTCCATCGCCAATCAAGCTGAAAAAGGACATGTCCCGACTCGACTTGACTATGGCCGGTCTTGGAGCCATCATTGGGTCTGGTTGGCTTTTTGGAGTGCTCTATGCAGCCAATGACGCTGGTCCGGCTGCAGTAATAGCGTGGCTCATTGGAGGTGTTGCGGTCGCCTTGATCGCATTGGTTTATGCCGAGCTCTCCGGGATGCTACCTCAATCGGGCGGTATCGCAAGATACCCTCACTTCACGCACGGATCCCTAACCGGATTCATGATGGGGTGGGCCGCCTTCATTGCTTACACTACGGTGCCAGCAATTGAAGCCGAAGCTGTTATTCAGTACTCACAGCACTACATCAGCATTTTCGCCAATAGCAAGACAAATAGCTTCATCGCCGAAGCAATCCTTATGGTGCTCTTTTACGCAATTAACGCCTTTGGTGTAAAAGCGTTTGCGAAGACCAACACGATTGTGACGATGATCAAATTTATCATGCCATCGGTTACGATCTTGATCTTCCTGTTCGCTGCTGGCCACTGGGGCAACTACACCATGACAATGGCTCCTGCTGCTAAGGTGCCAGGCGGATTTGCACCATTTGGAGTTGCCGGTATCCTAAAGGCCGTCGGCCTCTCTGGAATCGTATTTGCCTTCCTTGGCTTCCGTCAGGCCGTGGATCTTGCTGGTGAAGCAAAGAACCCACAGCGCGACGTACCCCGTGCTATTCTCATGGCCGTTGGAATTGCCATAGTCCTTTACACCCTACTTCAGGTCACCTTTATAGCTGGCATTGCACCTTCGGCTTTAGCCAAGGGTTGGGCAGCGTTGAACTTCACTGGCCCATTTGCTCAGGTTGCAAGTGCACTAGGACTTGGTTGGTTGGCAACTCTGCTCTATGCAGATGCTGTTCTTTCACCTGCCGGAACTGGAAACGTATATTTGGCATCCACTGCACGCGTCCTCTACGCGCTTGGAAACAACAGGTACCTTCCTGCTCCCTTCCGTAAGCTGAATGAACGCACTGCAGTTCCAGCAGTCGGTCTACTAGTTACTCTCATCTTTGGAATTGCAGCACTTGCTCCATTCCCAACCTGGAGTAGCTTGGTCGGCGTCATCTCCTCCGCTACGGTCTTAACCTACATGATCGGACCAATCAGCATTACCGTCTTGCGAAAGACCCATCCTGAAGCCAATCGTCCATTTAGGTTAGGTGGGCTAAATATCGTCGCGCCGTTGGCCTTCGTAATCGGCACAATGGTCATTTACTGGACCGGTTGGGCAATTGACTGGAAGCTCATTGTAGCGGTTCTCGCTGGCGCCGCGGTCTATGCAGCTGCGGCCTCAGGCAAGAATTCAACTCTCAATAAGGTTGACTCTGCCTCCTTCAAGAGCGCTATCTGGCTAATTGTATACCTGCTCGCCATGCTTGCCATGACCTACTTCGGCTCAGCAACCTTCGGCGCTCAATACAACCATGGTAAGGGCCTAATCCACTACCCACTCGACTTGGTTATAGTGGCTGCTTTGGCACTTGCCTTCTACTATTGGGGTGTTGCTTCTGGTCGAAAGACCGAAGATGGTATTGCGGCACTCAAGCAGATCACCGACGATCAACTTGCGTCGGGCGTCTAGTAACTAGCGCTTGTTCGCCACTAGATCACCCGATTTTTCATAAAGGCGATCTCGAAGATAAGCAAATCTAGAAAATGAGCCCTACCTGCAAAGGTGGGGCTCATTTTTTTATTACCCAATCTGCCCGCCACTATCAGCCATAGGTGCGGCTCCCCGTGCGACTTCATGGATACATCTATGGATGAACGACCAGTGAAAATAACCGAAGTCGCCTATTTCAAATACATGATCACGCTCAAGCAACAATCTAATAATAGGCCAATCAAAGACCCATATCTCATAAAATATGGTCGTCCTACACCTGTTGTCGAATCACAGGAGGCCACAATCCATACAAGTAAAACTATGACAAACGTCACAACAAAAAAATGAAATCCAAACTAATGATGGCACCTTAGCCGAAATTTATTCTTGATCAAAGAGTTGCACTTCATTCAAAACTCCCCATACCTCAATTACAACTTCACATCTACCTCAAAGTTTCATTGTGGGCCCACTGAAAAAATGCACGATTGATAGAAGATCAATAATGGTCACAGTTGCCCGGACAAAGGGTAAAAGTCCTGGGCCACTCTATTACGACCGCGTTCATCACATTTAATAGACAAAAAGAAACAACCAAACCAGAGCTTGAAACGAATTACCCAAGTTGTCCCAAGCTAAAAAACATCTCGAAAGCAGCGAATTACAAAATCAAAGAGCGACGGACCTTGAGATTGGAGGGACTTTCAAAAAAAAGAGGTGGGGCTATGTCCATAGATCGACGAAGCTCTAGTGGCCAGGATCTAACAGCCATCTACACCACAACCCTAAGCTTGTAAAAAATACCCAGTAAAGCTCAACCGTGACTCAAGTCGACAACGGCGCCCAATAAGCACCGATATCACTTAGATAACTTGAAATTTACGCAATGGGAAAGCAAGATTACCTGGAACCGAAAAGATACTTGCCACCCGCCAAAACCCTTGTCAAAATCAAAAAGTGAATCTCCCACTTGCTACGAAGGAATATTCTCGGGCTAATTGACTATATAAACCCGCAATGAGAGCTTGACCTAAAATCCAACAACCATGAACCGCTGAAATTCAAATCCGAAACAGCCCTCCACCAACCAGGCCGCTGATTAAGTTCAGGCCACAAAGTATCCCAAGTAGGCAACCTCTCGATCGTTATAGTTAAACTCCCCCCCCTCAAATTCCTACTAAAATTGAGGACTTCTTTGCGTGATCACCTTATTGCTGCATTTGAAAGTGTATTTGTCCTTTTGGGGAGATTCTTTCGAAC
This sequence comes from Acidithrix ferrooxidans, assembly GCF_000949295.1. Lineage (GTDB taxonomy): Bacteria > Actinomycetota > Acidimicrobiia > Acidimicrobiales > Acidimicrobiaceae > Acidithrix > Acidithrix ferrooxidans. The sequence continues at coordinate 13,368 of NZ_JXYS01000053.1, forward strand.
CAAAAGCGCCCACAATCCAAATTCACGCCTCAATTTGGTCACGGCCATCCATTGCAGTCACTTGCTCGCCCCTTTACAGGACGCCAATCGAAAAGAATCAATATCGAAATCGTAAACCCCTACGTTGCCCTATCTAAGAGGAGAATGGAGCTTCATCAAAAGCCGTAAATCAAAAAGAAGAGAATCCTCTAGCCCACCTTCTCTCCTTTAGCAGAATGGCTCGATATCTCTCTAGAAAGCAGTAGCTGCCATCAATCTCAATCCCACGAGGAAGCGAACTAACGAGAGACCGAACAGATGAGATACCAACCAATTCGAATTCAATCTTAAGATAACCCGGCAGATTTGCCTAGCCCTACTTTCGGCGTGCGTCATGAATGAAAGAGGTTGTAAATCATGTAGAAGCTGATAACAATCACACTGCAATGCTACATAGATGATGGAGGTAGGCCCTCCGGGATCGCCTTTTGGGAGGAGATTCCAAACCACCGTACGGGGCATTAGCTAAAGACTGTTGTCCAAAGCGGTACGGAAAAGTTAGAGCAATGACTCTTTCAGGTATGAGTTAAGAAGACGAGTGAAAACAAACCACTGACGAAGCGTTCGAAATTGGTATGGATGATGTCGAAACCGAGGGACGTCGAACTTTCGGGACAACTTGGAGACTAACCCAATTAGTGCTCCTTGGGCATCCGGCGTGTAGGTGGCGTGAGCTTAACATCAGGCGTTTATGTGGAACATGAGAACCCAGTCCTAGACGTTCTTGGCTAAGCCCACATGGGCTAAGCCCAAAGATGAGGAAAAACCTACAAGTTGCAGATCAACAAGAGGGAAAGTACCAAATGCCTATGGATTGGGGGCGGACCATCCCGTAGTAGCTACGAAGTCCTTGTAATGAGGATGGAGCCAAGGGGATGGAGTGAACAGGAAATGCAAATGAACAACTTCTCAAGGTAAAAGTTGAGGGGGAGGGATCAAATGTCAAGACCACGACAAGAAAAAGCTTTTGACAAAAGACAAGTACGTCGTACTTAAAGCATACAAAGAGGCAAAAGCCAATCGAGGAGCACCAGGGATTGATAAGCAGTCCATCTCAGTCTTTGAGATGGATCTAAAGAACAATCTCTACCAACTCTGGAATCGAATGGCTTCTGGAAGTTATTTCCCAGCGGCAACTAGATATGTCGAGATAGACAAGTCAGATGGCGGTAAAAGAATCCTAGGTATTCCAACCGTCAAAGATCGCATCGCCCAAGGGGTAGCTAAAGCGGCACTTCGGATTTAACGGTGGCTAGAGGTTAAAGTTCCATTTTTATGAAGTCGCTTTGGAAGTGGTACAGGGGTTCTGCCAGAATGGGATTTGACAAAACTCACAATGGAGAGCCCCTGTGGAAAAAGATCATAAAGCAATTTCTAAAATCTTGGTTGGTTTAGTTGATATTAATTTGATACGCGTTGAAGATAATCTTGGTGAACCGCTCCATGTTCACATTGAGTGTTCTAATTCACAAAAGCAATGTCCAACCGCTGAAGGCAAAGTTCACCATAATGGCCTCAGAGTTGTTGAGGTTGTAGACCTACCGTCTTTTGGTCGCAAGGTTATTCTTTTTTAGTCTAAGCACAGATGGCGATGTGCAAACAAACACTGCCCCCAACTTCTCTTTTAGTGATGATGATCCAAAAATAGCTCAATTTCAAATACCCACAAGGTCGTCTTCGCCTAAGTGATCGGGCGGCTAGATGGGCAACTTATGCTGTTGGAGCCCAGCGTCGTAGCGTTTCTTGTGTGGCTAAGGAACTTGGCTGTGATTGGCATACGATAAATGACGCAGTCGTTGCCTATGGAGCTGCATTGGTGGATGATCCTTCACGTTTTGGTGCTGTGGATGCTCTGGGACTAGACGAGGTCTTGTTCTACCGTGAAGGTAAGTATCACAAACAGAATTGGGCTACAACTATTTCTAGATGTGAGACGTGGTGTAGCTTTAGATGTTGTAGCGGGTCGAGGCGGAGCCAATCCAAAGGCTTGGATTGAAAGTCAAGAACAAAGCTGGCGTGATGGAGTTAAATGGGGAACCCTCGATCTATCTGGTGGTTACAAAGCCGTATTTAGAAAGGCTCTGCCAAAGACAACCCTTGTAGCCGATCCATTTCACCTGATCAAGCTGGCCAACCAACGAATCGATGAAACTAGGCGTCGAGTTCAGAACGAGCTCTGT
>NZ_JXYS01000054.1 GCF_000949295.1 Acidithrix ferrooxidans
TTCGGGTTATGAGTTCTATTTGAGCCGTCCAAGGGGTCCGACACTGTCCTCCATCGTCGCCCTGATTCTGCCTTTCACTAGGGTATTTCTTCGGAATATACGCTCCATGCAGGATCAACGTTCTATCGGATCGTCGCCTAATAGTAGGGATGGATTAGGGATGGAATCATTTTTGTTCGGATTGGCGCGGCTGCGGTCGCTGCCGCTCAAGAACAAGCTTGCTGAAGGCAGATCCTGATGGAATCTTGATCATGTGGAGTCAGAAATATTTCCTTAGATTGAGTTTTCTATAATCGCCAAAGGCACTCTCTAGCATTCTGAGCCTCAGCGACCTTGCATTTTCTGAGATTGAAAGATCGTCTGAATCGCTGCAGGAAGAGTTCAGGTAAAGCCAAAATAATTCACTTGTAGGATGGCTCCATGAGCTATGAATCAGTTAACAGCAGCCCATCCATCAGCTTCCAACGTGAAGCCAATGCCTTTTTTGCTGCTCTTGAACGTACATCACCAGATGCCATCACCGCCTGTTCTGGATGGACTGCACATGAGATTGTTGCCCATTTGGCTGCCGCCGGTCTCGAGGTGGCACTGAATTTGGAAGCTTATGGGGAAGGAAGACCGGTTCCTCCAACGCGAAGTTTTGAGGAACGTGAAGCTCCTTTTAGGGAAATGAATGACCATTTGCTTCGTGTCGAACTGCCAAAGTCGATTGCCCGCATGTCTAGTGCTCTTGATGCGGTACTTGCCAATGAACCCGATGCAGTCGTACCATGGACTGGAAGACAGATGGTAGTAAAGACGTTCTTGACTCACTTACGGAGCGAGTTTGCAATCCATCGCTTCGATCTGATTGGCGATGACGAGATCAGCAAAGAGCTGCTGGCGCAGCCAGACCTTACCAACCATGCAGTTACCGTGCTCGGCAAGGCTCTTCTACTACGTGGATCAAATCCTGAATCCCTAGGGTTCCGAGCCACTATTGCCTCACCAGGCGCATCTGACGTTACAGTTGTAGTCGACGCTGAAGGGTCACGTTTGATCCACACTGAAGATCTATTAGAAGCTTCAGTGATTGGAGATTCAGCAGCGAGGTTGCTATTCCTCTGGGGACGTAAACCCGGTGACCCAAGTAGGCTCAAGGCGCCCGGAGGACCAGATGTATTGCGTTATCTCCAAACATTGCTTGCTGGGTACTAATACCTGGCTTGACTGTGGTTTGGACTACTGGAGTGCGACGGTATCTATTGCGAATTCTTGGCACAGGCCGGTTTGGCCATCTTTGGTGATCCGTATCACGCGCCGATCAGCCTGAATCATCCAACCGAGCACAATGAAACGATTGAGAAGGGCCGCACCCAACCTGCCTCCAAGATGGGGACGTTGCTCGCTCCAGTCAAGGCAGTACAGGACAAGAGGTCTTCGTGATGATTGATCGAGTTCCACTCCTAAATCCTTGAGCCGCTCTTTGCCATACTCGGTGATGACGTATTGATTGGACCTTCCAGCTCCAACTATTGGGTCCGCAGCCATGCCCGGGTTGGTTTCTACTCGGACTATTTCACTGTTGAGAAGACTGTCGCAAATAGCGACACCAAGGCGACCCGCCAGATGGTCATAACAGGTTCGCGCCTGGCGAATTGCACTGGCATGTGTGGCTTGGCGTAAAGAACGTATGGGACGAGATGGGGCAACTCTAGCCAGGGCCTCTACTGCTTGTGCCACTTCGGGAGCTGCCAGTCGGAAATAGCGATGTCGACCTGAAGGCTCAACGGAGATTAAACCACCATCTACCAAACGGGCCAGATGACCCGAAAGAGTAGAGGGAGCCACTCCAGCCTCGACAGCCAAAGTGCTTGCTGCCAAAGCACGTCCGTCGGCCAAGGCCACGAGCACCGCTGCCCTGGATGGCTCTCCCATCAAGGCGGCTACTGTCGCAATGTCAGCATCTCCGTCCATCTGTAGAAGTTTACTCAAAGAACACTTCAATTTTCGCTGAAGTGTTTTACCGTTAGGGTGAACGTCATGGATGAGAGCGGAAAATCTTCAACATGGCCTCTGGTAACAATCTGTTTCGGGTACTTTATGGTGATCCTGGATGCGACTGCAGTCAATGTAGCGCTTCCGGCATTAATGCGAAGTCTGCATACAACCACGACCAGCCTTCAGTGGATTGTCGATTCTTACAGCTTGGTGTTCGCCGCATTGTTGCTTTCGGCTGGTGCGCTTGGTGATCGTCGGGGAGCCAAAGGGGTCTTTCTGGTCGGCATTGGCCTGTTTACAGTTTCTTCTCTTGCGTGTGGTTTGGCACAATCTGCCGACATGCTTATCTTGGCACGATGCATTCAAGGTTTTGGGGCCGCACTTGCAGTTCCCACATCGCTTTCATTGTTGCAAACGAGCTACACCGACCGGGCAGCCCGAGCCCGCGCTTTCGGTATTTGGGGAGGAGTGGCCGGTATTGCAGCCGGTGCCGGCCCAGTTGTCGGCGGAGCCTTGGTAAGCAGTCTCGGTTGGCAATCGGTCTTTTTTATAAATGTGCCGATTGGCGTGACTGGAATCGTTCTGGCGAGCCATTTCTTGCCGTCTACACCACGCTATCCTCATGGCATCGACCCGGCTGGGCAAATATCGGGCGTCTTGTGTCTTTCCGGGGTAACGGTCGCCCTTATCGAGGCTGGACCCATGGGTTGGGCCTCGCCTGTTGTCATAGCGGGATTCGCTGTATTCGCGGTAGCAGGAGGTGCCTTTATCGCCATTGAGAACCAAGCGCGTTTTCCTATGCTTCCGCTTGGACTGTTTTCTTCGGCCAACTTCTCTGTCGTAACGGTCGTGGGGCTATTAATAAACTTTGCCTTTTATGGCGAGCTATTCGTTATGAGCATCTACCTCCAACAGCTTCGGGGACTCACCCCACTGTCTGCAGGAGTTGCCCTTTTGCCGCAGATGGCGACGGCTGTTATCGGCTCGACCCTCTCAGGACGAGTCATGGTCCACACTGGCCCGCGACTTCCCATGCTGGTTGGTCTCACGGTGGGCGGTGTGGGACTATTCGGCTTGATGGCTACTGGCGTACATAGCGGATACGGTCTTCTTGTCATACCGTTCTTAGCAGTGGGATTTGGTATGTCATTTACCATGCCGGCAGCTACTGCTGCGATTATGCAAGCTGCTCCAGTTGCCAACGGAGGCATTGCATCTGGGGTTCTCAATTCAGCTAGACAAGTTGGAGGAGTAATTGGGGTAGCTTTGCTCGGAACCCTTGTTGTCGCTCATCGCTCCAGCTTCATACAGGGTCTTCATGTCGGGATGTTGATTGCTGGCAGTGCGTTTCTTCTTGGGGCTGTTCTAGTTTGGCTTCTTGTCGAACGAGCCATTCCAGAGGCATGAGTGAATGATAGCTAGCCATGCTGCTGGTAACCTCATTTGACTTGAATACTCTTGATGGAACACGTAACATCCTCCCTTGAGACTAGCTTGGATATTTCGACGGTAAAGAGTTAGTGGAATGGGTGGTAAAGGGATAGCCAAGGAGGTCAGTTCTCGATCTCGTTATATCCTTTTCGCCAGATTAGGTTCAGGCTCTTGTAAGTCATCACTACTTCGTTGGCCTGATTTTTGAGAGTGTGTGCAAATTGTACCCGACCACTGTCATTCGCCGAAGTCAAGCTTTTTTCAACAATCTCCACGTTAAGTGTCACGGTGTCTCCAGGTCGTACGGGACGTCGCCACCGTAGCTCATCGACACCGATCCCAATTTTCATCGACTCTTCTACCAAGCCTAGCTTTAGAAATAGCCACCAGGCGATACTAAGTGTATGGAACCCTGACGCAATAAGACCCTTAAAGGATCCATCCTCTGCGTGTACGCGATCAATGTGCATCGACTGCGGATCATATGAGTGGGCAAAGGTGATTATTTCAGCTTCAGTGAATGTCCGTCCTGCACCGATAAAAGTTTGGCCCACCTCAAAATCATCAAAATACATTGGCATCGGCTATCTCCGATCTTGTCGAATTTCGTTTGCGTTGGATTCTGGCATCTCAGTGCAGGTTGTCCGGTCACCGGATTGTCCAGCTAATGAAACATGCGCTGCATTCCTTACTCCGCCGTCGACGGATCTACGGTGGTAACTACCGAGTGGGTGGGTATCTCGTAGTGTTTCTGGGTGAGAGCTACAACCGCTCCAGCAAGAAGCACTCCTACCGACAGAGTGAGCCCGACGCTCAAACCCGCGGATGAATCTGAGAGCACACCGGCGAACAGGGGACCAAGGCACTGGCCCAGGGCACAGGCAACCGTCAGTCCGGCGATCGCCGGTGTCCAGTGATGCGGCGCAAGCGAGCGGCGGGCAACTGCGGTGACCGCAGTGACCATCGACAGGAACGACCCCCCGAACAGCAGCGCGGATCCAATGGCAGCCTCCGGTGATCGCGACACCAGCGGCAGCAGCGCCCCAGCGCTGAGTACAGCAAGCACCATGGCGGGTCCACGCCCTCCACGCAGCCTGGCGATCGGCCGTGCCCAAATAAAGGCACCGACAATCGACGCCACGCCAAGCACCATCCAGAAGACGGTGATTTTCCCTGGGCCCGTACCGTTACCTTTTAGAAAAGCAACGATGAAGGTCATGTAGGCGATATAGCCTGCCCCGAAAAGGCCATAGGAGACGAGCAACGAGCTGAGGTGCCGGGCCCGGCCAGTGTCTGTCGGCCACAGGTGGCACCAGTGGCTCCGTGCTGGCCATAGCCACGGGAGCTACGATAACAAAAGCCACAGCACCGAGCCCCGCAAGCAGGACCCATCCCCATCGCCAACCATCTGCGATACTCGTAATGGCGAGTAGGTACGGGATCGCAAGACCTGACGCTATGATCCCCACCCCGGCACCACCGGCAAAGTAGATACCCAGCAGCGTGGCTGCTCGGTGAGGGGACATCGTCGAAACGGCCGCAGCGACTATCCCCGCGCCAGTAATGAAAGTGATCGCGCCAGATGCTCCGGCGACGGCACGCAAAGCGACCAATCCGACTGTGTTGCCTGTACCACCTGTAGCAAGAAGTGATAGCACGACAACCCCGAGACTAGCAATGAAGACACGGCGTGTCCCGTAACGACGCGCAACACCTGCGGCCAGAAGTGCTCCAGCGAGATATCCGAGAGCGTTTGCGGTATTCATCGCACCCGCTGTGGCGAATGACCAATGCAGATCGGCACGCATAGATGGAAGCAGCAGCGCATAGGCAAAGCGGGCCAGGCCGATAGCGACTGTGGGCCCGAGTGCCAGACCGAGAGCGATCGCGAGGCCTGAGGGAAGCCGTGCATCCCTTAGCGAAGATGAGCGCCAAATCGGCGAGCCAGATGAACTCATTGGCTACTCTCCTGGTACGCGTCGATAAGCATGGCAGCCAAACGCCGGGCGTCTGTCGCCGCAGCGAGGTCGCCATCGACAAGTACACGGGCGTTCGCACCGTCGACCAGGAGCATCAGGTCGGAACCCAGACGCTGGGGATCGGAGAACCCGGCTTCGCTAGCGAGCCCGGCTAGGTACTCGCGCATCCAGCGTTTGTGGCGACGAGCCACCTCCTGAGCCGGGTGGCCCGGACCAGCAACCTCAGCGACGGTGTTCACGAAAGCGCATCCACGTTCCCCCTCGCTTGCATGCCAGTTCGCCAGCCAGTCGAAGACTGCCAGTAGCCGCTCACGTGGACTGTCCGCGTGGGTCCGCACCCAAGCGTCAAGCATCGCCACTCGCTCGGCATGACGCCGTTCAAGCACCGCGGTAACAAGCTCGTCCTTGGACCGGAAGTGAGCATACAGCGTCGGCTTGGACACTCCCGAGCGGGCCACAACCTTGTCCACCCCGGTGGCAGCGATACCTTCCGTGTAGAACAGCTCGGTGGCAGTGTCAAGCAGCCGTGCGTGGGTAATACTGGGAAGACTCATAGAACTATACTGACAGGTCAGTAAAGTTTTGTCAAATCGTCCAGATCAATTTGTATCGCGGCTGGTTTACCTAGATATGTTGGAACTGGTTCTAAAGCGAAGTTGTCGACTTAAATACGTGGAATAAAGTTCACACACCCACATAATTAACGCAGAGGATCCTCAGCAGGAGGGATCCTTACCTGCATTTTCTCTAGTGACGGGGATAGGATTTGAACCTATGACATTCGGGTTATGAGTTCTATTTGAGCCGTCCAAGGGGTCCGACACTGTCCTCCATCGTCGCCCTGATTCTGCCTTTCACTAGGGTATTTCTTCGGAATATACGCTCCATGCAGGATCAACGTTCTATCGGATCGTCGCCTAATAGTAGGGATGGATTAGGGATGGAATCATTTTTGTTCGGATTGGCGCGGCTGCGGTCGCTGCCGCTCAAGAACAAGCTTGCTGAAGGCAGATCCTGATGGAATCTTGATCATGTGGAGTCAGAAATATTTCCTTAGATTGAGTTTTCTATAATCGCCAAAGGCACTCTCTAGCATTCTGAGCCTCAGCGACCTTGCATTTTCTGAGATTGAAAGATCGTCTGAATCGCTGCAGGAAGAGTTCAGGTAAAGCCAAAATAATTCACTTGTAGGATGGCTCCATGAGCTATGAATCAGTTAACAGCAGCCCATCCATCAGCTTCCAACGTGAAGCCAATGCCTTTTTTGCTGCTCTTGAACGTACATCACCAGATGCCATCACCGCCTGTTCTGGATGGACTGCACATGAGATTGTTGCCCATTTGGCTGCCGCCGGTCTCGAGGTGGCACTGAATTTGGAAGCTTATGGGGAAGGAAGACCGGTTCCTCCAACGCGAAGTTTTGAGGAACGTGAAGCTCCTTTTAGGGAAATGAATGACCATTTGCTTCGTGTCGAACTGCCAAAGTCGATTGCCCGCATGTCTAGTGCTCTTGATGCGGTACTTGCCAATGAACCCGATGCAGTCGTACCATGGACTGGAAGACAGATGGTAGTAAAGACGTTCTTGACTCACTTACGGAGCGAGTTTGCAATCCATCGCTTCGATCTGATTGGCGATGACGAGATCAGCAAAGAGCTGCTGGCGCAGCCAGACCTTACCAACCATGCAGTT
>NZ_JXYS01000055.1 GCF_000949295.1 Acidithrix ferrooxidans
CAACTAACTGATAAGTATCAAATAACTTAGGTACTTACTAGCCAAAGCCAAAGACACATATCACCTCTTAGAGAAACGAAGACACCTGTTCTTATGAATTCGATCAACAACTTCTAAACAAGTACAGACCTAATCAATTCAAAAATTTTGAGAAACTCAAAAAAACAGTAATTAGCTTGAATTAAGCTTTTTCATCAATTTCGATGGAGAGTTTGATCCTGGCTCAGGACGAACGCTGGCGGCGTGCTTAACACATGCAAGTCGAACGGTTTATAAGGGCTTGCCCTTATAGATAGTGGCGAACGGGTGCGTAACACGTGAGCAACCTGCCCCAAAGTTTGGAATAACACCGGGAAACCGATGCTAATACCAAATATGCTCACACTATCACAAGATAGAGTGAGGAAAGTTTTTCGCTTTGGGAGGGGCTCGCGGCCTATCAGCTTGTTGGTGAGGTAACGGCTCACCAAGGCATCGACGGGTAGCTGGTCTGAGAGGACGATCAGCCACACTGGGACTGAGACACGGCCCAGACTCCTACGGGAGGCAGCAGTGGGGAATATTGCGCAATGGGCGAAAGCCTGACGCAGCAACGCCGCGTGGAGGATGAAGGCCTTAGGGTCGTAAACTCCTTTCAGCAGGAACGAAAATGACGGTACCTGCAGAAGAAGCTCCGGCCAACTACGTGCCAGCAGCCGCGGTAATACGTAGGGAGCAAGCGTTGTCCGGATTTATTGGGCGTAAAGAGCTCGTAGGCGGCTTGGCAAGTCGGATGTGAAACCCCCAGGCTTAACCTGGGGCCGCCATTCGATACTGCTATGGCTTGAGTTCGGTAGGGGATTGTGGAATTCCCGGTGTAGCGGTGAAATGCGCAGATATCGGGAGGAACACCAATGGCGAAGGCAGCAATCTGGGCCGACACTGACGCTGAGGAGCGAAAGCGTGGGGAGCAAACAGGATTAGATACCCTGGTAGTCCACGCCCTAAACGTTGGGCACTAGGTGTGGGACCTACTTCGACGGGTTCCGTGCCGTAGCTAACGCATTAAGTGCCCCGCCTGGGGAGTACGGCCGCAAGGCTAAAACTCAAAGGAATTGACGGGGGCCCGCACAAGCGGCGGAGCATGTGGCTTAATTCGATGCAACGCGAAGAACCTCACCTGGGCTTGACATGTTGGGAAAAGCCGTAGAGATACGGTGTCCATTAGGGCCCTTCACAGGTGGTGCATGGCTGTCGTCAGCTCGTGTCGTGAGATGTTGAGTTAAGTCCCGCAACGAGCGCAACCCTTGTCTTATGTTACCAGCGAGTAATGTCGGGGACTCATGAGAGACTGCCGGGGTCAACTCGGAGGAAGGTGGGGATGACGTCAAGTCATCATGCCCCTTATGTCCAGGGCTGCACACATGCTACAATGGCCGGTACAGAGGGTCGCAATCCCGCGAGGGGGAGCTAATCCCACAAAGCCGGTCTCAGTTCGGATCGCAGTCTGCAACTCGACTGCGTGAAGCCGGAGTCGCTAGTAATCCCGAATCAGCATTGTCGGGGTGAATACGTTCCCGGGCCTTGTACACACCGCCCGTCACACCACGAAAGTCGGCAACACCCGAAGCCGGTGGCCCAACCAGTAATGGAGGGAGCCGTCGAAGGTGGGGTCGGTGATTGGGGTGAAGTCGTAACAAGGTAGCCGTACCGGAAGGTGCGGCTGGATCACCTCCTTTCTAAGGAGCTGTCATAGCTAGGTCCATGACATATCAACTAGCAATAGTAGATAAAACGTTCGAAAACGGCAATTACGCCAAGTACAACGGTCATGGGTTCCTTAGATATGTCGAAGAACTGACTGTATATGAAAATGCATGCCATATGAGTCAAATTATGTGGACCATCCTATTTCGTTACCAAGGAGCGACCAATTCGCTCATTGAGAAACCTATAGCGAGCACGAGCAACTTTATTCTCCAAGTTATAAAGAGCCAACGGTGGATGCCTTGGCGCCTGATGCCGATGAAGGACGTGGATGGCTGCGAAAAGCCACGGGTAGCTGCCTATCTAGCTTTGATCCGTGGATATCCGAATGGGGAAACCCGCCATGAGTAGTCATGGCACTCTGGCCTGAATATATAGGGTCAGTAGAGGGAACCGGGGGAATTGAAACATCTAAGTACCCCGAGGAAGAAAAAACAACATGTGACTCCCTTAGTAGCGGCGAGCGAAAAGGGACCAAGCCTAAACCCAACTGGTGTGATAGCCTGACAGCGTTGCCAGTTGTGGGGTCGTGGGAACTATGACGTTTAGCTATGTCAGAAGCTAAGAAAGAGTTACAAAGTCGATACCTAGCAGAATCGTTATGGAAATCTTAGCCACAGAGGGTAATAGCCCCGTATGTTAAAGGTATTCGACCTCTTTTGTTTAGTCTCCCAAGTAGCGCCGGATCCGGGAAAGCCGGCGTGAATCTGCGAGGACCACCTCGTAAGGCTAAGTACATATCAGGCGACCGATAGTGAACTAGTACCGTGAGGGAAAGGTGAAAAGCACCCCGGGAGGGGAGTGAAATAGATCCTGAAACCGTTGGTTTACAATCAGTCAAAGCTAGGCAACTAGCGATGGCGTGCCTTTTGAAGAATGAGCCAGCGAGTTACGGTGTGTGGCGAGGTTAACCAGTGATGGGTAGCCGGAGCGAAAGCGAGTCTGAATGGGGCAATTTAGTCGCACGCTGTAGACCCGAAGCCGAGTGATCTATCCATGGGCAGGCTGAAGCGGGAGTAAGACCCCGTGAAGGGCCGAACCCACCATAGTTGAAAATATGGGGGATGACCTGTGGATAGGGGTGAAAGGCCAATCAAACTCGGTGATAGCTGGTTCTCCCCGAAATGCATTTAGGTGCAGCGTCAGATGATCAGCGTTGGAGGTAGAGCACTGGATGGGCGATGGGGCTTCACCGCCTACTGACCTCAACCAAACTCCGAATGCCAACGCTTCAACAGTCTGGCAGTGAGACCACGAGGGATGAGCTTCGTTGGTCGAAAGGGAAACAACCCAGACCGTCAGCTAAGGCCCCTAATTCTTGGCTAAGTGGTAAACGATGTGGGATCGCGAAAACAACCAGGAGGTTGGCTTAGAAGCAGCCACCCTTCAAAGAGTGCGTAATAGCTCACTGGTCGAGTGATCCCGCGCGGACAATTTAACGGGGCTCAAGCCAAGAGCCGAAGCTACGGACTTCCTATTTATAGGGAGTGGTAGGGGAGCGTCGAATCAAGCTGTGAAGCAGAGGTGGAAACCATTCTGTGGAGCTGATTCGAGTGAGAATGCTGGCATAAGTAGCGAGAGAGGAGTGAGAAACTCCTCCGCCGAAAACCCAAGGGTTCCTGGGCAAGGCTAATCCGCCCAGGGTGAGTCGGGAGCTAAGACGAGGCCGAGAGGCGTAGCCGATGCACAACTGGTTTATATTCCAGTACCACGACAGATGCGTTATTCAGCGATGGAGGGACGCAGGAGGATAGGTGATCCCGGGTGTTGGTTATCCCGGGGAAAGCGTGTAGGAGAGGGCCCAGGCAAATCCGGTCCCTATAAAACTCCAAGGCGTGATTCCGAGCCGATTCAGGCGAAGTCATTGATTCCAAGCTGCCAAGAAAAGCTTCTAGTGAGTATCTGTGGTGCCCGTACCCCAAACCGACACAGGTGGGTAGGTAGAAAATACTAAGGCGATCGGGAGAACTGTGGTTAAGGAACTCGGCAAAATACCTCCGTAACTTCGGGAGAAGGAGGGCCCATTAGGTGAGGAGATTTACTCTCCGTAGCTCAAGTGGGCCGCAGAGAATCGGGGGAAGCGACTGTTTACTAAAAACACAGCAGCGTGCAAAGTCAAAAGACGACGTATACGCTGTGACGCCTGCCCGGTGCCGGAAGGTTACGGGGAAGGGTTAGCCCTAAAAAGCGAAGCTCTGAACCTAAGCCCCGGTAAACGGCGGCCGTAACTATAACGGTCCTAAGGTAGCGAAATTCCTTGTCGGGTAAGTTCCGACCTGCACGAATGGCGTAACGACTTCCCTACTGTCTCAACCACAGACCCGGCGAAATTGAACTACGAGTAAAGATGCTCGTTAGCTGCATAAGGACGGAAAGACCCCGTGGACCTTTACTGTAGCTTGATGTTGATCTTTGGTACAGATTGTGTAGGATAGGTGGGAGCCTATGAAGCGAAAGCGCTAGCTTTTGTGGAGGCATCCTTGAAATACCACCCTGTTTGTATTGAGGTTCTAACCTAGATCCGTTATCCGGATCGGGAACAGCGTCAGGTAGGCAGTTTGACTGGGGCGGTCGCCTCCTAAAGTGTAACGGAGGCGCCCAAAGGTTCCCTCAGACTGGTTGGCAATCAGTCGTTGAGTGCAATGGCAAAAGGGAGCTTGACTGCGAGACTTACAAGTCGAGCAGATGCGAAAGCAGGGCATAGTGATCCGGCGGTAGCGTGTGGAAGCGCCGTCGCTCAACGGATAAAAGGTACCCCGGGGATAACAGGCTCATCTTCCCCAAGAGTCCATATCGACGGGAAGGTTTGGCACCTCGATGTCGGCTCGTCGCATCCTGGGGCTGTAGTAGGTCCCAAGGGTTGGGCTGTTCGCCCATTAAAGCGGTACGCGAGCTGGGTTTAGAACGTCGTGAGACAGTTCGGTCCCTATCCGATGCAGCCGCAGGAGACCTGAGGAAGGCTGTCCCTAGTACGAGAGGACCGGGACGGACGTAGCTCTTGTGTGCCAGTTGTCCCGCCAGGGGCATGGCTGGTTAGCAACCTACGGAAGGGATAAGCGCTGAAAGCATATAAGCGCGAAGCTCTTTCCAAGATGAGGTCTCCCACAGGGTTAACCTGGTAAGGCCCGTGGCAGACTACCACGTTGATAGGCCGGAAGTGTAAGTGTGGCAACACATTCAGCTGACCGGTACTAATCGGCCGAGGGCTTGGAGCTAAATATAAAGCTCGTGCTCGCTATAGGTAGCTCGATGATTCGAGCAACCAAGATATTCCGGTGGCCATAGCGGCGGGGAAACACCCGTTCCCATTCCGAACACGGAAGTAAAGACTGCCAGCGCCGATGGTACTTGGGGGGCAACTCCCTGGGAGAGTAGGACGCCGCCGGATATATATTTGATAAATGAGCGAAGCTACATTGGTAGCTTCGCTCATTTTGGTTTAATTCGTTTTTGCAGTGGTGGTGCTTTTAGTTTTCACTTCCACTCGGTATATCCTTGATGGTGATTTGTATATCTATATTTTGGGGTGACGTTTGAGAGCGCGATCGCGTCGGTTCTTCTATCAAAGTTGGTTAGTCGGATTAGCTGTGTTGGCTGGTGCCTGCGGTAATACTGCTACGACCTTAGCGAAGGTTTCAACAGCGCCTAGGCCTGGTAGTACGTCGTCTTCTACCGCGCTTTCAATTTCTGGGTCGCTCCCTGGTCAAGGTGGTGGAGGTACTACTTCGACTTCGCCTTCTTTTTCTCATGGCGTTAGTGGTTTGCTTGGTGGGCTGCATTGGATCATAGCGGCGAATGTAATTGGCCTCTTGGACAAGAACGGTAGTAATGCTTTGGCGCGGCGAGCTTTTGATAATTCGAATACCAATATATTGCTGAATGGTAATGTTCTGCCCAGCCAACTTGCTAATTGGGGATCTACATTTACTATCGATCTTCGGTCTGTTCTTGGTGTTAGCGCTTCGCAGCTGAGTTCTTCGAAGAATGCCGGCTTTGGTTCTGTTCTTTATGATCCTGAGCATTGGAGCTTTACTCCGATTTCTGAGCAAGAGAATGTTTCGTTAGCGACTGGGAGTCTTGTTCGATTGGCTCAGCCGTCGAATCTTTCTGTTATTGTCGCTCCGGGTTTGGATCTCATGGCACTTTCGTCGCCGGGCGAGAATCGTGCAAGTGCCTTTTTGGCCTCGGGATTGATTCAATCTATCTCTAAGGTGGCCTTCGGAATAGTGATTCAGAGCCAATCCATGGAGACCTCCGTTGCGGTCTATTCTAGATTCGTAAAACAGGCCGCTGAGCTGGCCCGGAGTGTGAATCCGACCATTTCGATCTATGCCGGTCTTTCGACGGGGCCAAATGGTCAAGTTGTGTCAAGTTCCCAGTTGGTGCGTGATGTGGCGGCTACACACTCCTTTGTCTTAGGTTATTGGCTGAATGTTCCGGGGCAGGGCCCGTCTTGTCCTAAATGCGCTGTTGCTAACCCAGAGGTTGCGGTTGGCCTCCTTGATGCGTTGGCGTAGTGGTACCGTCAGCCATTGTGATAGTTATTTATGGTGATTATCGCAATTCTGGTAGTTCGACTCTTGAATTCTAAGTGTGACTCTACAACAGGCGATTCTTGATTTGTTGATTCGACCAGACGGTAGCGCTAGGGTCAGTGCCGACTTTTACCTAGAAAAATTAGCTGGTCCTAAGGTTTGATTCCCAGTGCTCGCTTTATTTGTACACATTCGGAGATCCCGTCCGAAGAGGGTTTGATTCGTAACGTTGACGGGGCGATCTCACATGCTGGTCTGAGTGCTGAGAATGGTTTTGTAAGCTCGGTGCAGCGGGTAAAGATAGACGTCCTTCACCGGTAGTGCTTTGGCATGGGTGCGGTCTAGCTTGCCGCGACCTTGGGTCTTGCCGACTTGGATCCAATTGGCTGCTCGGTAGCTGGTACCAGCAAAGCGACCAGTCTCGACAAAGGTCTCGACGAGCACCGGGGCATAGCCATAGGCGACCTGCCAGTCATCACGCAGGCGTCGGGTAACTTTGGCGAGGATCTTGGAGGCGAGGTTGGGAACCTGGATATAAGGCAGGATGAGAAAGCGCGCGTTGCCCACCACGAGGTGCAGCCGGGAACGACGAGTCTTGTCGTCCCAGCCGATATGGGTGTCACGAGGAGCGCACTTCCAGGCCGACGCACCAAAGGAGAGTGCAGACACAAAGCCACAGTCGGCTTCTACCAGATATCGCAGTTGTGCACCAGCGAGAGGCACGTATCCGAGGTAGTGGTAGCTCGCGATGGTTTGGTTCCAGATCGCAGAGGCTTTCTTGGTCTGAACCAGGTGTATGCGGAGATCTCCGATCTGAGACAGTGTGCTCGGAGACATGTCGGGGAGGAGCAGTTGGGCATTAGGACTCTGGTAGCGAACA
>NZ_JXYS01000056.1 GCF_000949295.1 Acidithrix ferrooxidans
GGTGGAAGAGGAGGAGATGGAGGTGGCGTTAGTATCAGTGTCGGTGCTGTCGCTGATATTGTTGCCGGTGGCACCATTACGGATATATTCGTCAGTGTCGGTGCTACTGTCGCTCTTGATGATTTTGGTGTCGTTGCTGCTGTCGCTCCTGGTGAAATTGGCGATCTTGCCGTTGCTGCTGCCGTTGCTGCTGCTGCCGTTGCCAATGTCGGTGGTATCGCCGTTACTGCTGTCACTTCTATTGTCGCCGGCATTCTTGCCGGTGGCACCATTACTGTTATAGTCGTCAGTGCCGGTGCTGTCGCTGATATTGTTGCCGGTATTCTTGCTGGTGGCACCATTACTGTTATTGTCGTCAGTGCCGGTGTCTTCAATGAGTCGAGCAAACTTTAGAGGTAAATCTACTCATCTACTTTGGCGGCAATGCTTTCGCTAGCCGTTCAGCTATTTGCCAGATCCTATCTTTCGAGAGCGCTTCAATTTCGGCCATCTTCCGAGACAACGCATTCGGTCCAGACACGAAGGCGCCCCCGACTGAAAAAGGCTTGGCGAACCATCCCCATTCAGCGTCCGTAAAGCAAAGAGCCCCATTTACAGCTATTTCATCAGAGTCAAGCGCAGACCTGACCGCTTTCAACTGCCATTCAAGACCATCTGCAAGCTTGGTCTTATCCCGGCCATCAACGAATAGGTGAATATCGGTACTAAAAAATCCTCCTACGTCACGTTGTTGGACCAAACCCGAATAGTTTTTTGCATCGATGACCCACACTCCAGACGGTGCAATCGCGATATGGTCGATATTGGCCCGACTCTTTGGAACCTTGCGGTCATTTAGTAGGATGACCCTATCTCCAAGGTTTTCAACCAAGACAGACGCTAATTTTTGCTCACCTATCGAACCCTTTTTCCAAGCGATCGTGGACTGGGGGTCATCGCTCAAGAACTTAACGATTCCAGCAAACATCCCAAATTTCGCCTCAATTTGAGCTTCGCGTCTTTCGTGACGCCTTTGGTACTCTTCCATTGCAGACTTCCCGGCCACACCAGTTTCGATAAAAGGTAGTGCTGGTGCGATAGAAATGCCACTGCTCTCATAAAGCTTCTCGACGGGAGGGCTCGCAATCCCACCCTCGAAGCATCTCACGCACAACACCTTGCGCGCCTCCACATCCCACCAAGCTCTATCGCCAACAGCGAGCTGAACTCCACAAAGCGCGCAACAATCGGCGCGACGAAGCGATAGCTGTTTCAAGGCCAATTGCTCCAATCATTCGATCGGATGAACTACTGTCACAATTTGCAGATGTCGCTCCAGAGTATCTGGTAGCAAAAGACAAATTACAAAAAAGACTCCGAGTTAATATTTACGTTATAAGTCATCGGTAAAACCTTTCAATTAATTAAGGGTTGATTAGAGCCCAAATATCAATTCAAAAGTTGGCAGCGCTCATACCGTCGAAGCTGCAAATGCCTTACCACTTCGCCACTGAAGGGCTTTGCCACCCAGCTACACTGCTCTCTAAAGCGCTGATTAGGCTGCGTCGTTATGACCCAGTTGAAAACGTGTTTTCAATCGTTTACTATCAGGGTACCCACATCTGAGCAGCTGATCAAATCGATATCGAAGTGCAGTAGCTGGATGAAATAAGAAGTAAAGAATCATACTTATCAAGTTTCGTAAGCAAGAGCCATTTTGGAGTCAGATTCGCGGAGTAGCGGATGTGGAGACGCAAACACACATGTATTGAGAAGTCGCTCTACCGAGGACATTTCAAAGTGCCTTGCGTTGAATCGGTATGCGAATTCCTCGAGACATAAGTTGCTTATGTTCCTCATCTCCGTGGTATGTTCCGTCGATAAATTTCTTGCAGTTCCCTATCAGGATGTTGAGCCATTTGAATGTTACATGTGCTTGTTCGTCTTTGGATAGAGTGAACCAGTGCGCTAGTCCAAGGTCTTTCAGCACATACCCCGTAACTTGGGTTACCATTACTTATCAGCTTGGTATTAGAATCTCAACGTCTCACAAAAACATCTTTGGGTGATTTAGCAGTGGTATCTTTGATTACTTCCATGAAGCAATGAGTAGGAGCACCATTGCTAATCGACACTCCAATTAGGACATTGGTTTGTTTTGTTCCCTTTCCTCTTCTGCCTTCGCCATGGCTCTCACCATCTAAAAAGAACTCATCTACTCAGGCGTTTTCTCCAAGTTTGTATAAACCATCTCGGTCAGCCATTACGCTCAGCTATTACGCTCAGCCATTGCCTTAGGTAGCTTATTTAGCATCAACCAGCCAGTCGAATAAGATACTTCAACGAATTTAGCAAGGGCTCTAATGGCTAGGGGGTAGTAGCCGAAAGACCACGCTTGTCGTTGGACAATAGATAGATAGCGGAGAACCACTTGGATAAAGAGATATGACTTCGATGAAAGATAGTCCCGGAGGTAACGCTAGTTTGACGTCGACAAGATTTACATTGAAAAAGTGGAGCTCGAGATGCTGCATTTCTTGAAATGATTTGGCCTTACTAAAGTAAATTGGTCAGAGTCACACTTTGGACATCTAAATCCGTCATAGCATAAGCAATTTGATCAAATGATCTTCACATGCTTCCTCTGAAGCGAAGCGTACCATAAAGCCTGAGAGATCCACCAAGACAGCTTTATGGAACATCTGTTCTACTAAGGATTAGCTCCAATCTGGTCTCGGTGGAGGCGAAACTTACGAAACTTGATAAGTATGTAAAGAATTGCCTTCGATTGTAGATTTGGACGCAAAGGGCAAATCGTCAGTAAACCGAGGGGTTTTGGATAACGGCTGCATTTACTAGACGTGTCTTAAGGACTATAGAACAGCTAATCCGCGACCCCTAGATACTAAATAACTTTCAATTTTCACGCCCTCCAAAGTATGTCCATTGGCACCGCGGCAACGCGATCACCAAAAAAAGCTGAATTAGAGCCTGTGTGAAGGATGAAACCTGCAACAAACCTACTTCCGAGTTTTTCACGCAGGAAGCTAAGGCCCTTTGCATCCTTGACCGTTGGGTTTGAATTGGACTTAACTTCTACTCCTACCACCCGTCCGTCAGATGTCTCTAGTACAAGATCGACCTCACCGACGTATTGGTCTCGGAAGTGTGTCAACCTAGCCGTCTCATTGCTCCAAGTCGATTGACGTCTGATTTCACCGGCGACAAAGGTCTCAAGCAAGCCGCCGGCTAGATTCGGATTGGCATCTAAAGAGGCACCCTTAGATGAAACATTCATAAGTCGCGCAGCCAAGCCTGCATCGAGAAGTGAAACCTTTGGACGAGATACAACGCGCTTTGAAAGGTTGGTTGTCCACGCCGGTATGTTCTGCGTCAGATATAAGGTCTGTAGCAACTCTAGATAAGGAGTCAGGGTACGTTGAGGAATGTTGGTGTCGCGAGCCAAGTCGGCAACGTTCAACTCTCCGCTACTTCTTGCAGTCAACATTCTCGGGATCACTGGCAGCTCCGTGATACGTTGAAGGTTCGAGATATCCTCAGCCTCCCTGCGAAGTATGGCATTAGCATAGTTATAAAACCAAAGGTCACGACGCCTTCCCGGAGCACGATTCAAGACCTCGGGATGTCCCCCGCAACAGCTAGTTCGAGATAGTCACTTCGGCTCAGATCACTTGTATGGTTTATGAATCTTTCACCGGACAAAGCCCGATCGATGAACTTCTCCCTATGCCCTATGAGCTCACCCTGACTTAGGCCGAACAACTCGATAATCTCAGCCCAACCAGCAAGACTATCTTCAATAGTGGGTAATTTGAGGAGATTGGCCGATCCAGTCAAAAGAAACCTACCCAGACGATTATCGCCATCGACTACGAACTTTAGCGCTAAAACTAATTCAGGGACACGTTGTACTTCATCAATAGCCAAAAGACGACCTGGGTCGGAGTTGAGGAACCCGACTGGATCCTCACGGGCGCCGTTCGCCGCAACTGGATCGTCAAATGAAACTAACCGTCCGTCCTTAGAATCGACAATCTCTCTAATGAGTATCGTCTCCCCACCTTCCTGGCGCCCTGTATAACAACAACTCTGGTATCGCCAAGGGCCTCTAATACCCGACTCTTGGCATTTCTAGCGATTCGCACCATGTTTTGATTTTAGAAAATACTCGCCGATTTGCTGTACTTACTTCGTCAACNTNNCTCTTATACACATCTCCGAGCC
>NZ_JXYS01000057.1 GCF_000949295.1 Acidithrix ferrooxidans
CCGTTTTAATGCCGGAGGTTCCGACATGCGCATGTACCATAATGCGTTCTTGGTTCTCGTCCCTTGCCCACGATGAGCAGAGTCGAGATATCTTCTTAGACTTAGCCTTACCCCCTAGGTGAGACAGATCTTCGGTGATGATTTCTTTTGGCCGTTGTGATGGATGTTGGGGAGCTCGTCCATTAGCTCTGGTGCGATTGCCCTCTCCGTAGACCACTTCTTTGATTGCAGCGCCCGAAATTGTCTGTAGTTGTGCCTTTGCACGCCTGAGTCGAGCTTTTTGTTTCTTGGTCCCTAGGTTATTTCGTGAGATGTGCTTGGTTCTTCTGGAGCCAGCATCTCTCTTTGATAGAGCGTGAAGTTTGTTCCTTGCCTTGCCGGTCTTATGCCTGCGCTTAGTCATGGAACTAAGCGCTCGGCCATACTCGTCGCCATGATGAACTCCCGAGTCATCAGTGCAGACCTCGGTGATTCCCCAGTCGAGCGATACGGCGGGGCCGGTGGCCTTGGCTAGAGCTGCAACGTCGTAGCTAACGTGAATGAAGGCCCGCTTGTTCTCTTCATCAAGTACGACCCTGACATTCCCCGACACACGAGAAATGCCAGACAGGGGTAGCGAGATGCGTTTGTTGCGAGTTGAGCTGACAACTTTGACATAGCGTCTGGTCTTGCCTTTAGCTGTGTCGTTGTCGACCACTGAATACAAGGTAGAGTCCAAAGACATAGAGTGAGACTTGATAACGGTTGGCCAGCTACCATCGAGTGCATCTCGAATGACGCGATGTAAGTACGAGGCTATCTTTGCACCCGTTTCGGGGGAGGTAGTCACAGTGGAGATCTCTGGCACGCCGCCACCCATGATTTGGCCAATAGCCGAGTATCTCGTTAGACAAGCATAGGCATAGTGCCTCTCATCTTCGTCTGTGAAGCGTCTCCACACCCTTGCCTTGACGTTAGCTCTTACAAAGCAGGACTCGATGTGGCGAATACAGGTATCCACGGCGTCAAAGGCAGCTTGGTCTACCAAATGGACGTTGATGCCCTCTGGGTATAAGCCCTGTGCCTTTGCATAGTCACGAAAGCTTTTGCTTCTATCAAGCAGCCTCCATAGGCTAGTCTGGCGCAGATGAGCTACAAAGACGCGCTTTGCGTCGCTATAGTGCCCAATCACAGAGCGCGTCTCGTCATACTTGTTCTTGTTCAGTGGCAACGTGGCTAGACGTACCGTGCGCTTCATAATGCTAACCATAGAGTGAGGCTCGGAGATCGGATCATAGAGTTACCTCTTTGGCCACCTCTTGAAGCCGTTCCATAACCTTTTTGTTTTTATGGTTATGCGATCCATATAGCCAGCCCGAGAAGACGGTTACGATTTCGATGACATCGTTTGTCAGATCTTCTTCAAAGGTTGAATCCTCGCTAGCGTTGATAATGATTACTTCGACTCCAAAATGCTCACAAAGAGACAAAACAAGCTCTGACCCAAAACGAAGCAGTCTGTCCTTATGACTGAGCACCAGCCGCCCAACCTCGCCGGAGCAAATCCAAGAGATAAGCACTTTTAGTCCACGCTTATGGTAGTTGAGTCCTGACCCTACATCGGAGATGATCTCATAGCTCCACCCGTTTGCGGCGCAATAGCTCTCTAGGAGAGCCACCTGGCGAACCAAGTCGTCTTTTTGAGCGTTGGTTGACACGCGGGCATAGGCGATGGTAGCTCTGGTGGATGGAGCTTTATGAGGAGTAATAGCACGAAGCTTAGATAGGTCATAACGCCTTCTGCCTCCTTGTGTGCGTATAGGAGGATCGATACGTCCTTCTGCTTGTCATCTCCGTAGCGTCATGGGGTGTACCCCAAGCTCCTGTGCTGGCACCCCAATAGGCACTAACCTCGTCATATAGGCGTTATAGTAAACTTCGTTTAAGAGTGCTCAGCTGGAGAGTAGCAGTAGCGAGCCCCATGGAGGTGACAAAGCGCCCCTAAAAGACTTCACTACCCAAGACGGCCAGATCAGAGACGGTCAGAGGGAGTGCTTGAGCTTGATTCGTCGGACTTTCAGGATGAGGGACACCTAGCACTAAAACCTCTGATGTGTACTTTCCGATCTTTCGTGGTCCAAGATTTACAACTGCCAAAATATTGTGGCCCACCAGGTCATCCTCGGGGATAAGCGCAAACTGACCGATCGAACGCCGAAGGCCAAGTACGCCAAAATCCAGTGTCATCTCCCTGGAAGGAGACCTAGTACCAACAGCAAAGGGCGCTGAGATCACACGGCCGACCCTAATATCAACTCCTTGAAAGTATCCAAAATCAACCTCCGCCTTTGAAGCGGCTCTTTCGTTCTCCATGGATAATTCCACCCTTGTAAAAACAACTATGCGTTCTCGGAATTCGAAAATAAAACCGAGACGCCTCAAAAATATAATACCGATCTCGCTCGATCAAATTCAACAAACGCTTAATCTTCAATCGCTCATAACGCGCTCTAGCGACTAACCTTATTCACTTTGATCTCAAAGAATCTGTCCAGCTCCCCAAGGTCAGTTCACGACCATTTCAACATATCAGTCGGGCCAAGTACGCCCAGTCAAAGTCCCATTTATTGATATGATTCAAACTTCGAACTATAGCGATTAGATACGCCGAATATGAGCCGCTAACAACCCAGATCGTTATCCGCTTGAGCATATTTGGATTGATTACATAAAAAGCCTTCGCAGTTCGTCTCCTGGAATTTTAATAGCGCATAAAATTACAATCTCGATTCACCCCCATAAATAGCTATGCCACACCAAAACAAAAAATGGCTCTCCTAACCCTCATGTGGGTCACCAAGACCCCATAACCGATAAGTAACGCCTGTACGATAAGAACTTTTGGGTCTTTAAAAGCATTGAATGAAACGTGCACGGTTTGTGACCTCTAAATTTGAAGTTACTAGCACACAGATTTAGGAGATCTAACCGTGCACGCTAACTCTCTAGTCAAGCAGTTGCTTGACGTTAAAGGTGTCATTGTCAACGATATTTTTATCTCAAAAGACGAAATTGTTGTAGATGTCAAACTTGCACGATCCAAGCTCGCATGTCCACCGTGTTGTTGAATAAGCCGTAAATTCAAAACAAAATACCGCTACGACATCAGAACTTATCAACTCACGCTGGAGACATCTTGACATGGGAATACGTCGTACTTGGATCTCTTGTGCCCTACGGAGACCGAAATGCCCCAATCATGGAGTAATCACTGAGTCCAGGACTCCTGAAATGGGAGATAAAGTTCAAGAGATGCCGGGTCGATCTTTGACAGAGAATCGCTTGGGTAAATTGGTCTCTGGGTGGCAGGTTTTTGTGGATGTACGTTGTTCGCACAATGAAACAAGTACACGGGTGCAACGAGGGGCAGATAACGGGTCGATCCGGACGTCAAGTGCTCCATCAACGATTCGGAGATCACCAGCGCGATTGAATGCTTCACTAACCCATCTTTCGCAGATTTCCCGAAAAATCGCCCCAATTGGCCCCTTTTGAGTTGATTTTTGAGGATTTTCGGCTTGGGCGATTTATAGATTTCCTGGTAGATGGGTATTAGGTCTTTTTGGGTCGCGAATGTAGTGTCCTAATTTTTGAGTAGTTTTGATTATGACTTGCATTAGCTCTGACATGGTGCTATTGTCTTGTTGTGTTTATCCGTGAAACTCCAACAGTTAATAAAAAGACCGGCGTTAGCTACAGTAAGTACCAACTCGTTGAGTCCTACCGCTGTGAAAAAGGTCCCCGTCAACGTATAGTAATGACCTTGACCGAACTGGACCTGGATAAGTCATTGTGGCCAGCTCTGGCCAATGCAATTGCCAATGCTATTACCTAGGACTCTCTGGAGTAACCTCACTCTTTGAATCAGATCCTATTATTGCCAGATACGTCGATCTGGCAATCACTAAGTATGCAATTCGTTCCGAAGTTGCAGCCGCTAAAGAAACAAGAACTACTGAGGCTGACCTTGAGATGGTGGATCTCTCTAGTGCTAAGACTATCAATAGTAGAAGTATCGGTCCAGAACTCATAGGAAACTCGTTCTATGAAGCTCTTAGCTTCGATAAGATCCTAGAGAGTGCAGGTCTATCGGGTGAATCCCTTGGTATTGCCAAGGCAACGATAATAGCTCGTCTTATTCATCCTGGATCTGAT
>NZ_JXYS01000058.1 GCF_000949295.1 Acidithrix ferrooxidans
GTGGTGTCTGGCCGGTTTCAGAATGAATCCGTCGGTGATAGACCTGTTCCACCCACCCCTGGAAGCGTTCTTCGAGAACTTCCAGCGAAGAGATATCGCTGTGGGCTACTTCTACTAGGAACTGGTCTCTTACCGTTGATGAAAAAACGCTCAATTTTTCCACGACCCATTGGACGCCCAGGTTTCGAGTGCACTAGCCGAATCCCGAGAACTGCCAGGGCTCTTAGCAGTTGACGCGAGACAAATGGACTCCCGTTGTCGAGATACACGGTACCCGGTATACCTCTTGAGAGTATTCCACGTCGTAGCGCTGCCTGAGCTGAAAGAGTATCTTCAGAATATGTCCAGCGGTGAGCTGTAACCAATCGGGAGTGATCGTCACAAAAACAAAACAAGATTGCCTTCTTTCCGGCAATTACCGGGCCGTGTAAAGCATCTCCCACCCAGAGCTCATTTGGATAGTCTGCCTCAAATCTCCCAAATGCAATGTTTTGACCGCTCAGCTGGGATCTTGTGAGTCCTAAAGCTTTGAAATGACGCTGTGGAGTTCTTTCATTAGGTGACCATCCATTTTGAGTTCTGATGATCTGGGCAATATGGGCTGCTGTTCTAAAAGGATCTTCTTTTCTAAGCTCACATGCTAAAGAAAGCAGATGCTCCGGGGTACGGGGCTCAACATGGCGTGCTGAAGGGTGAAGAGCTTGAAAGCCGCCTTTTCTGTAGGTACGGATCCAGCGGTCGATGCTTTGGCGCGATACCACTACCGGAACTCCGTCAATACCAATATGGGTGGTATAAGCCAACTCGCGTACAAGTTGCCCCCGCTTTGTTTTAGAGAGGGTTTCATCTGCTGCTTCACGAACTATCCCGTAGCGAAATAGTGCTATATCTTCCGCTCGGTGATGTTTTGGCTCTTCCAGTGGATCCGTTGTCACTTTTTCTCCTTTTTGTCGTGCCAATAAATGACAAAAAGAATCATTACTGATTATGAAGGTGCTGGAAAGGGTGAGTTGGTGTTGGAAAGAAGTCTTCCTCCGCACATAACTGACATCTGGGACCATGGGGGACTAGGACCAAAGCGGATGCTTAGAGAACGAACAGCAATCCCAATTGCACTTATTGCATCTGCGAATAGAGATCCCGCTGGGGCAATCTCAGACAATGTGACATCTAAAACCAGAGCCCAATTGGTGAAGTGTTCTAGGGGTATCTCCAACTTTTCTCTAAAACGTCTGAGCCAGCCTCGGACGGTTGTCTCGGGACGACAGATATTTGCAGCGATCTTTCTATGTCCAAGTCCCTCAGCCTTTTGAACTAAAGCTGACCCGATTACCGCTGCTTCGTCCACCCGGCGAACTAAAAGGTAATCGGGCAGGAGAACCGAGGTCTTAAAACAATCACTACAGCGCGATCTTCGTGGACAAAGCGTCTTAGTGCAGTCACGCATACGAATGGTTCTCGACCTCGCATGTGCCCATTTCCGAAGCACTCCGTTACAGGATGGACAAAAAAGTTTTCCACCCAACAATTCAGATTCCACAACGTCGGGATCACTAGATACAATAACAGCCATGGTGCCTCTGGCATCTCTGGGGGACCCTCTTGTAGTTCGGACAAAAAACAGCGAGGGGGTCCCATTTTATTCGGACTCCCTAGTTTGCCCTAACAGATAGCGACAACGCAACTACACAGCCACCTCTACGTCATCATCAGCTTCAGTGACGCCTTAATACCCCCGCGTAATCAACGAAAGCGTCGCCCTACAAACCAGAGTAATCTTCTTCCGCGCTCTTGTTATAGCTACATTTAAGCGTCTGTGACCGCCCTGCATGTTGATCGGACCGAAGCGGTACTGCATTCGCCCATCCGCTGTTTTGCCATATCCGATCGTCAAGATGATTGAGTCCCGTTCGTCGCCTTGAACTCTCTCGAGGTTCTTGACAAAAAACATCTCATTTCTTGCTTTGGGAGAGGCGCTTCCGCTAATGAATGCCTCTAGTACGGGGTTCTCTCTTCCGGCGCGCCGAAGTGCTTCTTCGATGCGATTAGCGTGCTTTATGCCCATTGTTATTACGCCAAGGGACTCACCTGGGTGACGCGCGGCGTGTTCGGCGACGAGTGCTACCACTCGCCTTACTTCATCGGCGCCAGATTCCAGCGGATCTAACCTATTGGAATGGAATGGGACAAGTACGTGGCTTATACAACTTTCACTGCTCACGCCTGGGAAGGTCGTCATAGAAAAACTGTAAAGTTCGCTCTGTGCATTTGAGAAGGCAATAAGGCGCTCGTCCTTTGACCGATAGTGCCAGCCAAGGGTGCGAGTACCGATAGGAGGAGGCAAAATTGCGCTCATCGCATCCAGGATTGATTCCATATCCTTTGTGACATCGGTTTCGTATATTTCGCTTTCGGCACTCTCGTCGTCTTCTCCCCCTCCTGACGATGTCGCAAAGAAGCTTGTAGGCGGTAATTGACGTGGGTCACCAGCGACCACAGCTTGTTCTGCTCGCATTAGGGCGCCAACGGCATCCGCGGGGCTTACCTGAGATGCCTCGTCGAAGATGACAACGTCAAATAGTCGTTGGGTTGGCAAAAGTTGAGCTACAACGAGTGGGCTCATAATCCAGCATGGCTTTAGCGCCCCTAAGACGTTAGGTGCGGCCTCGAACAATGTCCGTACCGGAAGGTGGTTTCGCTTTAAGCGAGCTTGGCGTTCAATGACTTCAGATTCCCTCGGACAGCTGTCGCGAACTTGGGTTATGCGCTCGCTAACCGCTCGGCGAACCCTAATTGACGCACTTTTTATATGTTCGCGATCTGCTCGTTGAAATTCAGTTACGGTGCGAGAATGCGCTGTTCCATCGAATGCTCCAATAAGTGAATTAGATAGTGAGACGGATTCAATTATTGATATCAACCAGACGTACTCCAAAGTCTCCAAGGTACCGTCTACAGTTAGTTTTTTCGAACGCATCTCTGCCAGGAGACCACCTAGTGACGATTCTTGGAGTTTAGCGTTTAATCGAATTAATTCAGGAATCTTAAACAGTGTTGTAGTGTCTTCAGAGAGGCTAATTAGCAGGTCGCAAAGCGTAGGAAAAGACATATCCAGAAGATTGGTGTGTGCTGTCAATTTAGCAAGCTCTTCTAGTTGTAGTACGACCTTTTGATAGCCGTCTTCATTGTCCAACAATTTAAATGCGGTCTCGGGAACGGTGACATCTTTTTTGATCTGAGGCCACGCTTCCAAAACGTGCTGTGCCTTCTTTATGGCAATCGAAAGCTCTTTGGGAGAGGGCTTAGGACCGATCCAAATCCGTGAAGCTTGCTTTCGGGCATGACGATAGGTTCTATTTGTAATTTTCGTAATCCAACCACCGATGCCACCTGATTTGCCTGGGGTAAGGTCGCGTGCAAATTCAGCCAGCGGAAGTTCGAAGATATCCTTGTTGAAGACTTCCAATGTCGTTTTCGTATCTCTAATGATTTGAAGGATGTCACCCCACGTCCTCATCGCCGTAGGAATAAGAAGCCCACAGTCGGCGACCGTCTTTGAGAAGGTTTCGAATGCAATTGTCAATGTCTTCGTGTTGAGGGTTGTCAGCAATTCGAGGACTTGAGAGGCGGCGTCGGAAGTTGAAATTGTGGAGTCAATGAAGGCTCCTCCCCAAGGGCTGCTCTGTGAGGAAAGGGTAAATCCACCCAAGCCGAAAAACTTTTCTAGATTCACATAAGTATCTCTAAATTTATCTTTGTCCAGTCGTACCAATGCTTCACCTCGAATCCGAAACGTTGAAGTTGCTGAATCTGAAATAGCCATGATCCGCGATTGGGCATCGTAAATGCTCAAGCCCCATGGTTCGCGACTCTTATGTAATGCGTCGGTTACCTCTATTAAGGTTCGCTTTCGTTGAGTTAGGTTCTCATGCACGGCAGTCATATCCGGACGAGCAATAGAAGAGGCAGAGGCTAAGGACTTAGCGAGATTTTCGGCAAGTTTGCGTCGCGACCCCGCCCCGTCATGGAGATCGAGCACAAGGTCCTCAAGTCCAACGCTCCGTAGACGGTCTACTACCGCGTCGATCGCAGCACGTTTTTCGGCGACAAAAGGACCTTTTTCCCGCGAGCGGCCAAAGTGGCAATAAGGTTGGCTATTGTCTGTGACTTTCCAGTGCCCGGAGGTCCATCAATAACCAAGTCCGCACCTCCGACGACAGCATTTATTACGTAGGATTGGCTAGCATCGGCGTCAAGGACAAGGAATTCATCTTGGGGTGGTTGTCGATCGGGATCAGAGAGCGTTATCTCTGGATGTCGACTACGGAGAGACTCGAGCGAAGCTTGATCGCCAGCGAGAGAGGAAATAAGGTCTGATGCGACCATCGTATCAAGTGATTTCTCAAGGTCAAGGACCATGGGGAGCTTAGCATAGGAGAAATTTCCAATCACGATTCGAGGTTTTACCTCAAATCCATTAACTGCGACACATGCTTTTGAAAGATTATCAAATAAATTATTGGAGTCTATAGAACCATTTCTACTATCGGTAATATTTGGCAGATCGATAGCTTCAAAATCGATCTTCTATTCGGTCTTAAGCATGTGTAAGAGCGAAGGGTTTGTCTCCCACTCTTCTGTTAGTTCTACCTCAAAATCTTCTCCTGCGCTATTTTTCGGTTTTAGATTGATCGGCCGCAATAAAACCGGAGCCGCAGGAGTCGCTTCGCTATTGGTGTTGTTCCAAGTGGCCATGCCCCACGCTACGTGTAAGGTTTGAAGCCCCCTC
The DNA here is from genome assembly GCF_000949295.1 of Acidithrix ferrooxidans. Lineage (GTDB taxonomy): Bacteria > Actinomycetota > Acidimicrobiia > Acidimicrobiales > Acidimicrobiaceae > Acidithrix > Acidithrix ferrooxidans. The sequence continues at coordinate 4,790 of NZ_JXYS01000058.1, forward strand.
TCCTGAAAGTTCTCTACCGCCTTAGCGTTGATGGTGCGCACACGGCGAGCGGCTGTTTCTCGTGCTGATTCACCAAACAAATTTGAAAGTAGCACCTTACCTCCAGCGAGCAGGGCCTTCAAAACGGCTTCATTTTGAGTCGATACCGGTTCGAGCGCCAAAGTACCCTGCTTTAGATCGCGGTAATAGAGCAGGTTGTTTCTTCCACCAAGGTCGACAAGCTCATTGATCCAAGCGCTTGCCGCCTTCGTGACGAGTTCGACGCGCTTATTCGCAGATTCAGCCGATGTTACGATTGTCGGGTTCAATTCGCTCACAAAAATCTCCACTCGCATTTAGAGCTGATTCGGACAAGAATATGCGATTTGGGGGGCTTTTGATTGATTATGGCTTAGGTTTGCTCAATTTTCGAAAAACAACGACAAATTCAACTTACCTTAAATATTCAAAATCATAAAAGTGACAAGGTAATATCTGTTCAATAGAACAAGGTCTGTGGGTTGGTAGTCAGAGCAAAAACGTGCAATGCATACTTCTCCGAAATCCTCGAAACCGATGTGCAAAAATTATTATACTTCTGAACAGCGGTACCAATTTATCGATATGAAATTATATAGTCGGCCAGAACGATGTCAGCTATTTATCAAATCACCGTTTCAGAGGCGATAGACCCTTCGATCCGATATTGGAATTTCATCAGAATCAGACTTGGAAAACGCCAAATATGAGACCATTCGCTCCGAAATACAAAAAGGACCCTTTCGAGGTGTCAATGGCTTACTAGTTCTTGCGACCTGGCCAACGGAGGCGATCAAAAGTGCACCGTCAATCTCTTGAAGTAAGCGTGGTTCGATAATGACGACGGTGGGTGCTACGTAATTCGGAGAGCTGCGAATCGCCAACTCTAACACCAGAGGTCTTCAAATGCCGCATTGTGCTTTACGAGCGTAGTCATAGGGTACTCCCTGAGGCGAATTCGTTTTTTAGAGCATTAGTGCAGTGGGCTTGACCTTTAGTGAGTTGCGACAATCAATTTACTTGTCTGCGGGATTCTTTGACTGGGGTTACGACTTCTTTGGCATATTGTCTGAGCAGCCATGGATGCCACTTGTGAAACTGGAAAGTTTTTGACCGCGGACATCTCTCTTGTATTTACCTTCTTTTTCATTTATGGTAAAACTTGGATCTATTGAGCTGATCCATTCTTTGAATTTACGGAAATCGCCAAAGGCATATGGGTGTCAATATTCGTGCTTGAAGACTTGCTAGATAACATTTTGTACCCGCATGATCGTTGCAAGAGTCGTCGCGACGGATAGCACTGAAATGCCCCGAAGGAGCGACTGGTTTGGTGGCGATAAATCTGTTACCCTGATGTGGTTTTCATGGAGTGCCGCTCTGAAGTTAGTTTTTTTTCTTCCCGAACTACTGCTCTCCTAGAAATGCCAATTTGTCAAGTGGCAACTGCTGCCTTCTGGCCATCGTTATTGATATTGGAGAATCAGAGTCTTGCCCTAGTTCTGCCCCCGTGGATGTGGCAGAACACGCAAAGGCGTCTGGAGAGCGAAAACAAAAGAGGTGCATATGAATGTATATGCATTTCGGAGCGGAAACATTTCACGTAGCAGGTTTCAATGATAAAAATAAATCATTTTCGATTTTTTCGAATTATGCTAATTTGGTTATATGACAACGATAGGCCAAGCAGACGAAGAAACCTCTGAAGCTAATTTCAATAGCGATCGTGAAAAAATTCCCGTCTTCCCTCCTGATACTCTCGACGAGCTCCTCGAATTGTCTCGGTTCATGCAGGTTCATACGGAACCTGGATTCTTAGTAGGACCCGACGGAGAAAAGACACCTCTATCTGCAGAGGTATATGAGGTTCTGCGGCAGGTAATAGAAGCAATGCGCCGTGGCAGGGCAATACTCGTATCATCGCAGGGACTCTTTCTGACTACCCAAGAAGCCGCCGACTTTTTGGGAGTAAGTAGACCTACGTTGGTCAAGCTTCTCGAAGAAGGTACGATTGCATTCGAAAAGCCGAATCGCCATCGTCGCGTTCGCCTCCAGGACCTAGTTGACTTCCAGCAAAGACGCCGAATTGAGCGCAAGCAAGTCTTGAACCAGTTAACTGAAGAGGCATCTGAACTCGGACTTTATGATGGTTCTCCTGACGACTACAAAGATGCGCTCAGGGAAGTCCGTCAAAGACGGTCTCAATCTGATCATAAAGCATAAGGCAATGACTCGTTATTCTGCAGTTTTAGACGCTTGCGTGATCGTACCTATCGCACTAGCTGACACATTGCTACGCGTAGCCGAAAGCGGACTTTATCGGCCGCTTTGGTCATCCAGGATCATCGCCGAAGCCATGGATGCAATTTTAATGATTTACCCAGAAATGAACGGCGAAAAGATTTTTGGGAGATTTCAAGATATGAATAGGACATTTGACGATGCATGTGTGGAAGGCAGGCAAGATCTAGAACTTATAATAAAACTTCCGGACGATGACGACAGACACGTGGTATCGACGGCGATCTGCGGACGTGCAGACGTTATTGTAACCTTCAATCTTAAGGACTATCCTTACGATGTACTTGAAGCATTCAACCTCGAGGTGATCCACCCGGATTACTTTTTGTTGAATCAGCTTGACCTTGCTCCAAAAAACATTGTTGAAGTAATTCGGGAACAGGCTTCACATGCACGCCACCCCAAATTAGACCCTGTAGACCTTCTGGCGAGACTTGCTAAAGCGGGAGTTCCTCATTTTGCTCAAGAAGTTTTACGACTCATCTGAGTTGAGAAGGACAAATAATTGCCCTTCTTGCAAAATGCAAGTTGAATTAGCCTCTCAATCCCTCGGTAATGATTTCGGCCCGGTCGATTCCATTCGGGAAGACTCGGTTCGAGGTGTTCCAGCTGTAGCTGACGTTCTAGGAGTCTGCTAACCCCAGTTTCGGCTGAATTCCCCCCAAGAGCCCTTTTAAGCCCCCTTTTAGCCCCTATTTGGGGGTAACCCCTATTTGGAGATTGGAGATGCTGGTAGATGAAGTTCGGTTTTCTCAAGTGGCGAATGTAGTGCCCTAAGCTTAGAGTTAGCTGCGAATATTGGCCTACAAGGTAATTCATCTGGTATACTTGTTATATGTTCATTCGCGAGAAGACCACTAAGAATAAGGCAACTGGAACTAAATATATAAAGCATCAGTTAGTTAGGTCTTATCGCGAAGGAGACAAAGTACGCCAAGAGATAGTTATGGATCTAGGACGACTTGAGATTGATCCTAAGGACTACAAGAAGCTAGCTCAGATATTGACGATGAGACTAGCAGGCTCTGAGTCTTTGTTTGAAGGTGACCTAGAACTAAAGTCGATAGCCCTCTCTGCCAAGATTGTTGTCACCTAGCTTGATTTTTGTTTATAAGAGGGCGAAGATGGAATGGTCATGAAAAGGTACCCCAAAGAACTAAAGCAAAAAGTAGTTGCAGCTCTATATGAGCTCGACAATTCAGGAGATGCTACACCTGGTGCTATCGCCAAGATTGCAAGGGATAACGAAATCAATGCAAACGTTGTCTACCAGTGGAACTCAGAGCGCAAGGCTAGTGCAAATTCAGCCAGCGATAAGATCAACAAGATCAAAGCTGTTGTTGACACAGCTGCGATGAATGAGCACGAACTCGGTTCTTGGTTGAGATCAAATGGAGTTCTAGCAGTAGACCTGGAGGAGTGGCGCAACACCCTAGAGTCAGCTCTTGACAACAAGAGTGCTGCTAATAGGGCTCACCAGGCGGAACTTGATAAAGAACGTAAAGCTAGAGTACGAATTGAAGCTGAACTTCGACGGAAAGAAAAGGCGCTAGCAGAAGCTGCTGCTCTATTGGTTCTTCAAAAAAAAGTACGAGAGATCTGGGGGGAAGAAGGGGACGTTTAGTCTCTCCCTCAGATCGAGCTCAAGCTGTAGCTCTAATCAATGAAGCAGTAGATGCAGGTGCTAGATGTTACAAAGCCTGTGAAGTTTTGAAGATATCCACTCGTACATTTAGGCGATGGGAATCTGGTGCTACAGATCGCCGGCGAGGAGCTGTACACAAACGTCGCTCTAACGCACTATCGGAGGAAGAGAGACATGAGATCATCGAAGTATGTACTTCGAGTAAGTTC
>NZ_JXYS01000059.1 GCF_000949295.1 Acidithrix ferrooxidans
GTATCGACCTGATGGTCGATTGCGTGTCAAGCACGCTGGACAGGTCTTGGTTGAACCTGATTCGTTCAGGAAATCTAGGTCTAATCCGGTCTTGTCTTTGAGGTAGCGTTCCTGTCGACCCCTTGACCACTGGGAGAGTTGTTGACGACCGTGGCGGCCCATGCGCCGCTTGGACTTGGTCTCCTTCTCAATACCCCTCACGTCACCAACTATAACTCTGGCGGTGTTGTGGCTAATGACGTGATTGGCCGCCTTGTTGGAAACCTGATGATCAAAGTCACAAAGTGATGATTTTGTCTTAGAGTTGATCTTCTTCTTCGCAGTTACCAGCCTTTTATGCTTCTTAGATCCATTCTTGCACTTGCTGATCTTGTGCTGAAGTTGACCGACAGCCTTGTTTCTTTGTCGTTTGATAGCTGGAGCTTCGCGTCCATTGATGATTGTCACATCTATGATCTTGGCATCTACCCAAGTAGCTAGTGCCATAGAGTTGATGATTCCTTCGTCGATGGCACTCAAAGCATCACCCGCCGAAACTTCTCGGAGGGTCTCATAAGGGATATGCAGGCTGAATCGTCTTTTATCTCGATCCCAGCACAGTTGAATCTCACCCCATAGCCCAGGGTCAACCTCTTCGCCAGTTGCAGAATCTAAAACGGTGGGAATAGAAAGATCTATACGCGGACGGCCCCTACCTAGTGACAGGTGGAGTTGACCTTTGGAGATATGCCAACCGTACCCCTTTGAGAACGAGAGAGGGCGGTAGTTCTTCTTACGCCAAGGAGATCGAACCTTCATACCTTTCTTGTTGTTTGTTCTAGCTATGGTTATGGCCTCTGAGAGATCGTGAGCGATTGTCTAAAGTGGTATGGGCGTGTAATGGACGGTCTTGGCGAGGTATCGAGTTGAGAAACCCTTGGATGTCGTACTTATTAGGAGAGCGCTTGGCTTTCCATTCGCCATGGACCCAATTGACCGCTTGGTTCCATAACAGTGCTGCCCTATGGCACGAGTCATGGGCTAGACGATAAGAGGCCCCTGTCAGAGTAACGGGCACGATAGCTGTTGTATACTCTGTGCTTCTACTAGCCATTTGATAACTAATATAGCATTATCTACTAAGGACTATATTTCACTACATGACGATGATTGGCGCAATGGAAGGCATGTGGTATATCAATTACATGCACACATCGTCTTGATACCTAGATATCGACGTAATGTCATGACCGAGAGAGTTAGTGACGAGATCAGATCTGCCCTCATTGAGGTGTGTACTCGTTTCGATTCCACCCTCGATGCTTTCGAAACAGACGGCGATCATGCCCACCTACTGATCACCAACGCAGCTAAAGTTGCCCTGTCGAGACTGGTGATGTCTATGAAGACACTTATCGCCATGAGAGTAAGGGCAAAGAACTGGCCGGAAGTCCGAGAGGCTTTGTGGGGGCAGCACTTTTGGTCGCCCTCCTAGTCGATAGTGTCTTGTGGTGGAGCCCCATTAGAGGAAGTGAAACAGTACATAGAAAACCAGAAACTCCCAAGAGGTAAATCAGGTAGACCGAGAAAGAATTAGGTCGCTTGACCCCTCCCTTACGGAAACCGATTGCGCTCCCGTTGGTTCAAAAGGCAAATTTCACTCAATTGAAGCCAAAATTCAAAATAGCCTATTTGTCTATTTAAAGGCAGTCTTCCAAGGTACCGCTTCGCGAATTGCACTTTCGGCCCCATCCTAAGATCGAGGCAAGCTTGCACTTCTCGATGGCCATTAACGGCAACATTGCAATCTTTACATGGGCCTCATCGTTCATTTGTGCCATCTGGTCACTGGTCTACTTCATTGGTTCACATTAATAGTCATCGATCAAAGATGGTTAACAATCTCACCGTCACATCAAAAGGATCCATCGATTCAATACCTCATTGGAGGTATTGCCCACACCCAATCGCCTACCCAAACGCCCAGGCAACAAAGGATCGTGACGCAGATTATCGAAGGTGAAAAATTGCCTTGGACGACAAATATAAAAAAAAGAGGCTGGTGCTTTGCTGAGCGATTGTTGACACGGCGGAAACGAAAATGGAGCATGTGGAACTTCCAAATTTACCAAGTATTCAATCTTGAGAAAGATGGCGTTGGCCATATAGGAAATTTGGCACTCTAATCTTCATGTGCCAACAAGGTGAGGAACTGTTCCCAGAACACTAAAGGTAACGTACGACTTTGAAAAAAACGACCCAAAGGCAAAAGGTAGCAATTATCGGTGCTCGAATCATCGGTTGCACACTAGTGATGAAGTCTCTAAAAGTTGGTTATGGCGTTACCCTGTTCGAACGTGATGCAACTTCCAAAGGTGCCTCAGCAAGCAATTTCGGCCTAATTATGGTAAGTGAACTTACCAAAGGAGAAGATCTTCGACTTAGGCTCGCCTCAAGCGCGCAAGGGCAAGAACTATCGGTGAAAATATCAGAAATCGACTTTAGAGCGGGGAGGTCTTTGGAGTTGTTCAAAAGCCAAACCGAACTGCAATGGACTCAACGAACAATCGACCGTGGCTCAAATAATCAACGCAAACTAAAGATAATAGACCAGTGGGATCTAAAACACTTTGGGCTCGTCGTGTTGAATTCGAATGTCTTAGGTCGTCTCTTGAGTGATTCATACCCCTCAGTCGAACCCGGGACCGCTTTAGCCGAAATAATTAAATACTTAAACTCCTCCTTGAACTGCAACCTGAGATTTTGGGTCAAACCTATAGAGGTAGATGACAACGCCGTAGAGACTCCAGATGGTATCCAAGAAGAGTTTCGCATCGTAAGCGCAACACCAAGAGAAAACTACGGCAGCTTTCTAGCTCGCCATACGGCTCCAAAAAAAACGAGCCTTCGGATCAGTCGGGCGGTTGGACTAAAGCGACAGCGCATCAAAGCGACAGTTGGACCAGTAATAATCGACAGAGAAGCCCTGGCACATCATGTTACCCATTCTTCGAACACTTGCCCCGTGAAGGACCCTCCCCAGGACGCCTCATCCGAAATGAGATACGATCTACAACTTTCATCAAGACGACCCGCCGATAGTTCCGTCTTTCTAAGAACGACCGACAACAAAGATCCTCAAGATGAATTCAGAATCGACGTCACTATGACAGAGTACATTAGTGGTAGCTTGTCCCCCTTGATCACCGCGGGAAAACTCTATAGTGGAGCTATTTGGGAGGGCGTCTATTCGTGTACCCAAGATCCCCTGCGAGACTGCGTCGCATTGGCACGTCAGAGCATTCCTATCGGTTTCAGGGGTTTGCCGAGAAGAACTAACCTTTCTCTAGCGATTGCCGACGAGATCGTCTCATGGATCAAATGACGCACCGAGAGAAAATGAGCTAAAGAATCGGTGTCATTATCACCTACCTAAAAACAATACAAAATAGCAAAATCTAATAATTTATCCACCATAACCAGGAAAGGTAACTCAATGGTGACACCATCTGAAGTTCGATCCTACCCAAAGATGATATTTGGAAACGATATAAATCTCCGAACACTAGAAGAACGAATCTTCGAAGCTGAACTAGTCGTCTCCGACATGGCCGGCACCACGATATGCGATGGAGGTCTTGTCCTTGGGGCGTTTAGAAACACCGCGGTTGAAATGGGCATTCCAACCGGATCTGAGGCATTCGACTCTACCATGCAGCAGGTGCGTGACACCATGGGTCAATCCAAAATAATCGTCTTTCGTCAGATATTTAATGATGAATCACTCGCGCTATTAGCCAATAACAAATTCGAAGATAACTACAAACAAATGATCGCTGAAAAAGGGGCCAAAGAGGTCCCAGGGGCAAGTGAGCTATTTTCAACATTGCGAGCAAGACTGATTAAAATCGCATTGACCACGGGTTTCGATAAATCAATTCAGGATCTACTGATCGATGGACTAGGTTGGACCAACAAGATAGATGCTGCTATTTGTCCCACGCAAGAGGTAAAAGGTCGGCCCGAACCCGATATGATCGAGCTAGCCATGAAAACCACAGGCGTATCGAGCTCACAAAATATCCTTGTTGTGGGAGATACGGCAAGCGACATTAAATCCGGTCGGGCAGCCGGTGTAGGACTGACGATCGGCGTGCTCTCTGGCGCGCACTCCTCTGGCGACCTCCTAAGTGCGGGAGCGGACCTAGTTCTCGAGAGTATCTTAGAGCTAACGACTCTAATCTATGCCTTCGGACGACCTATCAATTGATCCAATGAGACCAATAATAACCTGGGACTATCCGTCAAAGGAAGTAATTCAATCAGATAGAGTTCAGCTTTGAAATCACCCCATAGAGCTCCGACAAAGCTCGGCCCCTGTGTGAGATCGCATTTTTTTCCAAATGAGCCATCTCTGCGAATGTTCTGCCATCACCCTCGCTGGGAATGAATAGTGGATCGTAACCAAATCCGTCATGGCCTTTAACGAAATTGGTTACGTACCCCTCCACTTTGCCAAGACAAACAATTGGCTCATCGATCGAGTCCACACCAACCAACGCCATTGCGCACATGAAATAGGCAGGAGAGCGATCAATCCCCATGGAGGCAAGCTCACCTAACAATTTCATCCTATTTGTCTCATCGTTAGCAAATTCGCCCGAATATCGAGCCGAAAATATCCCTGGTTCACCATTTAGCGCTTCAACAAAGAGGCCCGAATCGTCGCCTAAAGACGGCAAACCAGAGACTTCCTTTCCAAAACGAGCTTTTATAATAGCATTTTCACTTAATGTGGTACCGGTTTCTTCCGGCATCTCCAATGCACCATCAATCGTCTCGACGAAGATACCTAAAGGACTTAATATCTCACTAATCTCCCTCTGTTTTCCTTGGTTTCCAGAGGCTAAAATTATCCGATCGATCATTTAGATCTCGGCTTGGGAGGATCAGATAATACTGCATTCTGCAGATCCATCAAATACGAGATACCATGCTCAGCTAAGGACAACATGTCATCCAACTGACTCTTGGAGTAGGTAGTTCGCTCGCCGGTCCCTTGAACTTCAACAAATTTACCGTCGCTGGTCATAACCACATTCATATCGACATCAGCCCTAACATCTTCTGAGTAGTCCAGATCAAGCATCGCAATTTCATCAACGATTCCAACCGATACGGCAGCGCATTGACCAATCAATGCACGCTTTGAAATCCTATTCATGTCAATGAGTCGATTTATCGCATCCGAGAGTGCCACAAAGCCGCCAACGATCGATGCCGTTCGAGTGCCACCGTCCGCCTGAAGCACATCGCAATCTACGACAAGCTGAATCTCCGGAATAGCACTCATGTCAACCACCGATCGCAAACTCCGCCCAATTAGTCGTTGGATCTCCAGCGTTCTTCCAGATTGCTTTCCTTTTGAGGCCTCACGGCCACTTCGTTCAGGAGTCGAACCGGGCAATAGCGAATATTCCGCCGTGACCCAACCCTTTCCACTTCCTCGAAGCCATGCGGGAGCTCGATCCTCCATTGAAGCAGTACATAAAACTTTGGTCTTTCCGACAGAGATCAGGGCTGACCCTAAAGCCATCTGCGTAAAGTCACGCTCGATCAATGACGGTCTTAGCTCATCCAAAGCGCGGTCTTGAAAGCGGGGCACTGATTCTCCTTGTGGGCAACTGCTAAATTCCATCCATCATCAAATGGTTATTGATGAGATGGACAATCTCATACTCAACCATAATAACGATCCCATCGTAACTATGCAGAAATCTCTCCGTGGCCGCCGAGGTTAGCGGACTTAATTTAATAGCTTCCTATAGCCACTCCGTCCAAAAGCAAAAATCATTTGCCGCCCACGCTATCTTGCCCCGACCTAAGCCATAGACTGCCATCACGTCAGGGCCTTCGGCCCTAGAATAGAGCTGAGGTCGTACCCATGACTCACCAGAAAGCAACGTCAAGGATTGTCACTCTCAAATGAACGTGAAATAATGTCTTCAAAATCTATGTCCAAAAGTAATTTGCCAATACGACGAAAGTCTTGAGCGTCGCCTGAAGTAATGCATCTGATCAGACCGAAACTATCGTCTTTTTCGTCTATGCCTCCATCGATCAGATCACGGCGTACCTGAAAAGCCGTCTCTTCCGAAGAGGAAACCAATATGGTCTCCTCTCCAACTACCTGAGAAATTACTCGAGCTATAAAGGGATAGTGGGTACACCCAAGGAGAAGCGACTCGACCTTTCGATCAATGATCGGTCGCAGGAGTCGCTCAGCCAAAACAACTAGTTGCTCTGAATTGACTTCGCCTCGCTCTACGAACTCTACAAAACCAGGAGTCGCAGCACACGTCAAATGCTTTTGCGGGGCTAATTGAGCAATACGCTCCTGATAGGCCCCCGAGGAGATGGTGCCAAGGGTACCAATTACTCCAATCGAATCTCCGTCTGCAGAGGAAACCAACGACCTAGCACCCGGTTCGATCATACCAACGATAGGACCATCGAAGGCTCTCTCTAACTCCGCAAGTGCAAACGCGCTAGCGGTATTGCAAGCGACCACTACCATCTTTACGTCGTAGAGATCTTTGAGGTACTTAACTATTTGAAGCGAGAAAGAAGTCACCTCACCCTTGGATTTTGGACCATATGGATACCTAGCGCTATCGCCAAAATAAACAATATCCTCATATGGCATAAGGTCGACGATAGCCTTGAGTACCGTTAGTCCCCCAAATCCGCTATCAAAAATTCCAACTGGTCTCTTCTGCACTGGAATTAAAGCTTATCCCAAATCAACCTGGGTCCAAGTTGGGTCATTATCTCTAAAAGTCGACAGGTACCACAAAGGCGTCAGAATCTATCTTATCGATCGAGGCCGCACCCAGAAGAGCCATGGAGATCTTCGTCTCGTGAACCTCCCCGCCCTTACGGACGGGGCTTCTGGCTCCGCCGTTTGGTTGGGGTTACCAAGCATCGCTCCCGTCACGCCACCACGACCAACTGGTCTGGTACCGATGAATCGGTACTGGTGGATGAGTTTGCTAGCTTCGGCTTGCTAATCTGAGTTGCCTCAGACAAGGCCCGGTTCTGGGCACTACTCAGGGCTCTGGCCTTGCGGCACTGCACCTTGCGGTGTGCTTCACGTTGATCAAGTGACCAGCGCTCGACAGCCCGGAGATACGTGACTCGGATTTTTGTATCCGGTCCAATTGGAGTGTATTCCCCGCATAACGCCTTCTGGAGGATATTGATCGCTCCTACAGCGTCTCGATGACAAGTAAAACCACAAATAGGGTTCTTGCATCGGTAGTATCGACCTGATGGTCGATTGCGTGTCAAGCACGCTGGACAGGTCTTGGTTGAACCTGATTCGTTCAGGAAATCTAGGTCTAATCCGGTCTTGTCTTTGAGGTAGCGTTCCTGTCGACCCCTTGACCACTGGGAGAGTTGTTGACGACCGTGGCGGCCCATGCGCCGCTTGGACTTGGTCTCCTTCTCAATACCCCTCACGTCACCAACTATAACTCTGGCGGTGTTGTGGCTAATGACGTGATTGGCCGCCTTGTTGGAAACCTGATGATCAAAGTCACAAAGTGATGATTTTGTCTTAGAGTTGATCTTCTTCTTCGCAGTTACCAGCCTTTTATGCTTCTTAGATCCATTCTTGCACTTGCTGATCTTGTGCTGAAGTTGACCGACAGCCTTGTTTCTTTGTCGTTTGATAGCTGGAGCTTCGCGTCCATTGATGATTGTCACATCTATGATCTTGGCATCTACCCAAGTAGCTAGTGCCATAGAGTTGATGATTCCTTCGTCGATGGCACTCAAAGCATCACCCGCCGAAACTTCTCGGAGGGTCTCATAAGGGATATGCAGGCTGAATCGTCTTTTATCTCGATCCCAGCACAGTTGAATCTCACCCCATAGCCCAGGGTCAACCTCTTCGCCAGTTGCAGAATCTAAAACGGTGGGAATAGAAAGATCTATAC
>NZ_JXYS01000060.1 GCF_000949295.1 Acidithrix ferrooxidans
TTAAGGCAAACTTGGCAACCGATGCCCTTGAGATGGCTATTCACCAAAGAGCGGTGTCGCCAGGCCTTGTACACCATAGCGATCGCGGAGTACAGTACCTATCTGTTAGATATTCCCAACGCCTAATTGATGTCGGCATTACCGCCTCAGTGGGTTCCAAAGGCGATTCTTATGACAATGCCCTGGCTGAGACGACAAATGGCATCTATAAGGCAGAGTTGGTGAATCCTCATGGGCCCTTCTTTGACGTCGATGAACTTGAGTGGGCGACACTTGGCTATATCGACTGGTTCAATAATCGAAGGCTCCATGGCTCAATTGGAATGATTCCACCAGTTGAGTTTGAAGATAACCACCATAGTTCCTCTTGTGATAACAAAGTGGCATAGCCAAGCTAGCTTTTTCTGCTTTTTATAACCATCAGGTCGACTCATCGAATCAATTGTTAGGCTTTGCCATGAATAACCATGACAAGGCTAACAATTGCAACCGGTTATCGACACCTCAATCCCACACCTACTAGTGGGCTGCAACTTGCAGCCCACTAGTAGGTGTACTTCGCGTTGTCATAAAAGACCCAAGTTCTCTCTCACATCTTTTCTGCCCAATCCCAGTGGAGTCAATATGACCGAGGTTGATAACCACGGCGCTTGAAGCCTAGGAGCGTGAGTCCGAATTAGTTTCGGGTTTCGGTCTGTTTTCCTGTCTCACCCATTTATTGGCTATAGCGACGACAAACAAACCCCTAAGAACGTCTGAATGGCTCCTAGAACAGACTCATTGGGTCAGCTATGGGATTATTTCCTCTTTATGCCAGCGCTATCACTCCGTTTTGACGTGAATTAGCCAGTTTTCTCAAGTTGTGACAAATTGCATGTAGTGTCCACTCACCGGTGGCTCCAGCAACTCCGCGTAAGCGAAGATGCCCGGCTTGCTGTCTTAGTTTCATCTGGCCAAAAACTGGCTCGACTATCGCTTTTCTTCTGGCGTAATCTTTACGTCCGGACTGGGTTCGAAGACGTCTCGCCATGCGCTCTTTGTCGGTTGCGTTCTTGGGAATCCGTCCTCTTGGGGCATCGGGTACACGTTCGTTGTGTTTGAGCCTTCCGGTTGCAATAAGTGCGTTTATCCCTGCTTTGGCGATCTCTTCTAAGTTTTCTTTGGAGCAGTAGTCGGCATCTACAAGAAGAACTCTTGCTGTGTCATCGATTCCGATTGATTTGAGGTTCTCCTTGGTGGAGGCGATCATAGGAATGAGCTGGTTTACGGCGCTAGCTGCCTGGGTTATCTCTGCTGCGATGATCACCTGGGACTTTTCATCCACTACAGCCTGGCCGTTATAGGCGTAGTGGTATCCATCGTTAGTCTTCATCATTCTTGACTCTGGATCGGTGAAGTTTCGCTGGGCCTTGGGATCAGCTACTGCTGTCTCTTGGCTTCTATGGCTGCTTCTTCGATCTCGGAGGTGTCTTTACCCTTTTTTGTAGAGTTCTTTTTTGCTTGCTCTTTAGCCTTTTGCTTTGCATCTGCTTCGATGGCCTCTTTTGCTGCACGCAGCTTGGAAAGTCTGCTTTCCCTACGTGCGAGCTCAGCTGGAACCTCGTCTCCGCGGTTATTGACTCCGAAGGTCTTATCTTCGGCTTCATCGATAGCTTCTGCTTCTCTAAGGATTTCAGCCACCTCTTTTTCTAGCTGTTCTATGCGTGGTGTTATATGGTCGTAGCTCATTGCTTTTCTCCGGGATGCGTTTGCTCTTAGTTTGGTGCCATCTAGAGCTATCCGTCCGAGCTTTATAAGACCTGCCTGACCACAGAGCCTAAGTGTACCTGCAGAAACAGATCTTTGAGAACGTCCAAGTGGCGGATGCAAGTCGTCTATGAGTGTCCCCGCTGCGAGAGTCGCTACCTCGGTATTTTAAAGATGCCCAGAATGAAACCTTTTGTGTACCCGTATTGGAACAGGTGGTCCTTGTCCTCATTGTGACGAACCAGTCGCCCACGTCGATCTCGATAACTAACCTTCCATCGTTAAATCCAGAGCTCCATCAAAGTTCCCGTAGGTATTTTGATGTACCCAGCATTTCAAGTCAACTATCACCACAAATGCTTCTGTTGTGATTGTGGATTTGTTTGTTACAAAGTTGGTGGTAGTGAGAGATGTCCTAAATAGTAAAGAACCAGCCATATTTTAAAGATTTAATCTAAACAACCAGTTCGCCAGACAGCTCAAATTCCATCAAATATCGTGCTTTTAGGGGTATTGACATCCGTCTCTGCTACGCTAATGCGTACCCAAGAGAACCGATTGGTTCTGCGATAATGGAGTCTCCATTAAACCCGGGGCGTATCAAAAAATAAAGAATCTTTTGTTTAATTGGTAGTAGTGACGGGCTGTGGATCCTGTTGACCAAGAGTAACTAATGATAAATCGATGGGTGAAAGCCATAGCTTTGGGTTAGCCCGCATTCTTGGTCCACAAATCCATAGCCCCTTTGCAGCCTTTAGGCTTTGGCGATCTCAAAGTGTCATCGCTTTAGCCAAAGGCCATGCCTAGGCCATAACAATGTGGATGTGAATCGTTATGGCCGAAGCAGCCAAAGCAGCCGGAGAGAATATCTTACTTTTGTCTCTGAGCCACCTCTAGATTATCAACTAGTGGTCCATGACCTCTAAAGATTGAGGAATACCGATCCACAACCATATTCGCCACTACCATATTCGCCACAGCGACCCTCACCTTTGAGGCTTTGGGCCAAGAGCTTCACGTAGATATCTGAGGATCTCACAATTGCGCTGGTGTCGGTCGATTCCTGAGGAATCCAAAGCTATAGGGCTAGCTATAGCACTACCGCCAGATTCCCATCGATTCTAAGGCCCATTAATGAATCAGGATTATCTCCACAAGGACTCAACTCTCAGTAGGCCCCGTAGCCCAGTCATTATCGATTATCAAGACAATGTCGACAAGTTCAGCTTTATGGAGTAGTTCAATTTCGCTTAGATGGATTGAAACTATCCAATTGGCAAGCTCAAAAGGAGCGCCAAACAACTGAATCTAACCGAAATTTAGAGATCCCAAAGGGATCTCTAAATAACCACCAAATCTCTCATGGCGCATCGTTATAATCGAAGTTGAGTGGGGCCACTAACTCAAACGTGCTGGGGCCATTGTGGTCGAGCGTTTCCATGCCCTTCAGCATTTGATGACTCCTCCGTGGTTTTGAATGTTCCACAGACCAGTCTTACTGGAGCGTGGGTCAATTTAATGTTGCTGATCCTGGGTCAATTTAATTCCTCTGTTTACAAAGACCGCATCGGGCGCCAAATGACCACAAACCCTGCGGAGAAAAAGAAGCCAGCCCGCCATTGGCGTGAACGAGATGAAAACTGTCCAAACAACAACGAAGCGATCACATCTCAAAGAAGATGGACGCTTCGATACATAACTCCCCGTTCGCTCGGGAGACCTGACACGTTTTCTAACCGGTTCTAACCGAGTCCTAGTCCACCAAAGCTATCACGGGTTTATTAACTCCAAAGAATTGGTAGCTATATGATCGGGTTCCGAAAGGGGCCTTCATAAGGCTTGAGCCTAGTGCGATGAAAGTTGCCCGCTGGGTTCTTAGTAGGCACGGCTCAGCAATGAGTCGTGCCTACCGGACTCGGTGGCGTCATACCCATCCCGTTCTTGAGCCGGCCCCAAAAGCACTGCGATGAAGTGCCAAGGAGTCAGGGGCAAGTAATTGCAAAAGCTAAACAAGCAACAGAAAGCTACTGGCAAAACTCTCGGCCAATGCGATTAACGTACTAAGCCAAGGGCGATAACTAGTCATTAAATACATAGTCAGCCCAAATTTGGTGTATCTTTTTGACATGGAAATCCAAGTTCAGTCCCTAGATAGAAACCTCGCCCTTGAATTAGTCCGAGTTACAGAATCCGCCGCAATTGCCGCCTCGAGATGGATGGGTCGCGGCGACAAAAACGGAGCCGACGGAGCAGCCGTAGAGGCTATGAGAGCGGCGCTTCGCACAATTGCCATGGATGGCGTGGTAATCATTGGTGAAGGAGAAAAAGACGAAGCTCCGATGCTATTCAATGGCGAACACATCGGCGACGGAAGTGCTCCCAGGGTAGATATTGCAGTAGATCCAATAGAAGGCACCACACCAACCTCTTTGGGGCGAGAAAATGCACTAAGTGTAATTGCCCTCTCCGAGGAGGGGACAATGTTCGATCCAGGACCCTGCGTCTATATGGAAAAGATAGCAGTGGGGCCTGAGGCCAAAGGACGCATCAGCTTAGATCTCACAGCGACCGAAAACATTCGCGAAGTAGCTAAAGCGAAAGGGATTCCAATACGTGAAGTAACGGTGCTGATATTAGATCGACCCCGCCATCAAAACCTCATTGAAGAGATCCGAATCGCGGGCGCCAGAATTCACCTAATAAGCGACGGAGACGTCGCCGCTTCAATCTCTGCAGCCTGGGAGAACTCAGGAGCCGACATTCTAATAGGAATAGGTGGAACCCCTGAAGGAGTAGTTTCTGCGGCAGCGCTAAAGAGCATGGGCGGAGAGATCCAGGGGCGACTATGGCCACGCAATGAATTTGAAAAACAACAAGCGATAGATGCAGGTTACGTCATAAACAAGATACTGACCACAGATGACCTTGTCAGAAGTGAAAACTGCTTCTTCGCGGCCACTGGAATCACAAATGGCGAGTTGCTAAGAGGTGTTCGATTCACACCAGGTGGAGCAATCACACAATCGATAGTAATGCGCTCTAAGTCCGGTACTGTAAGACAGATTGAGAGCCATCATAAATTAGCCAAATTGAGAGAGTATGCAGCTATCCCTGACCTGTAACTTCCTAGTAAAGCTGGGTCACACTCCACACCACCGCGACCTCGAAAGATGCTAGCAACTACCTCAGCTTCGTAGTACTTACAATCAAAAAACCCCACTAGAGCTCGAGCGCCTGATTGACGACTAAATAGGACCAGTTGATCGAACAGTCCGGCGCTCAAGCCAAAACCGCGCTCGTTTTCCACCACATAGATCCCATCGACCACCATTAGCGCCCCGCTCGAATACCCAGTGATAAACCCCACCGGTCGCTCTCGACTAAAGGCCACCAGGCTATGGCCACGACCTCTATGTAGGCCACTTACAAGTAAGTCAAAGCCGTAACTTGAAAAGGTCATACCAAAGCGCCCTCCATCAAAGAGATCATCCAACCACGCCCCGCTCGAACCAAGGCGCAAGTAGGTAAGGGGTTGGCCACCTTGTGACCCTTTAGTCACACCACCAAAAGAGATGTCACAATAGCTACTCCAGGAACCCTTGGAATTTTGGACGAACAATGAGAGCATCTCAGCCATAAATAGCGACCGATATCCGCTTAGGTGAACCTTGGCAAGTTCGATCAACTCCAAAGAACAAAAGTCGTAGAGAGTTACGTGTGGGACATAGTCAAAGGATCGTGGTGACGAATCGAATCCGCTATGGACCACTTCCGCAAAGTCAAACAGAATTGGATCGGGATCAACCTCCAAGAAGAGAACATTCTTCTCGCCACGAAAACAACCACTCCCACCAATGCGAATAGCAAACGGTTCGTAATCGGAAAGAATTCGTCCCAGATCGATCAAAAGAGCCGAGATCTCGCTCTTAGAAAAAGAAGAGGGAGAGGCAATAGTGATATGGGGCTCCATGACCCCAGCTCCAGGATTACCCAATGCCCTTGAGATTCCCAAGATCTGTTCCCTTTGACTCTCTGGAATTCTAAAGACTAAGCCAATTCGCCTCCTTGCCACAACTTGCCTCCTTAAAAAAGAAAAGTGTGTGACTTGTCTTGCGATCAAATCGCAAGACAAGTCACACACATGAAACTATAATCGACCAACAAGCTAGTGCAAAAGAGCCGCCTTCGAAAAGCTAAGCGACGTAAGTGGAGTGAGCCAGCGTCGAAGAGACGGAGATCCTCACATGAGCCCGACGTAGCGAAGCCTCCAACACAGAGTCATTTGTATGACTCCCTGCCGCCTCGGCCTTCGCCAATGCCGCCTTGGCACGCTCTAAATCAATCTCGTTAGCGAGTTCCGCTACGTCGGCCAAGACACGCACCTCGTTACGAGCTACACTAACAAAGCCACCGTGAACCGCGGCATAAAGTGTAGGCTCGCCATCGCGTTCGATCTTGACAACACAGATATCTACAGTACCAATGAAAGGCGCATGATTAGCCAAAAAGGCTATATCTCCCTCGCCTGACCGCAAGGAGACCGAAGTTCCTTGCCCCTCGTAAAGGGGACGCTCAGGAGTGAGCAGATGTACCTGAAACGACGGTGCCATAATTAATTCCCTTGAAGCGTCTTGGCTTTAGCAAGGACACCTTCGACATCACCGACGTTGAGAAATGCTTGCTCTGGAATATCATCTAGCTCGCCACTGACAAGAGCCTCAAACGACTCAATCGTATCTTTAATCGGCACATATATCCCCTTGAGACCGGTGAAGACCTCACCAACAAAGAATGGCTGAGACAAAAAGCGCTGGATCTTCCTAGCTCGAGTAACTGTTATACGATCGTCTTCGGACAACTCATCCATTCCCAAAATGGCAATGATATCTTGAAGCTCCTTAGAACGTTGAAGAACCTCTTGAACTCGAGTGGCGATCTTGTAGTGACGATCCCCCACGATATGTGGCGCAAGAATGTTCGAAGTAGAAGCCAGGGGATCTACAGCTGGGTAGATACCCATCGACGCAATGCTTCGAGAAAGCTCTGTAGTGGCATCAAGGTGAGTAAATGTTGTAAACGGCGCTGGGTCGGTATAGTCGTCCGCGGGGACATAGACTGCCTGCAACGAGGTGATCGAACGACCTTTGGTCGAAGTGATCCGCTCTTGCAATTCACCCATCTCATCTGCCAAGGTTGGCTGATAACCTACCGCTGATGGCATGCGTCCCAATAGAGTCGAGACCTCGGAACCAGCTTGGACAAACCGAAAGATGTTGTCGATAAACAAAAGAACGTCCTGGTTCTTTACATCACGGAAGTATTCCGCCATCGTAAGCGCCGACAGGGCAACGCGCAGACGTACGCCCGGAGGCTCGTCCATCTGTCCATAGACAAGCGCTGCCTTTTCAATAACTCCAGATTCCTGCATCTCGATCCAAAGATCGGTGCCCTCGCGAGTTCTCTCACCGACACCAGCAAAGACCGAAACACCGCCGTGTTGTTGAGCAACTCGATTGATCATCTCCATAATCAAAACAGTCTTACCGACACCGGCTCCTCCGAAGAGGCCAATCTTACCACCCTCAACGTATGGCTCCAGAAGGTCAATGACCTTAATTCCGGTCTCAAACATCTTGGCCCTTGGCTCTAACTGATCAAAGTCAGGAGCCGAGCGGTGGATCTCCCAGCGATCCTCAATATTCTCGACATCAGCTGCATCTAAGACATCACCAATCACGTTGAAAACGTGTCCCAATACACCGTCGCCAACAGGCACCGAGATACCTCGACCAGTATTTCGAACTATAGCTCCACGCTTTAGTCCATCTGTCTGCTTTAAACAGACACAACGAACTCGACCATCTCCGATCTGCTGGGCCACCTCCCCTGTAACAGTTACGGTTACGCCATCCAACACGAGGTCTACCTCGACAGCCGTATTGATCTCCGGAATTGAATCCGGTGGAAACTCAACGTCAATAACGGGACCTACAATAGCGACAACACGGCCATCTTCTAAATTTCTATGACCAGTACCGTCGTGTTCATCTTGAGCAACAATTGTCACTACATTCTCCTAAAAACCATGCCCACCGATGAGCGCCAAAATCGGAAATCCTCTAAAAAACAAATGCGATGACTCTAAGCCGCCACCGTAGAAGGGCTAATCGACATCTAAGGCTTCGCTATCAGATGACCTAAGTGCCTCGGCGCCACCGACTATCTCCATTATCTCAGTTGTGATCGCGTCCTGGCGAGCCCGGTTCATAATACGAGTGTACTTTTTAACCAGCTCCTCGGCGTTCTCTGTAGCAGACTTCATAGCTCGCTGCTTATACGCATACTCCGAAGCCGAGGCCTCTAAAAGATAAGCGAAGATCTTCTCTTCTATAAACAGCGCCATAAGGGGATCGATAATCTCCTCTGGAGCTGGTTCGACCTCAAAGGATAGAGAAGAATCCCCTCCACCTGATGCTACAAGTGTGGCTGGATCGATAGGCAGAAGCGGAATTACCTCCATCTTCTGCGATCCAGCCGAATAAAAGCGAGTAGTGACGATATCCACGCTCGTTACAGCACCAGAATCGAACAAGTCAAGAACCGCCTTTGCAACCGTACGAGCATGCTCGTAAGTTGGGCGCTCAGAGACTCCAAGCAAAGCAAGATCCAAATCGATATTGCGGTAGCCAAAGAAGTTGATTCCCTTTTTACCTACGCAAAGGATACGATATTGCTCCCCTGCCCCCTTGGCGCTAAGGAGCTTTCGCTCTACAAAACGCAACGGGGCAGAGTTAAAAGAACCACAAAGTCCACGGTCAGAGGTAACAACCAAAAGACCACGGGCACCAACCTTGGGATCACCTAGGTACTTACTCTTTGGAAGACCAGCAGATGAAGCGAATTGCTCTATGACGCTACTCATTGAGACAAAATAAGGTCGCGCATCATTAATACGACCCATCGCCTTCACGATTCGCGAAGCAGCAATAAGTTCCATGGCTTTTGTAATCTTTTTAGTTGCTTGAACGCTCTTTATACGCCTGCGTAATATCCGTTCTTGTCCGCCGGCCACTGTTAAGCCTCCCCGCCTGCCATCGCGTTGGTAGCATCAAAGCCAGCCTTGAATCGATCGATCAATTCACCCATGGCTTTGGTGTCTGGAAGCGAACCCTTAGTTCGAATCTCTTCCATAAAGGCAGCACCATTGGCGTTGAAGAATTCGACCAACTCCTCGATGAACTTCGAAACCGCTTCAACAGGAACGTCATCAACCCTTCCAGAAGTACCAGCAAAGATAGCTAAGACTTGCTCTTCTACCGAAACAGGTGCATTCTGAGGTTGCTTGAGGATCTGAGTAAGACGATAACCTCGATCGAGCTGAGCTTGGGAGACCTTATCTAGTTCAGAACCAAATGCGGCAAAAGCCTCCAATTCGCGAAATTGAGCGAGATCCAACTTTAGCGTTCCCGAGACAGAGCGCATAGCTTTGATTTGAGCTGCTCCACCAACACGTGAGACCGAAATACCTACGTTGATAGCTGGACGCACGCCAGAATAAAAGAGATCGCTATCTAGATAGACCTGACCATCGGTGATGGAGATCACGTTGGTTGGAATATAGGCCGAGACGTCTCCAGCCTTGGTCTCAATGATTGGCAGCGCGGTCAAAGACCCACCCCCACGAGCATCGGAAAGCTTTGCAGCTCTCTCTAGCAATCTAGAGTGAAGATAAAAGACGTCTCCAGGATAGGCCTCACGACCTGGTGGACGACGCAGCAGAAGTGAAAGCTGACGATATGCCTCAGCTTGCTTTGAAAGATCATCATAGACAATGAGCGAATGCTCGCCATTTTCCATCCAGTGCTGGCCCATTGCGCAACCTGCATAAGGAGCCAAAAACTTATATGGAGCCCCATCAGAGGCAGAAGCGTTTACAACCACCGTGTAATCCATCGCTCCATGCTCTTCGAGGGTTGCGACTGCAGATGCTACAGTTGAATTCTTCTGGCCCACGGCGACATAAATGCACTTTACGCCTTGGCCCTTTTGGTTGATAATCGTGTCAAGCGCAACTGATGTCTTACCAGTCTTGCGGTCCCCAATAATAAGTTCTCTCTGGCCTCGCCCGATAGGCGTCATCGCGTCGATAGCCTTAATACCAGTTTGCAGAGGTTCCGTAACCGGCTGACGATCTACTATACCGGGAGCTTGGACCTCAAGACGCCTCGATGTATCACTCTCGATCTGGCCCTTACCATCAATTGGAACACCAAGTGCATTCACGACTCGACCCAGCAAACCATCGCCAACTGGGACTGAAAGAATACGTCCAGTGGCGCGTACGATCTGGCCCTCGTCGATACCTTCGCCAGTTCCTAAGATAACTGCGCCAATGGTATCTTCGTCCAAGTTAAGTGCTAAGCCCAGTGTCTGGTTCTCAAACTCCAAAAGTTCGTTAACGCCGACCTGTGGCAGCCCTGAAATTCGAGCAATACCATCAAAAATCTCAAGTATACGGCCGACCATCTCGCCGGTAGCATTGGGAGCATACCCTTGGAGACGCGCCCGCAATACCTCAGCAATCTGGTCTGCACTAA
The DNA here is from genome assembly GCF_000949295.1 of Acidithrix ferrooxidans. Taxonomy (GTDB): domain Bacteria; phylum Actinomycetota; class Acidimicrobiia; order Acidimicrobiales; family Acidimicrobiaceae; genus Acidithrix; species Acidithrix ferrooxidans. The sequence goes on from NZ_JXYS01000060.1 coordinate 10,344, forward strand.
TTGACAACTCCGTCATTGGTTGCCTTCCGATCCTATCTAGTGGCAGTCGCCATTTGCATGCGACCCTTAAGTTGTTCTAACCTGTGGCGAATACTTCCGTCGTAAATGGTGTCGCCAACGACAGCCACTACTCCGCCTACGACACTTTCGTCGACGACCTCGCGTATCTCAATAGCCGCGCCACTGAGTCTCGAGAGGGCCGATGTCACGAGCGAAAGCTGCTGATCATCTAGAGCTTTAGCGACTCTCACATGCGCGATCTTTGTATTTCGAAGATGCGCCGCAATCGTAATGATCTTATCCAAAACGTCCACGATATCCCGAATACGCCCTGCGGACGCACAGAATCTCATTATCTCTATGAACTTCTGTGACGTGTCATCGCTTCCATGTCCAAGTAGATCATCAACAATTCCTACCCGCTGGGACGCGTTTGTTCCAATCCCAGAGAGAGCTCGACGCAACTTCGGATTTGCTTCTACTAAATTTCTAAAGTCGAAGATCATCTCTTCGGCTGCGCCAATCGCACCTGGCCCATCCATGGACTCCAAAAGGGCCCTTCCATAAGCCCTAACCCGGCTCGTAGTAGTAAGGGCCCCAGTTGCAGCTTCTAGGGGCTCACCTAAAACTTGACCTAACATAATGAGAGCTTCGACGACCTTACCTGGCTCCTCTATTTCAAAGGAAGCCCTGGCAACCGCTATGGCGAATTCTGACAAACTATCTGAAAAGAGGTCGGCAATAATTTCGCCCCGAACTTCACTTGTGATAGATGGGTCAGAGACAATCTCTCGAAGCTCGGCATTTTCATGAACGAAGTCAGCCAGAACCACGACCTGGTGGTCGAGGTTGCTAACTCCGCCTCGCTGCGCCAGGTACTTTACGCCCTGGGCATATCCTCGAAGCTGTTCTCTCAAGACTGTGTCGCCTCAATCTCACTCAAAAACTGATCGATCAACGCACTAGCGGCGCCGCGATCGAGTTCTACTTGGATAACCTTCTCGGCGATATCAAAGGCCAAAGTTGCCATTTCAGCGCGAATTTCGCCTACGACTCGATCCCTTTCGATTCGAAGAGCCTCGTCATTTCGAAGCCGAAGCTCACGAGCCTCATCTTCGGCACGAGCCAGAAGGTCGCGACGCAAAACTTCTGCGGTCTTTCGAGCCTCCTCAATTATGCGCGTCGCCTCTTTCTTGGACTCATTCAGCTGCTCTTTGTACTCCATCAGGAGACGTTCCGCCTCGGTGCGAGTAGCAGTAGCACTGTCTAGGTCCCCTTGAATCTTGGCAGTGCGATTAGCCATCATCGCCTTTACCGGAGGATACGCGTACTTAGCCAGCAATACAAAAAGTAAGCCGAAAGAAAGTACTGAATATATGATCTCGTTTGTTGCCGGCAAAATTGGGTTGAAAGATTGCGTGGCTGCAAAGATTGTGGGGGTCATTTAGCCGGTGTACTTCAAAAGAATAAAGACAACGAAACCGATGAGGGCGAGCGCCTCTGTAAGTGCGAAACCAACGAATGCAAGGCTACGTACTGGGCCTGCGGTCTCAGGTTGACGAGAGATCGCAGAGACAGCTTGACCGAAGATCAAACCAATACCAATACCAGGTCCTAGCGCTGCAAGACCATAGGCTAAACCTGATCCGAGCTCAGCCAGACCTTTACGCAGATTTACATTCTGCGTGATGGCGGCGTTTATCGCCAAAACCATGTGAAACAACCGAATACCTCCTAAACGGGAACTTCCCGTAAATTTACGAACGAGTGTAAAGAATAGAATCTTTTAACACTATTTCCTACGTTTGACCATAGGACAACTTAGATTTTCAATAGGCAACCTATAGATATAGCATTTCCCATTGAATCTCAACACTTTGAAAAGCGACTTCATCGCTAATGTCACATTTTCTGATTCAAAGTAGAATCAAAGTTCACCTTTGGTGGATCAAATGTGTCTTGGACCCAGCCACCTCCTTACAATTTAAATTTAATTGAGCTCTCAATTTATTTCCATACACTTTCGAGCTCAACTGCGAAACAACTTCTTCCTTTTGCCTAGTGCGAACCTGCTAAAGAGTCACCAATGTAAACAGCAGTCAGGGTTGTAAAGATAAAAGCCTGTAGCAAAGCTACAAAGATCTCATAACCGGTAAGCGCAGTCAACATGGCAAATGGAAGAGGCAGAAGTATAAGGCCGATACCTTTAACAAAAAGAGCTTCTGAGAGCACTGTAAAGGTGATCAGCAAGAGGTGGCCAGCCAACATATTACCGAACAAACGAATTGCCAGAGCAAATGGTCGAACGATAAAAGTTGAAAGAATTTCAATCGGAACCAAAATTATCAAAACGCCTGCAGGAACGCCGGGAGGGACGATAGCGTCCTTGAAGTATTTTAAACCCCGCTTTTTAACTCCGACGACGATAAAGGTCGCATAGACCGCCAATGCCAGCGGTGCCGGAACTGCCATTCGTGCAGTCGCAGGCATTTGAAAAAATGGAATCACTTCAAAGACATTGCATAAAAAGATGAAGAAAAAGAGAGCAGTCAAAAAAGGAGACCAATTGAGTCCTTCTGGACCCATCGCATCTAGCGCAATCGACTTATCTATAAAGTCGACAGAGGCTTCAATTAGATTTTGGACGCCAGTTGGCACCATCTTTTTTTGGCGGCCAGCGATCCAAAAGAGCGATAGCGTAATTAGCGCCGCCAAAACCGTAATCAACCCGACCTTGTTGAATGCGAACGAGCTGCCCCCAAAGAAAAGAGGCTTCCAGTTCAACACCTCCCCAATCGGTGGGAAATTTATCGCGGAATATTGCAAGCTATTTCGTCTCCTTCTTGGATGGGAAGATTCCTGAATAGGCCATTCGACCCGAGACCCTTCGAGCCTCCAAGCCTGAAACAACCAGGTGTAGCGCAATCATGCTAATGCCAAAGATCCTAAGATTCAACCATTTTGCGTTATGCGCTAAAACAACAAACAAAGTTAGGGCTAACAAAATCACAAAGAAGCTGCCCAAAGCAACTACCATGGCGGCAATCGGTGAATTCTCAGAGGCACGACCTATAAATAGACCGGTCAGGGCAAAGTTCAATGTAACGACCCCAACGCCAATCAATGCTGAGACAAAACCGTCAAAACCACCGATCAAGGTGCCGATCACAATGACCAATACCCCAAGCGGAATCGCAATCCTAACCATGTGGCGGCTCATCATCGCCTCTATTGCATTGCTGCGCTGCCTGTTAGCCAATCTAACTTTCCGTCCTTAGATCCGTAGAGATCCCCTTTGGAACCTCTTATTTTTGATCAACGTTATTTAGGTCCCGCAAAGCTTGCCGATACCTAAAAGATAAGAAGTTGACCTAAATCACTTGCTCGTACCGTCAGAATTTGTCTTACTCAAATCAACTCCACCGTCGAGCACCTTTGCTGCGTCAAGGACATCGTCAGAGAGCGTCAAATCTGCACTCAAAAGTGATCTCCGGCTCAAATCCAACGTTGAAGAGTCGGAATCGAACCGAGAGACAATGCTAGCCGACGATGGTCGCTTTAGTCCAATTTGATTCGGAGTGATTCCTGTAAGACCGTAATAGATGCGCAAAATAACGCCGATGGACCCAAAAAGAAGGCCAAAGATAGAAAAAATTGGAAGGGTATGGAGTTCGTGATCAACAAAAAACCCTATGCCAAAGAGGATTATGGGGATAAAGGTGATCTCTATCGCCGAGGTAAAGATATCCCCCCGTTCACTTGAAGGGGCCTGCGAGATAGGCGAGTTAGACGAAGGAGTCGCTGGGTTCTTTTTTTTACCTATCAACATCTTCGCAAATCGCGATGGCAAAGGAGCCTTTTGGTCAGACACTCTATCCTATCCGTTCTAGACAAACGACCATAAAGTCTAACCGCAACAGCCGCTTTGGTAATCATTTAGTTACCTGTTTGTTTCATGAAAATCAATGCAAGGCACCTTTTAACCTCAAGAAAACGCTGAATCATTTATCGCCGAAAATGATTACCTCTAACTCGCCCCTGATTTAACCTCGAGAATCGAGATAGAAATAACTTCACACGGGGGAACGGTTTCGCCAGCGTTCGCGATCTTATAGCTGGCTGAAAGAGTGTATACAACATGATACCCAATGCAGCTAGAAGTACAGGAATGAGCGCATTACCTCTATTGGTAAAGAGCGGGATAAGGACCATTCCAGAGAGAACGACCGTCCATGCCCACAGAATCAAAACACTCCTACGATGACCATGGCCCATCTGTAAAAGGCGATGATGAAGGTGTGCCTTATCTGGAGTGGAGACGCTCATACGTTTGGCGGTTCTACGTATAATCGCAAATACCATATCCGTCATTGGAACACCAAGGATTACAAATGGTATAAATAACGGAGCGAAGAAGAAGAAGGTCTCTCCCGAGACGTCGCTGGTACGACCTCCTACGACTGAGGTTGATGCCGCCATCAACAGTCCTAAAAAAAGCGCTCCAGTGTCGCCCATAAAGATCTTGGCCGGATGAAAGTTATGAGGTAAAAAGCCGACGCACACGGCGGCAACTATAACCGCGATCAATGGTCCTATCGAATTAGATGAGAGAGATCCGAGTTGCACCAATTTATAGGCGTAGATAAAAAAGGAGAACGAGGCTATCCCCACGATACCAGAGGCCAAGCCATCGAGGCCGTCGATAAGATTGACTGCATTAGCCATAGCAACGACCCAAAGAGCTGTAAGAAGCGGGACAAACGATGGAGCTAAAACTACCACTCCAGCAAAAGGCACCCGAAAGTAAAACATCGTTGCCCCAAAGAAGGTCAACAGACTCGCGGACAGGACTTGACCTGCAACTTTAGCCGGAGCAGAGACATCCTTTAGATCGTCAATCAGCCCTACGCCAGCCATAACTAACGCCGCCAAGACTACACCCAAAGCCTCACTAGAGCCGTGAAATATTAGCGAAAATCCACCCATGAAATAGGCGACTGCCATGGCAACTATAAATCCGCCAACCATGGCCAAACCACCCACTGTGGCAGTGGGATGCTCATGGACCATTCGTGCGTCCGGAAGGACTACCGCTCCAATTCGATTTGCATAGCGCCTAACCACAAAGGTTAACAAATAAGTAGTAACCGCTGCGACCAAAAATACCACAACGTAATTACTCATCCCAAGAACGCATCAATTCTTCGATGGAGGCGCCGCACCTTCGCCACATAAGATCAGCGTCCTCTTGCACAAATCCTACCCTTTTTTAAAACCCAAATTCCTCAAGCAAAAGGAGGGGGTGGAAATTTGGAACAAAGAATTCCGACCTCTTCACGGATCGACTGTAGGTACTTCTCGTCATCGCGATGGCGTAGACTTCGTCCAATTAGAGTTGCCACCAACTTCATCTCGTCGGCTCCCATACCAGTCGTCGTCATGGCAGGAGTTCCAAATCGCAAACCACTGGTAATAAATGGCGAACGTGTATCATATGGAATCTGATTTCGATTACAGGTAATTCCCGCTAGATCCAGCGCTTCTTGTGCTTCTTTGCCGGATAGATTTGGGTCGAACCGGGTCAAGTCAACCAAGATCAAATGGGTATCAGTACCACCAGATACAATGCGAAATCCCTCTTGCTCTAAGGCACTAGCCAATACTTTCGCATTTAGCACGACATTCTGCTGATAGGTTTGGAACTGCGGGAGGGAAGCCTCCTGGAATGCCACCGCCTTAGCGGCAATCGCGTGCTCAAGTGGTCCACCTTGAAGGCCCGGGAAGACGGCCTTATCGATCGCTTGGGCAAACTGAGAGGTACAAACAATCGCACCGCCACGTGGACCCCGCAAGGTCTTATGGGTCGTGAAGGTCATCACATCAGCGCCCTTGTTCGCACCACCTTCGGAAGATCCAAGTGGATTAGGATAGACACCTCCAGCTATCAGACCTGCTACGTGGGCTGCATCAAAGAGTACTGTCGCCCCAATCGAATCGGCTATAGCTCGCACAGGTTCGACATCAATAATCCTGGGATAGGCGGTAGCCCCAACGACTATCAAACTCGGACGATGAGTTCTAGCGGCCTCTTCCATCTGTTCTAGGTCAATTCGCTCACCGCTATCACCGTCAGCCGCGCTGACCCCATAAGAGACAAATCTGTAATACTGACCAGAGAAGTTCACTGGAGAACCATGAGTCAGGTGTCCGCCTTGGTCAAGCCTCATGGCTAACACTGTGGCTCCTGGCTTTAGAAGAGCCAGATATGCTGCCGCATTAGCGTTGGCCCCGGCATGTGGTTGTACATTCGCGTGCTCGGCGCCAAAAAGCGCCTTGAGCCTATTTCGAGCTAGGTCTTCCACGCGATCGATATAGATATTGCCGCCGTAGTATCGCTTCGAAGGATATCCCTCGGCATACTTATTTGTCAGAATTGAACCGGTCGCCTCTAAGACCGCCTTCGAAGTGAAGTTCTCAGAAGCAATTAGCTGAAGCGTACCCGATTGTCGCTGCATTTCGAGGCCAAGAATTTCAGATAATTCGGGATCAGAGTCCGTGATCGTTGGGTATAGATCTTCAACACCTAAATTCATAACTCAACCGCCGATCTTAAATAGTTATAGCTCTACTCTACCCGAACCAATTGAGGTTTTAACTTCTCTAGAGGCCAAACTAAAAGTGTCAAAAGTTCAAATCAACCAAAGTCGACGTCTCAAATCCGCCTATAGAGTCGAAATAATCTCATCAAATTCTATAGAGCCCTTTCGCAATATCGCCAGCTCACCATCGATTAAAGAGACTACAGTTGAGGATATTCCACTCGATAGGCCGTCACAAACTACGATGGCATCGATGCTATTTTTTAAAGGTAAATTATCATCGGCGAAAATCTCTTTTGACCTCACAATCGAAGGCATCCCATGCAAATTGGCAGAGGTTGCAAAGATCGGCCCCACAGCACAGGTAACTTGTCTTACTATATCATCGTCTGGCACCCTGACCCCAATAGTGCGATCATGCAAATCTCCGCCTCTAAAGATAAGTTCTCTATCTCTGGGGGCAACTATCGTAAGGGACCCTGGCCAAAAGCGCTGAGCTAAAAGCTCAACTTTGCGACGAATCACCTCATCGCTCAAGTCAAAGAGGTCAATGGCTTGTTCAATGCTTCCAACTACAACCGGAAGGGCCATACTTCGCGGTCTGCATTTAATCTCATAGATCCTATCGGCGCCATCAGTATCGATTCGAGAGGTAAGACCATATACTGTATCGGTTGGCAACATAACCACTGCGCCACCCTCATAGAGGTCAAAAAGAGATTCCTTGGTCCACTGCGGGATGGCGCTCGAGAGAAATTCGCTTACGACCCCAAAATCTTCAGTGCCAACTGGCCTGATCAATAATTTAGCTGTTGAACCCTTCATCTCTTAAAATGCTAAATGCTATTGTTGACTTAGGTGGCTAAATTAAAAAGCAAACTCTTTCGAAATTTCAAATTGCTCTAAGTAGCCAAGCTCTCAGGAATCACCAGCAATTCGAGCCAATCGAGTATCTTGGCCGAGTCAATCGAGAACTAATACGCCAAAGTCCACCCTCCAGATCAGAAAGATTGCGCCCAGAGTAGTCGATAGGATAAGGGCAAAGATTCAAATTAGACTTCGAACAAATTTACTTGAAATAGACCCACCAAGCCACAACAACCCAACTGTCGCATTTCACGAAACGAGGACACTGTCATCATTTTCATTAACCTCATAGAAAAGAAGATGCAAAAATCCAATGGTCAATAAAAAGAAGTAGAAAAAAGGTTAGAACAAATTGATAAGTACAACAACGCTAAAGCTACTAGATCGCGATTTTAGAGTGGTCTTTGAAGAAGGTGGAATAATATCCAGCGACTTTGTCTCTCCTAATTCCGCTTCAATCCCGGGCGGTCTAGATTTTGTATCGCCACAAGACGCTCAGAAGAGTACAGAGCTGCATGCTCTTCAAGAAAGGATACAAGAGGCGATAAATGCCTACAACAAAGGCAGTTTCTTGGAGATTGGACTGATTCCACGCTCTTTAGGGTCATCGACAACCGCCAACTTTATCGCTATAGCTCAAAATGCTATCGATTCGATCCCTCCAGGAACTGTCATATCCTATGGAAAATTGGCCGATCGATCTGGTAACCCTAAGGCTCACAGGGCTGCAGCCAGGGCATGTTCCACAAACCCCATTCCCATCTTTCGGCCATGCCACCGAGTGATCCGCTCTGACGGATCCCTCGGTGGCTATGCCTTTGGTCTAGAAATAAAGAGAGATCTCTTGGCTCACGAGAACTACTTTAGGAGTAATTAGATGCCAACAATTGCCCTAAGGCGTCTGGTGCCAACGACTAGCATCGCCAATCGATCGCTACCGGCATCTTTGTCGAATGAAGAACCAGGCTCGTCTATATAGATTGATCTCGCAAGTTCAGAGGCTCCCCGCTCTTGGTAGGCTGCCAACTTTGCCCGCCGATCGCTGGCTTTGTCAAGATTAACTATCGCCCTAAATGCCCCAATATGCACCGAATCTATCTCATCACGAATCGCAATTCGCACCTGTCGCTCCCAACTTGTGCGACGCGGAAGTGCCATTGCCGCATCAAGCAACTCTGGCACCGCAAGGGTCTCTCCAACTTCAAAAAACATGCCAGCTAAATCTGAAATTGAGTTAGTTGGGTACATGCCACAAAGATGGGTGATCTCCATAATGGAAGTGGCAAAGCTCGATAGCTGCCAAAGTCGAAATGCACCAGCACTCCCTGGAGCATATTTAAATTGAGCTGAAGTTGGGAAACGCTTTCGATACCTCTCCGTAAGCAACTCCTCAAAATTGTCGATCAGAAAAGATGAAGTAGACCTAAATCGATCAAGATCGGCTATCCGAGACTCTCCGATATCACGCAAGAGCCACCTTGTCGCCCTCTCCTGAAATCTAACCGCTCCGGTAAATCCAACTAGAGCGCTATCAAATCGAAGTTGAGTATCGCCCATCAACCTCCAAAGTTTATTAGAGGTATCAAAGATCGAATCGACCTCTAAGAATCGCGCCACAACCTCAACGACGTCCCGGCGAGACTCTTCCACTGTTCGAGTTAGATAGCTAACCCCAGCAATATTGACAACTAAATTCGCGACTTGGTTGGCAACCAACTCGGGCCAAAGGGGGTGGTCTTCGATGTCATGAGAGACCGCATCACGAATAGAATCAGGAAAATATTGCAACCCTCGCTTGGAAAATATGTCCAGCGCTTCCACGTGGGCCTGCCCTAAAAGGGACTTTATCTTCAATTTCTCGTAGGCGAGTAGCACCGACAGTTCTGGTCGAGTCAGAGAGTATCGGCTACCCAACTGCTCATTGTCGGGAATGAACTCAACTCTTCGATCCAAACCACCATCACGCTCTAACGCATCCACCGCTTCTATATAGGCGCCTCGCATCTGATCGAACTCTGAACTTGCCAGTGATAGCGCCCAGTTCTGCCAGATGTTGTCAGATAAAACTAGATCCTCAATGGCTCCTGTAAGACCAGAGAGCAAAGTATCTCGCTCATTGCCCTTCAAGCCAGAGGTGTGTTGATACAAAATCTTTAGATTTACCTCATGATCAGATGTATCCACGCCAGCAGAGTTATCGATGGCATCTGTGTTGATCAGAATCCCCTTTTGAGCCATCTCAATCCTTGCCAATTGAGACAACCCAAGATTTCCACCCTCACCTATGACCTTGGCGCAGACATTGGCTGCGCTAATTCGCACCGAATCGTTAGTCTTATCGCCGATATCACTATCTGATTCACCTGATGAACGGAAATAAGTTCCGATTCCTCCGTTCCAAAGCAGGTCCACAGGAGATGAAAGAATGACTTTGATCAGGTCGTTTGGGGCATATTTCCCGCCGACCGTTCCCAATGAGCGAGCTGCCTCCTCTGAGAGGGTAATTGACTTGAGGCTTCGAGAGAAAACGCCTCCTCCAGCGGAGATAACCGATTGATCGTACTCCTTCCATGAGGAACGGGGGACTCCAAAGAGCCGCTCTCGCTCATCAAAACTCGCTTCAGGGTTGGGATTTGGATCAAGAAATATATCTCTGTGGTCAAAAGCCGCCACTAGTCGTATGGAGCGCGATCGAAGCATGCCATTTCCAAAGACGTCGCCACTCATATCGCCGATACCAACTACAGTTATCGGGTCACGCTCTGGGTCAATCCCAATATGAGCAAAATGATGGCGGACTGACACCCATGCTCCCTTTGCGGTAATTCCCATATCCTTGTGGTCATATCCAGCCGAACCACCAGAAGCAAAGGCATCGCCTAACCAAAATTGGTTTTGCATCGCGATTTTATTTGCCCGATCCGAAAATGTTGCGGTACCCTTATCGGCTGCAACCACCAAATACGGGTCATCGCCATCGTATATCTTGCCAATTCTAGGGTGTAACACTTTCGTATCTACAATGTTGTCAGTAATTGAAAGCAACCCTGATATGAATGAGTCATAGGCCGAAGTGACAGAGTGCTCATCGCGTTTTGAACCTCGGAGGACAAATCCACCCTTGGCGCCATGGGGAACGATGACAGCATTTTTCACCGCTTGAGCCTTCATCAACCCCAAAATCTCAGTTCGGTAGTCATCTAAGCGATCCGAGTATCGAATTCCACCACGGGCCACCAAAGAAGATCGCAGATGGATCCCTTCCACCGTCGGAGAAAATACATAGCTCTCGATCATTGGAACCGGCTCAATCAAGCCAGGCACCCGCTTGGAATCAAACTTTATAACGCCAGCATCGCCTGGGTGCTCTCGAACGTGCAGATTTGTACGCAATGTCGCATCACAGATAGCCACAAGGAGCCTAAAGAAGACGTCGTGTTCGAGAATCTCAATCTGATCAATCTCAGAAAGAGCAGTCGCCCTTTTGGCCAGAGATTCATCATCGTTAGTGAAGTCCCAGAATCGACTTGCAAAGTAGTTGGCTAACCCTCGAGCAACGCCTGGATAGGAGGCAACGATAGTGACCGCATGGTCGATAGATAATCCATTCGTCGTAAAGCGTTGATAGTAAACCAAAGTCCTCAACAAGACAACTGCTGTGGCATCTAGGCCAGAACGAAGCACGAGAGAGTTCAATCGATCTGAATCAAGTCCAAAGAGAAAGACATCACCAAAGACGCGCGCAAAGAGAACTAGCCGTTCATGCACTATAGTAGAGTCATCCCCAGCTAGCTGGACCCCCAGATCATAAAGCCAAATTGGCGCGCCATTGGAAGGTGAGACCATCTGATATGGAACTTCATCCACTACCGACAAACCAAAAGTCTCTACTAAAGGAAGCAGATTCGACAGGTGTCGCCTCTCGCCAAGATGAATTATTCTAAGACGAATATCAATATTAGATCGAAGTTCTATCAAAGGATGACGATCGACCTCCGAGGTAAATCCAACCCAAATACCGTCGGTCTCAAGTGCCGACTCAATTCGATCTACATCATCAGCTCCGATGCGGGCACTATAGTCATTCCTATAAGCTCCGTCAAAGACGTTTCCGTAGCGATGTGCCAAAGTGGTTCCAAGCCGGTCACCATGACGATTGAATAACTCTTCCTCAAGCTTGTCATACCAACTTCTTGAGACACTAATGCCAACCGATTGAATTAAGTTTGAGTACTCCAAAAGGTTCGCTATTAGGTCTGTGTCGTCGAGGGCAACTACGTCGATATCCACTCGGGCCATCCGAGCATCAATTCTCGCCTCAACGCAGTGAAATTCGACGTTCTCATTATTCAAAGCATTAAGTTGAGCTGCGATTGTGGCATCCATACCGGTCTTGTATCTAATGGTAGGGACGTAAAGGTAAATCCGTAACGCTTCATCACAGCACAGACACGAAATAAAGGTTGCAATTTGATTAGTCTCACGGGCAATCAAAAGAGATGAAATTATATCTTGAAGTTGCGACTGGTCTATCAGCGCAAGTTCGATGCGCGCAATCATTGCGACAAGTTCATTTAGTTCACGATAGGAGTAGCTCTCAACTGGAATATTGAGAAGTTCGCCTAGCTTAGTTAGGCGATTTTCAAGGTCCATCCCGCTAGCGAGCATAGCTTTGGAGCCAAGTCCAACGATGTAACCTGATTCGTTACCTTGACCATCATGAGCAGGACCAACTATCAATGCCTCGGTAGCCATTACGGGTGAAATCACATTGACCAGGTGTGGCCTCTTGGAGTCCTTGGAAAATGACCTTTGAATTCTAGAAGCTTCATCTGGTCCCAAACGCTCTAAAATTCCGCTATTTGAAGGCCCTATTCTTGCTCCCAATGGAACAAATCCTTCGTCATCTCCAAAAAATGCACCTTGCGTCCAAGTCTTATAAGACTGGTCCCTATAAAAGTCTGCGTTAGAAGAATTGATCAGATTCAAAAATGAAAAAAGGTCCTCAAAAGCACTATTTAGCGCCTCGAGTTCCAGCTCTGTTGGGTTAGCTTTTACATCAAAGTGGATATAAGACTCAACTCGACCAGAAGCTTCTTTGGTTCCGGTTCGATATGCATCTACAATATTTAATTCGCTATCGCGCTCTAGCGTTAAAAGCGGATGTAGTGTTACTTCGGGAAAATAGCCGAACCTCCCGAGTATTGCTACGAATGAGTCGACTAGATGCGCCTGATCGATCGAGGCTACATCGATGGTCAAGAGATGCTCACCATGGTCGCTAGCCGAGGTTTGCCCCTCATCTCCCAACAAAAAAGCGTACTCATCTTGTCCTAGCCGAATCGCTAATTCCAAAGATGTTTCAAGGTAAGGAACGATGCGACCCTCACCAAACAACCTCTCGAAGCTGGCGTCAAACGAAGCGGCAAGTACATCGACAAAGCGCTCCTGTCCCTTCGTCAGCTCAACTCCTACTTGAGCAAGCCTCTTGGACCAACTCCCATTACTATCAGTTCCGTCCCCTGAAAAGCTAACCATTCCCACCCCTTTGTGATCTATCAGTCAACCGTTAGTCAACTTACATTCATATTCTGATAAATAAGCAATTTTTTGCGATTGATTATCGAAAGTTATCCAACTTCACGTGTTGTAATTAGCGCTGTTGATGAAATCTACCAAGAAGAGCACCTTGCTATCTCCTATTCGCCGAGATATGACTCTTTCTTGAATCTATCGATTGACATCGCATAAGTTTGGCCAAAAAAGATAAGACCAATGAGGGCACATGAAATAGATCAGAGGTCCAGCTTCAAGCGTTCACCGTAGCGATTTTGAAAAAGTGCTTCTTCAAGGGGGCGACGCCCTCTCCAGTTGAAGCGCTCCAAATCTGGAACCTCCATAAGCGTCGAAATGGGTCCAAGACAAAGCCATGCGATCGGCCGTAGCGGAGAAGGGATCCCGACCAGATCACAGAGGAAGGACTCTTGATAGAACGATACCCATCCAACGCCATATCCTTCAGCGGTAGCGGCTAGCCAAAGGTTCTCAATGGCCAAGCACACCGAATAAAGTCCTGTTTCATCAATAGTATTGCGGCCCAAAATTGCTGACCCACCCCGGCTCGGATCATAAGTCACTACGATTCCGATGGCTGACTCCATGATTCCTTCGATCTTGATAGGGTTGAAAGTCTCCTGCGCTTCTCCAATAAGCCGGTCCGAAAACTTAGAACGCTCCACCAAGACGTGATCTCGAAAGTCGATGCGGATAGCGTCGTCGTCCACAAGAATAAAGTCCCACGGTTGAGTCATTCCGACTGAAGGTGCCTGATGCGCAGCTCTCAGAATACGTTTCAGTTTGCTTTGATCCATCGGACCACCGATGAACTCATTCCTCACGTCCCGCCGCATCTGAATGATTTCGTAAAAACCATCTATGTCTATCAAATGAATACTCCGTTCTAAGATCTCTTCAACTGATAACTCATCATCACAATCAACAGGTTGAATGAAATTCAATTTTTGACGTTACAAATAAGATAAATAAAAGTAAAGGTCTACCATATGCAATACATGCGCTATGCGAGAACTAGCGGCGATGGGGACAATACCAAAGACGCGATCTCCAAGGCAGCCATCCTTCGGGCCTGGTCATTTTTAGCTAAATATAAACGGATGCTGATCGTCTTTGTTCTCCTAATAGGCCTTGGGCGGCTAATCGATCTCGCACCCCCACTCATTACAAAGTCAATCATCGATACAGCGATTCCCAAAAGATCACTCTCACTGCTATATCTTCTAGTAGGAGCAGCGCTCGCCGCGACTGTCACATCCACGACAATCAGTGTCGCTTCGAGATGGATCAGCTCAAAGATGGGTGAAAGCTTAATACTTGACCTTCGCTCTGCACTCTTTGCGCATCTTCAACGACTTCCCATTGCCTTTTACACAAAGAGCCAATCTGGTTCGATAGTGTCGCGCCTCAACAATGACGTCCTCGGCTCCCAACAGGCAATATCGATTATTTCAAGTGTCTTTTCCGACGTTTTGACTTTGACATTCACACTTTTCATAATGCTAAAACTCTCACCGTCCGCTACTGCAATAGCCTTAGTAACCATGCCGCTCCTTGTGGTAGTAGATCGAAAGCTGGGGCGCCGAATCGCGCCATTGGCAAGGAATCAGATGAAAGCCAATGCTCAACTATCCAATCTAACCACCGAACGAATGAACGTCTCAGGCGCTCTTTTAGTAAAGCTTTTTGGCAATGTGACAAGAGAGACTCACAATTACGACTATCGAGCTGGAAAACTTCGAGATTCAGGGATCAAATTAGCAGTAGCTGGTCGCCTATATGGAGCAGCAGTTTCATTGATTGCGGCACTTGGCGTTACTGGTATCTACCTTATAGGTGGACGTCTCGCCTTGGACCGCCAACTAACCATCGGCACCTTGGTTGCGCTGACACAATTTGCCACCAACCTCTATACACCAATTACCGACTTGGCAACTCTCAAGGTAACCCTTTCTCAGTCTTTAGTCTCTTTCGATAGAGTTGCAGAGGTACTCGCCGTCGCACCAACCGTCACAGATCCAGAGTTTCCCAAAGCCATCAAAGAGATAGAGGGCAAAATCGCCTTCGAAAATGTCGATTTCACCTACCCTGACATTGAAACGCCCTTTTCAGAGGCGCCAGATGTGCAACCTTCAACCACGGTAGCGCTCGAGTCCATATCATTTATCGTTGAACCCGGAACAATGACGGCCATTGTCGGGCCTTCAGGTGCTGGCAAGTCAACAATTGCTTCGCTCATTTCACGCCTCTACGACCCAGATGCGGGAGAGATCTCTCTCGATGGTATCAATCTCCGTGAAATCTCACTTCAAGACCTGAGCGACCATATAGGAGTAGTATCACAAGAAACATTTCTCTTCCACGACACCGTAGCGTCAAATCTGCGTTTCGCCCGTCCTGATGCGACAAATGAAGAACTTATAGCCGCAACAAAAGGGGCACAGATCTATCAAACGATCATGGAGATGCCCGATGGGTTCGACACATTAGTCGGCGAACGTGGATATAGGCTCTCAGGAGGTGAGCGACAGAGACTTGCAATTGCTCGCGTTTTTCTAAAAAAACCTGAAATCGTAATCCTAGATGAAGCAACCTCTCATTTAGATACGGAAAATGAGGCAGCAGTTCAGAGCGCCCTCTTTAACCTACTCTCCAACCGAACCTCGATAGTGATCGCCCACAGACTCTCTACGATCGTCGCCGCAGATCAAATCGTTGTAATCAAATCCGGGAAAATCGCTGAAAAAGGACAACACGCTGAACTGCTGGAGAAAAAGGGAGTCTACCGAGACCTCTTCGAAACCCAACTTGTCCTAAAACAATAGCCACCTGAACTTTTAGCCGCCATCTGCTAGGCCAACAATAAAACCAAGCAAGTCTCATGATTGCTTTGAATCGATCAACCGCCCATATCCTTGAAGCCTCATTGGAAAATACCCATGTCTATGAATTTCAAAACCGGAATCTTTTTTTTGGAGGTCAACACCTATCTGGATCTAGTATCCCCTCTCATAAGTTCCCTGAGTTCTAGTTCCCCAGATACTTTGCCATCGATGCGAATATCTCGTCAGCTGTCTTTACCCACCTAAATGGTGTTGGGTCTTGGTTCCAGCGCTCTGCCCAGGTGTTGATCGAAGCAACGAGTTGCTTTTGTGACTTATGGGTGGATGTGTGGAGCATTTTGGTAGTCAGTTCCGAGAACCATCTCTCAACCAGGTTCATCCACGAGGAGTAGGTGGGTGTAAAATGGAAGTGGAATCTCGGGTTTTTTATGAGCCAGGCCCGTACAGCATCGGTTTTATGCGTTGCATAATTGTCCAGGATGATATGGACTTCGAGTTCTTTTGGAACTTCTTTTTTCACCTGATCCAAAAAGGCTATGAACTCGATCGCCCGATGAGCCTTTGTGGTGTTGGTGATCACCTTGCCAGAGGCAACATCAAGTGCTGCAAAGAGATTTGTTGTGCCGTTGCGTTTGTAGTCATGTGTTTGCCGCTCTGGAACAAAAGGTCTCATGGGAAGCAGTGGCTGGGTTCTATCCAACGCCTGGATCTGTGTCTTTTCGTCAATACATAGTACCAGTGCAGCATCAGGGGGATTGAGATAGATCCCAGTTATGTCGCGGACCTTTTCGGTAAAGGCCGGATCGGTACTGATGTTGAAGTATCCCAAGACATGGGGCTTGAGGCCAAAGGTTCTCCAGATACGTGAGATGCTCGCTGGTGATACCCCGATCCGCTTGGACATTGAAGACGTCGACCACTGGGTAGCAAGCGGGGGCTCTTCTTCC
>NZ_JXYS01000061.1 GCF_000949295.1 Acidithrix ferrooxidans
TGCGTATCTGGCAATAATAGGATCTGATTCAAAGAGTGAGGTTACTCCAGAGAGTCCCAGGTAATAGCATTGGCCAGAGCTGGCCACAATGACTTATCCAGGTCCAGTTCGGTCAAGGTCATTACTATACGTTGACGGGGACCTTTTTCACAGCGGTAGGACTCAACGAGTTGGTACTTACTGTAGCTAACGCCGGTCTTTTTATTAACTGTTGGAGTTTCACGGATAAACACAACAAGACAATAGCACCATGTCAGAGCTAATGCAAGTCATAATCAAAACTACTCAAAAATTAGGACACTACATTCGCGACCCAAAAAGACCTAATACCCATCTACCAGGGCATCTATAAATCACCCAAGTCGAAAATCCTCAAAAATCAACTCAAAAAGGCCAATTGGGGCGATTTTTCGGGAAATCAGCGAAAGAAGGGCTAAGACCATAGGACTCAATCAGTGCGATGTTGTCATAAGTTGCTATCCCTCTATCCATGATAACCGTTGGGAGATCTTCGCTAAAGAGTCCCTGTCTTAGGTGACTAGAGATACTAGATAAGACATCACCAAGGGTTTCAGGCTCTGACTGGTTACCAGGATATATGTGGCTATAGATCGGTAGTCCACGATCATCCACCAAAAGGGCAAGACTTACTAAAGTACAGTCGAAGCGCTTCTCTTTGGAGTGGCCATATTGGGCTAGATCATTACCAAGTGTTCGTCCCTCAAAATAGGCATTGGTAAGATCAAATAAAAAGAGACGCTTATTAGTTGGGTAAAGCTCATTCTCGGCTTTGATAAGTGCCATCTCGATTGAGTCTTTGGCTTCGTAGATAGCATCAGCTATCTCATAAATAGCATCTTTACCGATATTGCTAAGGTCTTGGTCTACCAATTCATAGAGTGCAGAGTCCTCTTTTAGGAAGCGATGTGTTTCAAGATCAGAAGAAGGAGCAACCAAACGAGCACATATTACAGCTTTAGCAATTGCTGTCTCTTTTTCACTAAGGCCACAACGTAGTAGTTGCTCTTTGATCTTCAATCTGTCATAGAAGCTACTAGCTATTAGTTCAGGACCTAAGCGCCTAATATCAGATGCCTCTAGAGATGATATATTGACATTTAGGAACTCGGAATCTTTTGTGATTACTTCACGATCAGAGCGAAGTGTTTGAGTAACAGAAAAGCTAGATAGAACTTTATCGGCTATCGACTTTAGTTCTAGATCACCTTCAAACAGAGACTCAGAGCCAGCTAGTCTCATCGTCAATATCTGAGCTAGCTTCTTGTAGTCCTTAGGATCAATCTCAAGTCGTCCTAGATCCATAACTATCTCTTGGCGTACTTTGTCTCCTTCGCGATAAGACCTAACTAACTGATGCTTTATATATTTAGTTCCAGTTGCCTTATTCTTAGTGGTCTTCGCGCGAATGAACATATAACAAGTATACCAGATGAATTACCTTGTAGGTCAATATTCGCAGCTAACTCTCAGCTTAGGGCACTACATTCGCCACTTGAGAAAACCGAACTTCATCTACCAGCATCTCCAAATAAGGGTTACCCCCAAATAGGGGCTAAAAGGGGGCTTAAACGGGGTCTTGGGGGCAATTCAGCCGAAACTGGGGCTAGCTTCCGTATCCGCCATAATCTCCGAAACTTCACCCATGGCCGTTGAAGCTCGTTCTGCAGAGGCAAGTCCGACTTTAGCTGCATCCTCCGCCCCCTTCGCGCCCGTTGCGGCCTCCTGGGCACCTCTGGCCACTTCATCAATTGCGATACTCATCTGATCAGTAGCATTTATTATCTCAGAGACTTCATTCCGTGCATCTAGCCGATAACTACTCGAATCTAGGACAGCCATGAACCCCTCCAGTCGGGAATTCCCGAACATTACGATCAAACATATTTCCCTCGGTTAATTTTCGACCTAATCCCTGGTCACCTTGAATGCATTCTTAGATGATCTACTATTGGTACGAAAAATTATCAAATCACGAAATATTGCCGCTCTTGCGCTCAGAAACAGGTTGTGTCTTCCGCGAAATCCCAACCGAAACGACCGTTCATAACTCGTAATACTCATCTCTAGGCAGCGATTATCCAGAGTTAGCAATCCAACGCAGTCAAAAAGTCCCGCCCTCGAGAGACAACATAGGGACGAACCCCAAAGAGATAAAGGTCACGTCAGTTTGTGGGTAAGAGATTAAGAGCCAGCGGTTATTAGTCACTTCGCCAAAGAGGCAACAGATCTAAAAGTAGAAACTAGGCGGAGCGGCTCATTCGCAAACCATATGATTTTACAATCACATAGATAAAGATCATTTGCTAAAGGGTCTTCTAAAACCCAATGAGCCATAGATCCTTTTATCGCTATCTGACCAGTTCAGATCACAATCGCGCGTTCGTCCAAATTCTCCTTGGGCCAACCTGGCAGTGCTAGGGTCAATAAAAACGTAAGTACAAATACAGCGATTTCAAAGCTCAAAGTATCTCTCAGGCTAACCAAAAAGTCCCCTTGTGCTGCATTTTGAGCCGCATTGAGAAACATTGAAACTAACTGTTTCTTCTCTTTAGGAGCAATCGGTGCTATTTGGATTGCACCACCAACTTCTATGCAACTGTGTGGAAGTGCGCTCGGATTCTTCTCCGTTGCGCGGTCGTGAATGCATGTCACAAAGAGGTTGGTACCGACCTTTACCAGTGGAGCTGGAAGTCCAAGTGATGTCAGTTCTGCCGTGATTGGCGGTAATTGCGCTCGAGCAGCTTGATTGGCGTTCGCACCTAGAAATCCAAAAAATATAATTGCAATAAGAGCCACTCCGAGTGCCCCACCGATCTGCTGTACCGTAGAGAGACTCCCAGACGCACTACCAATTGCCTCCTCTGGGACTCGAGCGAGCACCAAAGAGGAGGCTGGCCCTACGAAGAGTCCCACCCCAATTCCAGCTATAAAGAGAGGAACGATCAACTTAAATCCGCTAAGTTGAGCACCGACATGATACAACAGACGAATCAATAGCCACATTGAAATAGCCAAAATCAGCGATCCCGCGAGCATCAAAATTCTCGCATCTTTCGACCTAGTCCGAGTTGTCAAGAACGAAGAAAGAACAGACCCAATCGCAAAAGGAGCGGTCGTTAGCCCTGCTGCTAGAGGCGAGAACCCATTCCCCTCTTGAAGAAAGATAGAAAATGCGAAAAAGAAAGGCGCAATACCAAGGAAAAATATCAGGAATAAAATCAACCCCACCCCAAGGGAACGGGTACGAATTGCCTCAATTGACACAAGCGTAACGTTTCCATGGCGATATCGCAAATATTGATGGACTCCAAAGCCCCCAATAACAAAGACCGATCCAATCAACATCGCAACCATCGAATTCGGCCAAGAAGAAGCCCTGCCCTCAATAAGTGGATAAAGTGCCATCACCAAGCCAGCGGTAATCAAAAATGCTCCCATGGAATCCACACTCGAGGAGGTCGAGGATTTTGATTCACCAAGCAAAAATAGAGCCCCGACGAACGCAGCCACGCCAATTGGAACGTTCACATAGAAGATTAGGCGCCAATCAAGATTGGCGATATTCGCCTTTATAAGTAGTCCACCGATTAAAGGACCTGCGATAGTTGCAAGCCCAATCGTGGCTCCGTATATTCCAAAGACCTTACTTCTTTGACTTGACGGAAAAGTCACCTGGATAATCGATAATACCTGGGGAAACATCAATCCAGAAAAGAATCCTTGCACCACGCGACCAAAGACCAAAACGCTAACGTATGGCGCTGCCCCACAAAGGCCAGAGGCTATTGCAAAGCCAGCCATGCCAATCAAAAAGAGACGTCGCCTCCCAAAAACATCCCCGAGACGACTAGCCGTCATCAAAGTCGCTGCAAAGCTAAGTTGGTATCCTGCTACAACCGCCTCAACCGATCCAAACGAAGCATGCAAGTGACTTTGTATCGAAGGAATGGCAACATTTACGATGCTCACATCCAAAAGTTGCATAAAAGTTGCCGCCAAAATAATCGGCAAAATTGCTAGAGAAGTACGCCCTAATGGCCCCTTTTCTACTTCAACTCCCAACTCAACTCCAGTCATCACCTTGACTACCATTGACAAAACTAGCATCTTTGATTTAGTCGCAATATTCATTAAACGAATTAATCTGTGACGTAGCAATGAGTTGGACTCTTGCGAATTCGCAAAAAGTAAAGCCCCTGAGTCAAGTCGAATCTTTCATAGCCCAAGAGATCCACCTTTAAAAAGATGCAACCTAAGAATATGACAGATAGCTAAGAGCAAATGAAAACATCAAAGAGGACGACCAACCAAAACCAAGGGCGGAATAGGTCGAAATAACGCCATTGCAAAACTAGCTACAACGACACATGAGCAAAGGCGCAACTACTGACCCGAAATCCTGCTGGGAAACCCAGCGATTCCAACGGCCGAAAGCCAACAGAGAAAAGCCTGCGAATTTAGGGCAAATCTACGAAAGTCCTTGGTTCAAAGGTGATATGCGTATTCAATGAATTCCCAGTCGGTTACGTAGCGACTAAATCGCTCAATTTCATCGCGCTTTAGGCAGATAAAGGCATCAACAAACCCATCGCCTAGAAGTTCGACTAGTTCTTCGTCATCGCGAAGTGCCTCAATTGCATCTCTTAAGGTTCTAGGCAAAGCAATAAGGTCCCTCGGATCTCCTGTTCTTACTTCTGGGAGCGTTAGCTCCTCTTTGATTCCCAGATATGCCCCAGCAAGGAGTCCTGCGATCGCCAAATAAGGATTTGCAGATGCATCGCCAAGGCGAAGCTCCATCCTTGTCGAAAGCCCTCGCTGTGACGGAATTCGAATCATAGCACCCCGGTCGTTCAAACCCCAATCCACCAACCATGGAGCAAATGTTCCTGGAGCAAAGCGTTTATATGAATTAATAGTCGGGCTGCACAGGGCGGTGACGGCTCGGGCATGACGTAAAACTCCAGCGATTGCACTCCTTGCGAGATCCGAGAGTCCATCGGGACCCCCTTTATCCTCGAAAAGGGGACGTCCGAGGTCATCCAAAATGGAAAAATGCAGATGAAAACCAGATCCACTCTCGCCGTTGAATGGCTTAGCCATAAATGTCGCCAGCTTGTTAGTTTGACGGCCCATCTCCTTTATGGCAGATTTGAATCTAAAAGCACGATCAGCCGCTTCGGTAGCTATGCAATGCCAAAGATTTATCTCAAATTGTCCCGATGAAAACTCGTGATTGGCACCAAAAGCACCTATCTCGAACCCCTCTAGCATCCTAAGGCTATTCAATAGAAAATTCTCCGGATCTCCCTTTAGGCCCGAAGAATAAATATTCCCACCGCCCGACCCATATCTTTGCCACCCAGAATTGCCATCGGGCTCTAGAAGATAAAATTCGAGCTCTGGGCCAACAAGAGGCACTAGTCCCATCGCAGTTAATTTTCCTTGGACCCTTCGCAAAACCTCTCGTGGATCTTCTGCAACTGCTGTCCCATCGAGATTGTGTAGGTCTAATATTCCATGGGCAACACCTGCCTCCCAGGGGACAGCCTTCAATGTACCTATATCCAAATAGCCCAGGATGTCGCCTGCCGTTTTCACAGCTTCGATCCGGCTTTGGCCCATTGCGGCCCCATCGGTCCTTCGATAGATCTCAGACGAAAATGGTACGCCATTTGAAAGTACGCTCACCATGGACGATACAAGTATGTCCCGACTTCTCTCAACTCCCGTCAAGTCACAAAAGGCCAATCTAAGCACGTCGATCCGATTATCTTTTAGGCGAACCACAAGCTCGCTGAGTGCACTAAGATCGATCTGACCCACATATCCTCCACTTCCAAAGTCGCCCTTGGCGGGGAAAACCCCCAAATTTTTCTTTCCCAGACAAAGATCAAAGAGACACTCAAACCATAGGAGTAATACCTTGTTGGACGTAAAGACTTACTCCAACGACAACACCAACTATACAGGGCGCCTTGTGAAACAATTGGCCGACTTTATCGATCCAAATCAAGTCAATAATGAGGGTGATACCAACTGAGAAGTTAACTATGTGCGACTACCATATAAGTGTGACAGGCCATTACACGCTCGCAGAGACAGAAAAGACCATGGAAGCCCGATTGAGCGGCCTGCCGATTGACTTTGTAGCGCAAAGTGCCATTGCAAACCTCTATCGTGCCGCTAACTCAACTCGGAAATATTTCACAAACACGGTTCTGCGACCAATTGGACTTTCGTGGACAGGTTTCGTCGTACTCTGGGTAGTTTGGATCTGGGACGGAATCGAAGTACGCCATGCCGCCGAGGAAGCTGGCATTTCAAAATCTACTCTTTCTGGCGTTATAAAGACGATGGAAGCACGCGGGTTCATTGAGCGAATTACCGATCAGACAGACCGTAGACTCGTTCACCTCAAGGTCACCGAATCAGGCACCGAGATGATGACTGATCTCTTTCCCAAATTTAACCAGCAAGAGACCTTCGCAGTCTCGTGTCTCTCACGCTCAAGTATTGAAAGCTTTGCAACAAATCTCAGGCAGATCATCTCGCACCTAGAAGCACAGATGGTCGACGTCGACGTCTACAACCACAGCGAAGAACTTTAGGCTAACAACTAGAAACCAAGCCATTTATTTTAGATAACTACCCATAGCAATTAGCCATAAAAGCTTGAAATTAAACTGGCCTCTTAAACCTCAAAAACCTTCAATACTAGTTCGCCAACCCTATCATCTCCCATACTTTCCAATTTGACTACCAAACAATGTGTGATAGGATGCTCCATCACCCGTCTGCAGAAGAACCATAATTGGTTGCTATAGTGTTATATGTCGGTTGAGCTCATGTGAGACTCTGGACATCCTCATTTTTTCCGCTTCGTATCGGAATCGGCGAGGCCTTGTCCCCAATGCCGAACTGAAAAAAACGAAGAACAAGGAAAACAAATATTTTGACCACCTTTGAATCACTAGGTGTGGCTAGCCACATCTCTAATCGCCTGTCCGAAAACGGTATGTCAACGCCAACTGAGATCCAAGCAATCACGATCAAAGACGCCTTGGAAGGCAAAGACATATGCGCAATGGCAGGTACGGGTTCGGGAAAGACTTTGGCCTTTCTCATTCCAATCCTACAAAACTGTGAACAAGCCAAGCCTATGAGCCCTACCGCTCTTATCTTGGTGCCGACTCGCGAACTTGCAACACAAGTTCGAGACGTCTTTATGACCCTCCTTACTCAACCTAGAAAAGGCCAGCCAAGAATTGCGGCCATCTACGGTGGCAGTTCAATGGAACGACAGATCCGCGACCTCACCCGAGGCGTAGAAGTTGTAGTTGCCACACCTGGACGACTAATCGACCTTATGGATCGACGTAGGATCAATCTTGAGAACATTAAAACCGTAATCATCGACGAAGCCGACCGTATGGCCGATATGGGTTTTCTTCCACCTGTAGTTGAGATACTCTCGAAGACAGCTGCAGATCGCCAGACAATGCTATTCTCAGCTACCTTAGACGGTGATGTTGAAACTCTAATCAAGCGCCACATGAGCGATCCAATTCGCCATGAGACGACCACTAAGGTTCGAAGCATCGACAATATGTCCCACTTCTTCCTTGTGACCCGAGAGACCGATAAGCTCGAAATTCTAAAGAAGATCACCGCAGGGGCTAGAAAAACAATCGTCTTTGTTCGTACTCGTGACAACGCAGATACCCTTGCCGGTCATCTCTACGACGACGGAATTCAAGTAGACGCCCTTCATGGTAATATGCGACAGAATGCACGTGAACGCGTTCTTTCGAAATTCACCAAGGGAAGAACCTCTGTGCTTGTCGCAACTGACGTAGCAGCAAGAGGTATAGACGTTGTCGGATTGGATCTAGTTGTTCACTACGAACTTCCAGATGACCACAAGGCTTACATCCACCGTTCAGGACGAACGGCCCGTGCGGGTTCCAATGGAGCTGTCGTAACGCTTCTAGGTAGATCACAGATGAGAACCGTCCAAGGTTTGCAGAAGAACCTGGGCCTTCCTCAGCAGATGTTCAGAGGCAATCCCGAAGAGCCAACTCTTGGAAATATCCCACTCTTGGAAGAATTCAATGGCGAGGTAATGGAGTTGGACGAAAGTCGCGCACGAAGTGGTACTGGGATGAACTCAGGACGACGTGGATTTGGATCATCTTATGGCGGAAACTCCTCACGTCCATCGAGAAGTTATCGTTCATCTTCCTCTGGATCATCGGGATCAGGAAGATCCGATGAATCTCGTTCCTACGATAGAAGCAGCAGCTTCGGACGGCCAAGTGACGCAAGCGGAACTGAAAGCCGTGGATACGGTGGACGGGGCGGATATGACCGCGAGCCACGACGAGGCTATAGAAGCGCTGGCTAACTAAACCTTTTATTTGAAGTAACTTCAGATCGACGAGCGACCCTTTGGGTCGCTCGTTTTGCTTACATCGCCTTTGTTGGAGGTCATCAAGGTGTAGGTGACAACTAATATTGCTTTAGCAAAACTCAAAGACTAGGAAATCTTGAACCAAAACAGCACCTATCAAGACAACTTCGAACCTACGCCAACCTCTAAGAATTGGAAGACGCTGATAGTCGTGTTGAGCGGTACCTTCATGGCTGTAATTGATTCAACCATCGTGAATGTCGCACTCCCATCGATTGCAAACAATCTCCATGCAACGTCTAGCGATATAGAGTGGATCGTATCGGGATACCTATTGGCATTCGGGCTTATCCTGGTGCCGGCTGGTCGTTTTGGAGATCGCATTGGCCACAAGCCAATCTTCCTAACAGGTATCAGCCTCTTTACAATCGCTAGTGTCGTATGTGGAACTGCAATAAATCCAACCGAACTAGTTATCGCCAGAGTAATTCAAGGCCTTGCAGCTGGGCTCTTTGGCCCTTCAGTCCAAGCGACAATTCAACTTCTATTTATAGGCAGGGCCCGAAGCAGAGCTTTTGGAATTCTAGGAACGATGATTGGGGTTTCATCGGCACTCGGTCCGATTCTGGGTGGAGTAATTCTATCCTTAGCGGGTTCAGCCTTGGGTTGGCGCCTTGTCTTCTTTGTAAACCTCATCATCGGCGCTATAGCCATCCCCATGGCGGTTGTGCTCATCCCTAACAATAGACCCAAAATCACCCATAAGCTTGATCCATTTGGTCTGGCTTTAATCACCGTTGGACTGGCGGCCATCTTCATACCATTGATAGAAGGACAAAGTATCGGATGGCCTCTGTGGACTTATCTTTCGATAGCCTTCGGAGCCATAATATTTATATCTCTGACCAAATGGGAGCAATTCGCATCCAGAACGGGCCGTGAACCCATTGTTGATCCCAAACTAGCACGCCAACGGCCCTTTTCGGGAGGGGTTGCTATAGCGATGGCCTATTTCGGGGCTTTCTCTTCTCTTTTCATTATCATCTCTCTCATTTGGCAGGTAGGTCTAGGGCGCTCACCCCTTGCCTCGGGTCTTACCGTCGCCCCTTTCGCCTTGGGAACCTTAATCTCTGGATCAATTTCTGATAAATTCTCAGCGCGACTAAAACGTAGAGTTTTGACTCTAGCTGCCTCGATGTTAGCGACCTCGGTAGTTTCTATTGCGCTTATATTCCACTCATCTAATTCAAATATCTTATCCATCACGCTGGTTATTCCACTCTTCATAGGGGGCTTTGGAAATGGAATCTTTATCGCTCCGAACCAAGACTTCCTTTTGAGATCAATCCCACGAAGCCAAGCTGGCACCGCAGCCGGTCTTCTTCAGACTGCTCAAAGAATCGGCAGTGCATTTGGCGTCGCACTGACTGGAACCGTATTTTTCACCGTGCTCGCAGGCCAACTCCCCCACACCAAGAACGGAATTATCTCTCAAGATAGATATATTCATGCTGGAGCGATTGCCTTCTTAGTCAACATAGCTCTAGTCATAGCAGTGCTCGCCCTAATAACAATCCTTCCAAGAAACCCAGAGGTCTCTAGCACCAATTGACACCAAATCAAATCTAAGACAGAAATTACAAGCCATATGCAAAAGTCACCTTATCCTCTAGATGTCTGCTTTTTTTGATCGCGACAATCTAGTGTTTCCTTTGGAAATCGCTCTTTCTTGTCATTTTCCAAAGGATTCTCAATCAATAGAACTTGACATCCCGCTCAGCCCGATAGCCTTGCTGAATCCCAATTTAGAGAATCTTTGGCACATCATTTCGAATTCTCCCAATCACTCCAATAGAGGTGAAAAAGCAACCCTTGAGAAAAAGTCGCTTAGACCTGCGCTTGCTTGACAGAAAGTGAGAACTTTAGGGAGCCAAGAACTCTTGCACACTTTTGGCCCCGGCGTGTGCTTGGTCACACTCAAAAAAATCAAATCCTCGGTCGCATATCGCTCCGAGGCTCATATGCCTGATATTCAAGTCCGATGACACAAAAAGAGATCAAGCGTAAAACAACCTAAAGCCTAAATTGTTGCCTTCCGGGCGCATAACCGTAATCAACTTAGGTCAAAGATCTATCCCGATCACTGTGATAGAGTTGGTGTGATATAACGTCGGCCTATATACCTTTGAACTCTTTTAGGTGGTAAAGACAACATGCTCTCAAATGAAGCTAATATGTTCAGAGATCTTCTTCTACAAATGAAACACTCCGATCATCCACCTCAAAGCGTTGAAGAGATACGTGTCATGACCGACTCCGTTAGCGATTTTAGCCCCGTGCCTGATGGTGTGGTCATCACCGAAGCAGAGATCCAAGGGGTAGTCGTTGAATACATCGATCCACTCAATCGCTCTGGTAAAAATGTTATACTCTACTTTCATGGAGGAGGATACTCGGCCGGCTCACTAAAAAGTCATCGTTCACTAGGGGCACGCCTAGCCTTAGCCTCCGAATCCAAGGTAGTAATGGCTGACTACCGACTAGCACCGGAAAACCCCTTTCCGGCGGCATTAGAAGACTCATTGAAGGTCTACTTGGGACTGTTATCAAATGGTGTCGACCCTCAAAATATCGTCATAGGAGGCGATTCAGCTGGTGGGGGACTGAGCCTTGCAACCGAAGTCGCAATTCGCGATGGAGGCCACAGCCTCCCAGGTAAAAGCTTCCTTTTTAGTCCTTGGACCGACTTAACCGCATCTGGCGACTCTCTCCGCCTGCGAAACGATATTGATCCAATGCTCGATGCTAAAGGGATGAAACCAGCCATTCAGATCTACCTAAATGGAGCCGATGCCAGCGATCACCGCGCATCTCCCCTCCTTGGTGACCTTTCGGGCTTACCTCCACACCTTGTCTTCGTTGGAACCGATGAAATTCTCTTCGATGATTCATTCCGACTTATAGAAAAATTCCACGATTGCAACGTAGAAGCAACCCTAGAGGTTGGCGAAGGGCTCTGGCACGTATGGCCAAGCTTTCCAATGCCCGAGGCAGATCTCGCCTTGGAAAGAGTCGGAGAGTTCATCCTTGGGTGATCGCCCGATCGCAAAATATCTTGTGATAAAATTCGCCTACTTGGACCCTCAAGGTTCAACAAAGGCTTAAACAACACCCTATTTTAACGAAAGCCACTGTTGTTCAAGGTAATTTGGCCCGGACCAGAGGGTAAGTTTAGGCCATTCCACAAACTAAAAACAAGAAGAATCTAAAAAACTAGTTAGCACTTGAAATTGCAATCACTCCAGAAGAGCAATCAAATAAATAACAAGGCCGATACTTACGAAATAGCTAAATAACTCATCAATCTCAGAATCGATGAAACTCATGCTAAGTAGGCAAGATCGAAGTTAAAGTCGAATCTATATATACAATCACAGCAGGAGAACCTCCGCTGATCTCAGCCAACATCACAAGCGGCTAGACGATTCCCCAGAAATGTCCGCTTATATCTGACTCTTAGGGAAAACCATGATAGTAGTCGACTTGGCCGAGCTATAGAGAAGCGCCTTGAATCGTAGATTCAAAAATACCGATAAGAGCGATCGAACCACCTAAAACTAAGATCCTCTACTCTTCATACCTCGCATAGGTTGAAGTACAAAACTCATATCTTGTATAGTAAGTTTGATTGCCACATCAGAGCGGCAGAAGTGACCATGGCCAGAGCTGAGCCATCTCACGTATGAAAAACTCCGACTCAGCTGATAACTCGGGGATGTGATCCAAACCATCCACTTTGCAATCTATTAGGCCAATAGTGGTTTCCAAGCGCGACAATATACGCATTCACCAGGATAAATCTTACGGCACAAACGCAATCAAAGCCGAAAGGACGCAGCGAAGTAATCTCGTATTATTTCATCTTGAGGAGCAATTTATTGCAAAAGGCCGTCTAATTATGACAAACCTGATTAGAATTATCGAGAATTGAAAATGCGAAAGGAAGTGTGAATGGAAACCGATATACAAAAGACAATCAAAAACATTAGTGCGGTGGAAAAGGTCAAAGAGAACTCTAACTCTCTTCGAGGCACGATCGCTTCCGAACTCGAAAACGATGATCCAAAATTCTCAAATGAAGCAAGTCAGATCTTAAAGTTCCACGGGATCTACACCCAAGATAATCGTGACTCGCGCTCAACTCGACTGAAGGCTGGACTAGAGATTGAGCATTTAGTTATGGCCCGAGTCTCAATACCTGGTGGACGCATCTCCTCAGAACAATATTTAGCACTCAACCAAATCGCCAATGATCTTGGGAACTCGACCCTTCGCCTCACCACTCGCCAGGGAATCCAATTTCACTTTGTGACAAAACAAGACGTTAGAGAACTACTTTCTCGCATCAACGAGACACTATTAACGACATGGGGTGGATGTGGTGACGTAATCAGAAATGTCACAGCATGTCCAAACGTGGAGGATCCCCGGGTGAAGACGGTCGTCGAAAGAGTCGCCAACGAGATATCAAACCGTTATAAAGCACCATCGGATGCCTATTTCGAATTTTGGATCGACGGAGAAAAAGTAGCTGAATCCATCTCAGGTGCCAAGACACAAGAGCGATCTATCTATCGGGCAAACATGCTACCTAGAAAGTTCAAGATCGGGGTGGTCTCTTCGATCGACAACTGTATCGACGTGCTCAGTCACGATCTCGGGATCGTAGTCGATAACGAAAATTCCCAAATAATAAGACTCTACGTCGGAGGCGGCCTGGGCCGAAGTGGAACCGATGAAAGCACATTTGCTCGCCTCGGTGATCTCTTGGGAGAGATTGATATTGAGAGTCTCTTCGCCTTCACAGATGCAATAATCGAGCTCCAGCGTGACCTTGGAGATCGAAATGATCGGGCCCATGCACGCCTAAAGTACCTAATTGCTCGCATTGGAGTAGACGAATTCCGCCGACTTGTAGAGGAAAAGGTAGATATCCGATTCCAGCCGGCCGAAAAAGACCTGTTCTTGGCCACAAACGATCATCTAGGGCTAACACGAAATAAGTTCAACAATAGCTATGCCCTAGGTATAAAGCTACCCTCTGGTCGAATTGCCGACACAGCCCCAATCAACCATAGGACTGCGATATCGACAATAGTACAAAGGTACCGTCCAAATCTCGCAGTAACCGCCAAAGGTGACCTTATCCTTACCGACTTAGCGTCAGAGATCGCACCAAATCTTCAAGATGATCTTGAAGCTCTAGGGGTCCCATCCCTGAAGCGGCAAAAGCCAATCTTTGTCTCTTCCTTTGCGTGTGTAGCCCTTCCCACCTGTGGATTAGCCCTCGCCGAATCCGAAAGATATCTACCGACATTCCTGGGCCAACTCCAAGATCGCCTCGAGCTCCTTGGCATCGGAGATGATGATATCGAAGTTCGAATGACTGGTTGTCCCAATGGGTGCGCTCGTCCCTACTTGGCCGAGATTGGTATAGTTGGACGCACCAAGAAAAGCTACGACATCTTTCTTGGCTCCGATCGCGAGGGTACCCGCCTAAATCAACTCTTTGCAGAGGACGTCGAAAAAGAGTCGATAGTCGACTCTCTCGCTCCGTTACTAATTGCATGGCGAGATGAACGAAAAGAGTCCGAACGCTTTGGAGACTTCATCTATCGTCTCGAGCGATCGAGACTAACTGCATATGTTCCTGCCCCAAGGCGCCAACGCATAAAGGTGTCGGCAAGCTCGAAGGAGTCGTTGTGATTATCGCTCTAGAGCTGCATTCCCGTGACGTCTATATTATAGGAAGCTCAAAACAAGCTCTAATGCGGGCTCGCGTCGCCATGGCGGAAGGTGCGATTGTTACACTTTTTAGGTACGGACAGACCACGGAATCAATCAATACCGACGAGATAGATGACGATATCATAGTTGTTGATCGCAGGCCCAAAAGACGCGAGCTACGAAAGCCCTTCTTGGTAATAGCATGTGACCGCGATAAAAAGCTAAACCGTTGGATCCATCGCCAAAGCCTCAAAAAGAGATTCCTTTTAAATACCTTGGACGAGCCAAAGACCGCCAACTTTAGCCACGTTGCCACTAGGCGACTCTTTGGCTCAGTCGACATTGCAATTTCGACGAATGGTACATCTCCAGCTTTCGGCGGAATCTTTGTCGACCATCTAAAAAGTCGAACACAAGATACAGACCAACTGGTCTACGAGCAATTTAAAACCACCCGAAAAGAGTTGAAGGAAAATGGATATTCGACCTTCGACTTCGATTGGCGAGAGTTGGACTCCACGCTAAGGTCAAAGGAAAATCCGACTTCGAAAAATCACCACCAGGTGAACCTTTGACCAACGCCGAACCTGCACTCAAATAGCAGACTAAGGTCCGCCAACAAAGAAATGATATGCTACCTAGGGCCCTAATGGGCGAGAAAAACCCGTCATAGTCTTGGAAGCTAAGAATCCAAAGCTTCTACAAAAGAGGTAATTGATGTCAAATGCACAATCGAAAAAGAAGTTACCAGGAAGATAATATGCCACAATTTCCAACACACGCGCCCGTTCTTTGGTTTACTGGCCTATCTGGCGCAGGCAAGACAACGATCGCCAGGGAGATTCACCAAGAACTGACCAATAGAGGGATCAAAGTAGAACTGCTCGATGGCGATGAGATTCGCGCCGTTCTCTCTCCAGACCTCGGTTTTTCCAGGAAAGATCGCGACTTACAGGTTCAAAGGCTTGGATATATCGCCTCGCTCTTGGCGAGAAACAGAGTGGTGGTACTCGTCTCGGCCATCTCGCCATACGAAAGCTCAAGGAACCAAGCTCTTTCAATGTGTGAACGTGGCCGCGAAATCCACGTACACGCACCCTTTGAGACCGTCCTTCAAAGAGACACAAAAGGACTCTACAAAAAGGCGCTAGCTGGTGAGATAAAAGGTCTTACTGGATACGACGACCCCTATGAAGCTCCAACCCAACCCGACCTATTCGTTCCGACTGCAGAATTAGAGCTAGATCAAGCCAAAGAGCTAGTAATGAGATTTTTAGAGAAAGAGCTCGCCGATGCTGGAATCT
Organism: Acidithrix ferrooxidans; assembly: GCF_000949295.1. Taxonomy (GTDB): domain Bacteria; phylum Actinomycetota; class Acidimicrobiia; order Acidimicrobiales; family Acidimicrobiaceae; genus Acidithrix; species Acidithrix ferrooxidans. Next base: position 15,523 of record NZ_JXYS01000061.1, read on the forward strand.
AACTTCCAAGAAACTAAAGAGATCCTGAGATCCGCCATAAAAGACCACATCGACCTAAAGATAACCACCGGTCTAAATATCGCTGGCACCGTACTAATTGACCTTGCCGTCTCACAAGGGTTCGACGGTGACGTCGTCTTTGTTGATACAAATTACCATTTTAGTGAAACTCTTTCATTCTTCGCCTACCTCAAATCTCGATACCAGAGTGCTAACTTCATCACACTAAAGCCAAAAGCTCCCTTCGAAGACGGCTATTTGATTGATCCAGTCGCGTGCTGTAGTCAAAACAAGGTAGAGCCGCTTGAGGACTTTCTCGCGGCCACCATGCCAAGCGCCATCCTAAATGGAAGGACTCGCGAAAGCGCCTCAACACGAAATACTCTGGGTGCACTTGAAGATGGCAATCCCATCAGGCTAAACCCGTTATATCGATGGGAGCGAAAAGACCTAGAATCCTATGCCAAGAGTTACGATCTCAGACTTCACCCTCTCTATTCCCAAGGCTATCTATCAATGGGGTGCTGGCCATGTACCGCAGCTGTCAAGGCAGGCGAGGACATACGTGCTGGCAGATTCGTTGGCCAAGGTCGCACTGAATGTGGAATTTGGACTAAGACAAAGCCGCCCGCTCAAGAAGCCTAATTGTATCAAATACGACTCCAAATACCACGACACAACCGTCTAAGGTTACTAATGAAAGAGACAAGACGTGAGTTTTAATCCAAGCGACCCAATCGCCCCGCCACATGGCGGAGAACTAATCCACTTTGAGATTACCGCGCCATTTAAGGTAGATAAATTCATCGATATCGAACTTTCGCCAAGACAAAGAGCCGACCTTGAGATGATATTCGTTGGTGCTTACTCTCCCCTTTCTTCCTTTCTCGGACGAGATGACTACCACTGTGTTCTGGATTCGATGAAATTAAGTGATGGGACACTTTGGCCACTTCCAATCACCTTTGTTGTCTCCTCAGGGGAACTAGCTACCGGAACCGCCGCAGCAAAACTACACATTCAGAGTGTTCACGTGGCTACGATGATTATTAGAGAGCGTTTCCCAGTAGAACTCCATCAAGAAGCGCAGAGTGTCTACGGTACCACCGATAGCGCACACCCTGGAGTGGCTACTCTCATCAACGAAGGGGACATTGCCATTGCTGGGGAACTCTTTTTTCATCAACCCGTACGAGACTTTCGTGGTAGCGAATATCTAACGCCAACTGAGACCCGCAGTTACTTTCATGAACAAAGATGGAACTCCGTCGTCGCCTTCCAAACTAGAAACCCGATCCATAGGGCGCATGAATACCTCCACAAAGTAGCTCTGGAGTTGGTCGATGGCCTCTTTATTAATCCGTTGGTCGGCCATACCAAAGATGACGACGTACCTTCTGAAGTTCGAATGGAAGCTTATCGAACTCTCTTAGATAACTATTACCCGAGGGATCGAGTACTCCTTGGAGTTTATCCAGCAGCGATGCGATATGCAGGACCTAAGGAGGCGATCCTTCATGCCCTCTCCCGCAAAAACTACGGATGTACCCACTTTATCGTTGGCCGAGATCATGCGGGGGTTGGAGACTACTATGGTACCTATGCAGCCCAAGAGATCTTTAGCACCTTAGATCCATCTCAATTGGGAATCGAGATAATGAAGTTCGAACATAGTTTCTTTTGCCTTGTCTGCGAACAAGTGGTCTCTAAAAGAACCTGTCCCCATCCAAAATCAAGCCATTTGATACTCTCAGGCACCAAGGTCAGAGAACTGCTCAGCAGAGGAGTGGCACTACCTTCCCAGTACTCTCGACCCGAAGTCGCATCAGTCCTAGCCGCGGCTTATCTTTAATAAGAAAAAAGACAGACCGCCATGTTGTAGACTCACAATCAAAGATCGATAAATCATGGTATTTGGTCAACCTTCATAACCCAACCTAAACCAACGAGACTATCGAGAAAATTTCGATCTGACATTTGAATTCACCGTCGTACCTAGCATGTTTACTAGGTACGACTTATTTTCTCGACTAATGCTCGTGGGGCTAAGGACGGATAGATAAAATCACTGCCATTCCAAGGGCTCTCGGCTAGGCACACAAGATACCACTTTGGCTGTATACACATCTGAATAGGCAAAGACTGGAAACGCGTGACCACAATGGCCCCAACACGTTTGAATTAGTGGTCCCACTCAATTTTCGGGCTATCTAACATAGCCGCGAATCAAGCAACACTCTCGTAAGGGAGCATCAGGTCATTTGGACCGCATGAAACCATCACCAATGCAGGTGTTTATTTTGCCCACTAAAGACCATAGCTTCTAGCAATGCACCGGAGATTCCCAAAGGCATTTCCATCTAGGATCAACTAAAGCCAAATCTTGGATAAATTGAAAGCTCCTCCGCAACCAAGCGTCCAGCGATCAGTCCCATCCACTCCGCTCATGCCAAGGCAGGTCAGTTTTTTCTCGTAGGCCAGGCATCTAGTGGTCCTACAATGCGCCAAAAAATTCACCATAGCAACTTAGCGCTTCATCTAGCACCAGGGGCTCGGGCTTTGGATGGTGAAGACACGCATCAACAATTAAACCTTGAGTGAAAGCCTCTAGAGCAAGTAACTTGGATGCGCTCAAAGGGAGGCCAACAGCCTCAAGAACCTTACCAAGTGCCTCTCGCATCTCACGTCTGTGGATATTGACCAATTCAAAGAGATTCGGGCGATTAGTAGCCGCCAAAAAAACCTCGAGACGAGCCCGTTGTCGCAAAATTCCCTCTTGGGTTGTAGAAGTTAAAGACAAGAGATCGCGAAATATAGCCATCGCTCCCTGCCCGTCGGAAGGATAGAGGGAAGCCTTTTCGTGTACCATGCGAATTGAGATGATATCCACCTCGCAAACTCTCACAAAGATCGCGGCCTCTAGTGCTTGGCGAGTCCTGTAATAATTTGAGGTTGATCCCTCTGGTAATCCTAAGAGTTGATCAACCGCCCTATGAGTCAACCATCGTGAGCCATGGCTACCTAAGACCGTGATAGCACCGTCAACAATAACCAGACGACGTCCATCTATTACAGAGCTTGCAAATTCCACCAGACCACCCCGTCAAGTAGTGATTCGTTCAAGGCTAAAAATCATCGGGACAGCTACACATGCGGAAAAAGTTGAGAAGTCAAAAAAACATGAGAAGTCAGTTTAATTTTCATCCAAACGTTCAAGATCAGTAACTTGCCCTGCCCAAAGAGAGCGAACTTAACTAAAGCTTAGTGCCAATCTGGCCAAAGGTTTCCATAATCAGGGAATGCCGCTTCGCCTTTTCCGGGAATCCTCCAATCAAAACCGGGCTAAGTTCCCATTAACAGATTTTCAAAAATCGAATTATGTAAATAAAGCCACCTAACCAAGGCCAAAACAATAGCCCCCTGGGAACGCCGTAGCCTATTGAATAACCATTATATGGAATAAAATAATTCGCCAGCCGAAGGAAAATTATGTAGAGTTTCCTCAGAATCCTACCCGCCCACCACTGGCTGAATGAGGCTCGAACTGATTCAAGGCTATCCGTCTGCGAACTCATCCAGATGAAATAAATCAGTAACTCGATCTAAGCAATTGAGTTGTCCAATAGATGTATCTTACCTACAAATCCCTATACACTGAGGTTTTCGACAACCCAACTATCACCCACCACTTCATCTAGGCACTCAAATGCATTAGCCACAAAGCTCATAAATGATACGTTGGCTATGCGATCACGAACCTCGATCGAAGGATACCTCGAGATACCAGTAAGATAAGTGCCACCATCCATGGAGTCAAAAATCAATGTTTCTAAGGTCTCTTCCCCACTCTTTACGTCCAATTCGCGTGTAAAAACCAAACAACGCGGCGGCTGAAACTCTAAGATCTCTCCCGATGCTTGGCGAAGAATGCCACTGGGGTCGCTATAGGCAATGTCGTAACGACCCCCAACCGAAAGATCGATATTAAAAAGAGCCACCTTGTAGCCGATGGTATCTCCCCATATCTCTATATAAGACGGATCGGTTAGAGCCAAAAAAGCGTGGGCGGGTGCAACTTTCAAGAAGTTATGGTAGATAACTATCGGAACATCAACTGGGGAGTTTATTTGAAGTCTGCGTTGGTACATGAGCCTTTTCCAATCCTTTATAATTGAGCGATTACATAAAATAAATCAGTTCGATAAAAGGGTAAAAGCCTATGTTTACGGGCCTTGTAAGACCGAGTCCCAGTTGCAACAGCCCGCTGCAAAACGTGCCCACTAAGTAAGCTAGGCACCGCGGAACCATTGAAGTGGTGCCGTTTCGTCCATTCGATAGGCAATCTATCCGCAATCTTACGTGAAAACTGCATAGATTGATTTGTAAAATGAATTTCGATTATATGAGATAGCGATACAATTTTATTTGACCTGTGCATATTGAGATCCTTACGTTACTCAACAAAGTAACTATCTCATTTTTATTCAACAAAGTCAAGAGCACCAAGTTAAATATTACCTATCTCCCCAGGTAGGCCAAACATTCCAGATCAGAAAAGTCTCCAACAGATATGAATTGAGACCAATCACAGAGACAGACAACCTAAAATAGAAACAAATTATCTAGCATTGTACTTATGATTGGATTCATACGATAGCACCCCAACCGCAGGCTCGAAGACACGCATGAAGTAGATCAATTTGTGGGCGAGGAGCCATTGAGTTCAATTCTTTTGATCAAATCTTTGAGCGTCTGGTCTTGAGCGTCGAGGTGTCGATGCAGCTCTAAACATTCATGCAATATCATCTCGGCATCGTTATAGGTTTGTTCAGCCCTTCGATCTGATGCCGCACTTTGTAGGTTCTGTCCTACCATAATGATAGACAATAAGACCAGCTGCAAAAAGGTCTGAGCGACCCATGCTACGATAGCTTGAATCCCAGTTCGCATTGCAGATGGAAGGCTCAGGAGATCAAACAGGCCAAAGGCGTAGGCACACCACATCGAACCCACAATCTTGGTAATCCGCATAGCCAATTTACCGTTGAAGCCAACCGCATTATCGGAGACTTTTACGGGCTTGGTATTCTTCCGGTCGACTAAGCGAGGATGCGCAACATGGTTGTAATTCATGGAAATATGATAGCGCTCCGTCGGAGCGCGAAGATTGTCCGAACTTAGTTAATCGTCGAGCATTACAAGCCAACTCACAACTACTCGGCATGCTAGAGGAGATGCCAAACAAGTGGAAGGCGAAAAATAGCCATAGTATTAGAACCGATACTAAGTCGAAATATAAAACTCTGGTTTGCCATCGGCTATTGTTACTTAGATAACAAGCAAGACTTCGCATTCGAAGGAAGACCAGATGTATACACCAAAAGAATTCAAACAGGATAATGGAGATCTCATCTTCGAATTAATAGATTTATTTCCACTTGGGCTCCTGATCACAACCTCGGAATCAAAAGTTTCACTCAGTCACCTCCCCTTTCTTTTTGAACGCGAATACGCTCAACACGGAAGGCTACTGGGCCATTTCGCTAAAGCAAATCCACAATGGCGAGAGCTAGAAGATATCGATGAGGCAATAGTTGTCTTTAGTGGACCGAATTCCTATGTCTCGCCATCCTGGTACCACCTCGAGAGCGTTCCAACCTGGAACTACTCGGTAGTGCACATCTATGGCAAACCCACCATAATTCACGACCGAGGCGAAAAACGCGAAGTCCTGGATAAGCTTACCGATCGCCATGAGTCCTCATCAATAGAGCCATGGCGAAGTGACTTCGATTCACCGATACAATCAAAGATGCTAGAGGCCGTGGTCGCCTTTGAGATTGTGGTGACCAAAGTTGAAGCCAAGTTCAAACTCAGTCAAAATAAAGACGAAATCGATCAATTAAATGTCATCAACCATCTCGCGGCCTCCCCTTCGACTCGTTCGCAAGAGACCTCACTCCTGATGAAAAAGGCTCTGCCATTTAGCGTCCCGGAATAATCCCTAAACTTCAGACCAAATCTACACCCAAGATCAGGACCGACAACCTTGCAAGGCAATATAGCGCCTCAAGGCCCGATCGAAAGGTACCAGATCAAATCGTCTTATCCAACCAAAATGGATCCATAAGTCTTTTATTTGGCTCAACCGCTCTTGCTTTGGCACCTAAGTTTCGCCAAAAGTAACTTTGGTCGGCATCTTCAAATCGACATCGTCAACATGTCCAAGACCACCGATGTTCATCGCCAAAGCTCACCATTTTCGGTTCTCCAACAGAAATGGACTTAATATTTACCGAATAACACAAACGCCACAGGTGGCCACCAGATCGATCTATGGTCCATTGAACGGAGACGATTACCATCTTGCACAGGAATCGACTTAGGAAATCGACCTAAGACTCGTTAGCGAAGTCGATTGGAACCCGTTTAAAACGAAAATATAGCGAGATATCGTAGATTACCTTTAGCCCTCCAGCCGCAACGAACGGTATGCCACTCAGCGAAACCGACAGCATCAAACCCGCCAATATTGGGGTAACTCCCGTTCCAAAACTTCGGGCTCCATTGGTCCATGCCGCTAGATATCCTCGATCATCGGGCGAGACCATCGCCATTGAATAAGCTGCTCGCGTCGGGACATCCATCTGAGAGAGCATATGCCTCGCCAAAAGCATCGCCACTGCAAGTGTGGCATTTGGCATAAAGGGAACCAATATCAGGAGGATGTTCGATGGTAAATGAGTAAAGACCATCGTATTCAAAAGACCGATCTTGGAGGCCACCTTAGCGGCGGCGAGCGACGAGAGCGCTGAAAGCATATTGGTACCAAAAAAGATCAACCCTAACTGAGTTAAATCCGTATGGAAATTTACTCGAAACCAATAGACGATCAAAGATTGTACGACTAACCCTGCCGCAAAAGAATCCAAGGCAAAAAGAGCCGAGAGTTGATAGACCAGCGTCCTTACGCTTTTTTGTGGCCGATATCCACTTTTTTCATCGATGGGCTTTTCGTGCTTTTGCTCTACGACATCGTCAACAAGAAAATAGATAACCAGCTGGATTACCCCGGCAAACGCATAGGCGATGGCCACCCAAATGAAAGTGTTCTTTTGGCCCGAGCCAACCGAACCAATTCCCACTAGCGCAGCGAGTAAGGCTCCCAGCGCCACTGCACCATATCCAACAAGATTGAACCATGCGTAGATCTTCGTTCGATTGTGACCCGCGAATAGCTTTGCAAGCATGGCTTGCTCCACACCCTGATAGATTCCTATCTCTTTACCAGTTGGCGATACGCTGCCAAAGACCATTATCAAACATAAGAGATATATATCCTGAGTAAAGGCCAAAAAAGGAGTGACTACCGCCCAAAGAAGACTGCTGACGATGAGAATTCGCTTACGTCCAATGACATCGATATAACGCCCTAAGAGTAGCGTTATCAATGCCGAACCAATCAATGCAGCACTATACAAAACACCGATCGAAAAGATAGAAAGCCCTTTACTCTGCCAATAAAATGGCAGAGTAATTGAGATGAATCCAAATGCCACTTCGCGTACGGTACGAGCGCCAAGGAGGGCGATCGCGGTTTTTTGTGGGTTACTTGCTCCGATAGTACTAATGACACTTCCATTCGCTTGCTTTGTCCAAACAAGGCTAGCTGTTTCAAGTTGAAGATTTTGACACCATTTGGGAAATACAAAGTTAACTCTTGGCATGAAAACGGGCCAAATCAGATTCCAATTGATCCATAAACTGCCAATCAGAGAGCAAAAACAGATAAATGAATTCGGCATTCTACGTCGGACAGCTTTGTGAGCCATATACCATTGTCGCCATCAAAGCCAACCCACTTGGTAGGCCGCTCCATAAAATCAGCCATCAAAAGGATCGCATCTGAAAATCTCACTTAACAAAACCGTACCGATAGTCCTTCGTTTGACTCGTATTCCAGAGGACAATCACCCGGCTTAAGTATCGACTATCGCTATGGGCACTCGAAAAGGGGCTCAGCCAACGAAAAATAGCACAAGAAAAACTTCCCGATCATCGTAATGAGCAAACGAGATTTATATTGCAACTGCTGCCTTTGCGGAAAAGAACAAGCTCAAATAAGCCGTAAAAGGCGTCACACGAGCGACTCTCTTGAACCTATCTCTCACTCTCGGAGTCATCGATCAAACCGCACATCAAGCGAAAAATCTACGACGCCCAGAGATGATAACCGCGTCACCCGTAAAATTCAAAAACCCTAAATCAACTAAATCCAAAGGCCGCATCTTTATGATCTTAGATTATTGCCAGATAGCCAAATCAGAAAGTTGCTTTATCATTTCTCGGTGATTGATCCGACAAAGACCACAATTCTCTGACGAACTTCGTTTTAATCAAAACAGGTCGCTCTTTTAATCAGCGCCCTTTGGCATCCATCAAAAGACTATCTCAACTTAGCCATTTGAACTATTTGAAATGGCACTCTCATGCGATAAGGTCGTCGAGTTTCCACGTAGGGTGATCATTCTGGAGCCGTGCAAGCCAGTAGGGACTTTCAAAGAGTGCTAAAAGGGTGCCATCGCGACGAACTCTCACACGAACACCGCCAAGTCCTCCGAGTTCACTGGCCGTTGCTTGGTCAGTTCGCCGAGCGACCTTGTGGGAGGTGCGAGTCAGTTCGACTTCAGCACCAAATTCGAAATGCATACGATGAGAAAAGACGTCGAATTGCATCTCACCAATTGCGGCAACCATAGGCGTGGGATCTCCAGAAGGATCAAAGAGGACCTGTACCACTCCCTCCTTTTCAAGTTGCTCGATGCCCTTTCTAAATTGTTTAAAGCGTCCAGTGTCGCGCGCCCTAGCTAGCGCAAAAAGCTCAGGCACAAAAGTCGGAATAGGTGGAAATTCAACTCGATCACCCACATAGAGTGTGTCACCAATCCGCAATTCGTTGGAGTTTACTAGCCCTACTACATCTCCCGGAAATGCCTCTTCGACGGTGTCACGGTCCGATCCAAAGACCGAGGTCGCATACTTGGTAGAAAGTATACGACCGCTTTCCGCATGGGTAACTCCCATTCCACGTTGAAATTTACCGGAACAGACGCGCACGAAGGCCAAATGATCTCTGTGAGATGGGTCCATATTCGCCTGAATCTTAAAGACAAATCCCGAAAACTCACTCTCTATTGGCCGCAAATTCCCATCTAGATCATGTCGATCACTCGGAGCGGGAGCTAGATCCACAATTGCATCCAAAAGGTGACGGACTCCGAAATTAGTAAGCGCCGATCCCACAAATACAGGACTAGATTGACCGGCCAAGAAAGACTTCTTATCGTAGGTCGCCCCTACTTCGTCAAGCAATGACACGCCGTCTACCGCCTGCTTCCAATTTTCACCTTCCTGGTGACTTGCGGCCGTTGGATCAATCTCTTCTTCTAGAGCCTCCTGGGCACCGTGAGCAGTTCGAGAAAATCTGATAAAGTTGCCACTTCTACGATCGATCACACCTCGGAAATCCCCTGGAATACCAACAGGCCAAGTAATCGGCGTAGGTCGAACCCCGATCTTTGATTCGATCTGATCCAAAACCTCAAGTGGATCGAGCCCGGGCCGATCTAGTTTGTTCAAAAAGGTGATTATTGGCACCTCCCGTGTTCGACAAACTTCAAAGAGCTTGAGAGTCTGAGGTTCAATCCCTTTGGCGACATCTAAAACCATCACTGCGGCATCGACTGCAGAAAGTACTCGATAGGTATCTTCAGAGAAGTCACGGTGTCCAGGAGTATCCAAAAGATTAATAACGTGATCGCGATAGCTAAATTGCAAGACAGTAGAGGTAATTGAAATCCCTCGCTGTTGCTCCATGGCCATCCAGTCAGAGACCGCTGCTCGCCCACCAGAGCGAGCTTTTACTGCCCCCGCTTGAGATATCTGCCCCGAATAAAGGAGAAACTTTTCCGTCAGCGTAGTTTTGCCAGCGTCAGGGTGGCTAATAATAGCAAAGGTACGTCGACGTTGCGACGCTTGAACAATTAGGTCTTCAGGCGTACCCAAAACGCACTCCTATCAAAAAAATTACATGAAAATCCGCACACGACAACCATGCGCTAGACGAGGGTTTAATAAGCTTCAACCACTACATGCCAAAAAATGAACAGCACTAAGAGATGGTCAAAGCGATACTTGCCCATCCAAGTCTGCCACAAAAGTAACCCCAGACAGATAGTGGTGGAATCATCTCTAATTGTCGCTTCCTTATTAGGCGTTGACCAATTGATAAAATATTGACCAATTGCCCAACCTATCGGGCAAACGACCCATGAAACCTATCTTTTACATTGAACAGAGATTCTAGTGGTCGCACCAGACAACAGATCATACGATCAGAGTGCTACACGTCAATTGATTTGGAATTTTCCTGAAGCTCCGAAATGCATCTAAACGAGGCGGATATTCACAAGTCCACCTTATTGAAGCTATAAAACAAAGACGACGATCTTTCGAATCAAAGAGGCGATCAAAACAGCCACTTGGAGTCCATCCATCCATTTCACCAAGGGCCATAAAAATCAGATAGCCTCCGGGTAATTCCAACAATTCATCGGCCAAATAGCCCTATCGGCCAATATTGATAAGGATCCACAGGAAGATGGTTTTGCTCACCTCGCAGTTTTCATCCTAAATCTTTTCAATGGCTGCTTGCAGTAAAAGCTCCTAATGAATTAGTAAAATGCATTAGCAAACCGTGGATTTTCAAAGACATATCCTCGAATTCAGCCTCTCATGATAGCTAGCCATATTGTTGTAGCATAATGAGGATCCATCAACCGAGTTTGCACTCTGAACTATTAGCCGCCGTAGAGACCCGTAAAAGGTTTCAAAACAAAAGGAGATCGCCAGCAATGCCCTGGTATGAAATTTGGCTCCAATCTATCGTCGACTTTGAGCCCATTACCAACCAAGAGAAAAACGCCCAGCACATAATCCTAGAAGAAGCCGAAAAGCGACGAAATATCTTTGATCGCTACGCCGATCCGCGCCATTGCACGGCATCGGCGATAATAATTGGCCCCAGAGGCATAATTTTGCATCGGCACAAAAAACTCCAAAAATGGATTCAGCCGGGCGGCCACATCGATAACGGCGAGAGTCCTTGGGATTGCGTCATCCGAGAGGCAAAAGAGGAGACTGGACTGACAGTGATCCATCCATCAAACGGCCCACTGCTCTTCAATCTCTCCTGCCACGATGCTTTTGATCATTACCATTTGGACATCAGGTATCTCCTTCTGGGTCAAGACACCGAACCGACTCCTCCTCCTGGTGAGAGTCAAGAGGTTGAGTGGTTCCAATTCGAAGATGCCCTCAAGATTGCGGACGAAGTGATACCCGACGTTATCTTTCGCATCACGCAATCGGGGCTAGCCAACTACCTAACCCAATTTGACTCAGATGGCCAAAGATAAGATCAAAGCGACCCTCGCTGCACCAAAAGGTACAACTTCTAAAGCTTTAAAGATCAATTACCTCGCTGGATAAAATCCTCACCGTCAATCTTGGACCGGGCATTAATCTCGGACAACTTTCCAGCGCTATCAATACCCCTTATAGGAGTCGAAAAGGCTAGATAAAGTAGCGACCTTCCTCGATACGAACGACTATTTAGAAAGGTATAGCTCAGACAATCCCTCAAAGGCCGATTTGGCTCAATCAGACCGCAGCTTTAGCCAAATCGGCCAAGAAAGAGAGATCGCTCACCAAAAGGTTGTCCCTATTTAAAGACCAACCATAGTTTTCACATGATGATCGATCGAGTTCTATTTCTTCAACCTTTGCGCAATAGGTAAATCCTTGTTGGCCATCTTGAAACACTTGCCGATCTTTCTGGAACATCTTCTAAAAAGGACCATCGAACTTCCCGAAAAACTCACGAATCCACGCTATGGACGCAAACTCACGCCACAATGGATCGAAATTGTAGGAGCCGTCCAGGTAGATTGCTGACTTCGAACAAGTGCTGCTAATAAGAAATAGAGAATTTAAAATACTTACCCCCAAAAGCCAAATCAAAATATCGCGTGCTTAACAAAAGTGGCGTGCTATTACTGCGCCGGGAGATAGAGATGCCAAGACCCGGGTGGAGAAGACAACCAGATAATGCACTACTCGCTGATCACATTTCAATCGGTGTTCTCACGAGGACGTTTATTAAAGATCTGATCGACGATATCCTCAACGAGACGGATAAATTAGAACAACGAGTGCGCTTAATGCCCGCTCGCATGGTTACTTGTTAAGTAATAGCCATCCATGGCAACGTTCCCTCAAGCTTCTTGCGAAGAAGTAATGCGTCATCTCACTCAAGGTTTAGCATGGCAGGGCACCTTTAGTGATTCTTGGCAGGTCCAGTCCAAGGCTGGTATATACAAAGCGCGGGTGAAACTTGGTAGTGCCCCGATGGCAGAACTCTACAAAAGAGTTGCCAAGCTCCTTGCCATCATCCAAACAAAAGGAACCTTCTAATTAAACCTGGGCCCTAATTGCCATCGATTCCACCACTCTGGACGTATTTGAATCTCCAGAAAATACGGCAAATTTTTCAAAGCCACCAACTCAATCTGATGAGGCAGTCTATGCCAATGCTCGTATAACCGCTATTGGCAAATGCGGCGCGTGTGCGGTAATAGCTGCTCTTCCGGAACCATCTTCACAATCTGAACAAATGGCACTTCGTGAGATCATTGGGGTTCTTACGCCAGAAATTTTATGCTAGCCTGATCGGGATTTCTTTAGCTATGGCCTTTGGGAACAAGCTCTTGAGACGGGTTCTGAGCTGCTATTTGAAGCTAGTGCCAATCATGAAATTGAAACTGTAGTTGAATTAGCCGATGGATCTTATCTTGGCAATATCTATCACCACCAAGATCGAAATAGACTAAACTCGATTCAGCTTCGAGTGATCGAAGGCACGTTCGAATAAAGCCCCCAATGCAACAACCCAGATACCTCCTACCGTCTTTTCACATCAATCACGAATCCTAATCTGGCCCCAGCATCGCACCTAGGAGCACTTATAGTCAACGCTGGCGGATAAAGTCGCTCTTTGAGGAGCTCAAGACCCACAATCCCGCGACCTTGTCTACCAAGAGATCTGGCGAATCCTTGGCCTTCACTATGCCATAAGGGCAACGATGTGGCGGGTCCCCATTTAATGGTCCAAAATTAATGTGATTTTTGGATAGGGTTGTTTTTAGGGGTTAGCGGCTCTAAGGGAAACCCATAGAGCCTTTTGTTAATTAGTAGTAGTAGCTGGTTGAAAGAGCCTGTGGGCGAAGATCGTTGGATTGTGCGTAAACGCGAAGCGTTTTCCACATTCCAACTATCGCTTGCGAAAAATGAGCAATGTTAGGTCTGATGCATTATTCAGCATGGTTCGTGATTGGTTCCCACCTGGGAAAACAGTTTTGAGCAGTTCTATAGGAGTTTGTCCATCGCGCACCAAAGCGCTGGTGGGAATGGATATATAACACCTGTAGTCAGTTAGATGCAATAATGATGCATCTAATAAGTTGGGTCAGAGTGCATAATGTTGTATCTGATGCCATAACAGGGAGGAGCACGAATGAGACGACCGTCTAGATCTGCACTTTTGCGTTCAGGTGCTACGGTACGCTGCGTAGAACGATTTTGACCTGCTACTTTGCAGGCTCGTCTCTTTAGAAACCCCGAATCGTATCTGTAGTTTGCGAACTACTATGCGACGACGATTCGGGGTTAGAAGTTTCTTATCGTCACCTCCTTGGCCATTGAGACATCAAGAGCTAGGTCGACAACGATGCTCTTTAGACGACGGTTCTTTAGATTCAAGTTCCTTGAGTAAGCTTTACTTTGGTTCCCTTCAATGCAGCGTAGGTACTCTTCCATCGGTGCCAGGTCGTCTCGGTAAGTGCAGCGCCTTAGGGCTTTTATGGCAAAGCGGCAACTTCACTTATGGTTGCACCGTCATTTAGCATCTTATCCCCTTCGGCGATCTTCTTGCGCACCTGCGCCCTGCTTACCTTGAGTAGAACGGGTATGCCTTTTGGACTTCACAATAATTTCCTCCATCTACATTATGGATACAAAGCTCACATTAGTAGCGGATCAATTAAATGGGAGCCTTCCAATAGCGTCTTATGAAAATATGAGGCTCGAGATAGTGCTAGAAGCTCTAGGTCAGGCAATTAATACCAGAGGTAGCAATTGCCGAGGAGCGGTGTTCCGTAGCGATCGAGAAAGCCAATTCTTAGATCGTCGCACAGAACCTCTCTGTAAAGAAAATGGAATCATTCGCTCCATGGCGCAAATGGGATCCTGTTACAATCACGCCAGTGCTGAATCCTTCTGGTCGGTCTTCAAGCATGAATACTTCTTGAGACATGTCTTCAAAGACATCTCTGAATTAAGAGCTGGAATAAAGTGGTAAATGAATTTTTACAACAGCAAACGGCGACATTCGAAGACCTAAGAACATCTCACCAGTCAATTATGAGTTAGCCTTAGAAGTAAGAGCAAAAACTGCTTAAGTCAGTGTCTACTTTTAATGGGTGACCTCAAACTTCGAAGATCGGCTAGAGGCGCCCGACACCCAATCTTGCGCCTCAACACCTCCGACGGTGAATTCACGAGTCACTGCATCGATTCCACTGCGGACACGCCTTTGTCGGATTCGGTACTCCTTAGGCTGTCGACCTTCGAAAGCCGCCGTTGGTGCCTCAACGTCGCAGGAGAAACCAGCGACGTTGAGGGGAACGCTTTTGACGGATCGGTGAGCGGTCCGTTAGTCTCCTACCATACGACTCCCTGGGTGGCCGTCCCAGCGACCACGATCGCTGTGACAAACAGCGAAGCGACCACCACACCGGAGTAGATCCGCCCGGTTTTGTAGAAGAAGTATCCGAGGATTGCACCGATAAGGAGATATAGCGGGATGAACTGGAACGCGACAATCGCCAACAGCGGTTGACTTGAGGTCAGCAGTTCACCGGTGGCAAACAATACTCCGTATTCTAAAGCGATGAAGACCGCAAAGCCGATCACCAAGAGACCTATCGTCTTGGCCATAAACCCTGCGAGCGAGTGTGAGCGCGGTCGTAATTGGCCGAAAATGATCACCGAAAGCCCGATGAAGTACAGGGCAAAGAACAAGACGTAGTCGAGTCCAATCTTTGCGTGAGTGTAATCGACGCGCTTGATATTGAAGATCCACAGCCTAACGTCAGAGTTAAATGCCCAATGGAAGAAGTAGACCGGTATATAGGTCACAACGACCGTAGCTAGACCAAAGACCACTGTCTTTGCAATCATTGGCCACTCGATCTTCAAGTTCGGCTCCGCTAAGCCGTAGCTATGGAGGTCGCCTCGCTTATCAGAGTGCGTAGTGAAGTGCCAGATGAGGAACAGCACCAGACCAATTATGATGTCACCGATTGCCCAGACGATCACTCCAGTAGGGATATTCTCCGGAAAGAACGGGCCTGCCTTGAAGGTGTTCTCGCCCCAAGTTTGAAAGTCGAAGAAGGTAAGCGGTCCGAGAATAGCGAAAATCAGTGCTCCAAGCCACCATCCGCGGCCCGTCAACGAGCGACTTGGCGGCAGCTTTCGGATGATCCCTGCGAAGTAGTCCAGTCTGAGGAGTTCTCCCGCGGCTCCGAAGAGGAAGAGGCCAACTCCAATAAGAGCAAGGAAGGTTCCAATTTCATCCCAAAGCCAGATCTGATTTGAATTGGAGAGTGGGCTGACTCCGGTGAGAGTTGCTTGTTCCCAACTTACCACGTGCGAAATTACCGCTGGATCAAATGTGATCCCAGGGTGAGTTGTCGATTGGAGAAAGAGCTCACGCCCTGTTCCTGCGGCAATCGAGCCATATACCTTGCCCGGCACTACTGGGGACTTTGTCCCAAAGAGCGCCATGAGACGAGGAGAGTCTGGTATCAGGGAACCTTTAGGTACGGCCCACATGAGCTGGGAGAACTCGGAATACTTTGCCTCGACGACCTCGATATTTCGCGGGAACGTCGGCGTACCAGGCAGGGGCTCGAGTCCCGGGGTGCTGGTGGACGAACTCAAGAGGTCAACTGAACGATAGCTGCCCTTGGGACTGAGGCCTGCAGCCAGGACCGACGCCCAGCCCCCCATCGAATGTCCCACTAGCCCGATATCACCCTTCTTGACGATCGGAAGCGAATTCAGAAATGCTAAGCTTGCTGGACCGCCATAAGCGTCGGCAAAAGCTGGGCCTTGCGAGGTATCGTGACCGGTTTGGTCCGCAGCCAGCACTACGCAACCACGCCGAGCCATCTCCACCGCAACACCATCCATGGTGTCATGAGAATTGATATATCCATGGATTGCGACAACTCCACATGCCGGGGTCTTGGCTGTTGCGTTAGGCGGGACGTAGAGCAGGCCAGCCTCGATTAGACCGGACGCTGTCGGATAGTGAACGTCAACAATCCGGACCTTGCCACCAGACGTCTGCGCAGTATTGGCGACCAACCCACCGACCACGATCAGGAGTACAGCACCTAGCAGGGCGCTACGCGTCGTCCATCGCCGTTTTCGAACCGTCTGTGCTGGTTGTTTTGACCCCTGTGCGGATACCTCGGTACCGGGGTTGTTGTTAGACGAATCATTTGTTTCTGTCATACTTGCCTCCTCATTTTCTCCCTATGCGGCTTCTCGCCGGCACCTGTTTGCTTAGAGCCAGCATTGCGAACAAACCTGAGCGACGAGGACTGTCAGAAACCTCACCATCGCGCTGCGGTTTGTACAATGACTGGCGCTACCTGACAGACCCATCTTTATTTGGTTTGAAGACCCCCTTCTTTACAATGCATCTGATCGTTCTCGAATGCTTTTCGCCTCGCTCCGATCCAACAACACCCAATTGAGCGTGAGGATCCGAGCTGGCCCGATAACGGTCTAGGACTTCGATGTGAACGTCGGAAAGCGATTTCCACTTAGCCGAGATCGAAACGGCAATGGCCCGAACTCGGCCAGCTCTGGCCCACATCGATCGCTGCCGATCGACACAGTCGTCGAACACCGCTGATCCGGCTGCCCGGGTGGCAGAGGCGGGCAGAAGTGAAACTCCTGCGCGGGTATCGATCACGCCCAGGTGTCTTGGGCGGCGCCATATCGCTCTGCCCTTTGAATCTCGGACATGCCCCGTCATGGGATGAATACGCGTAAAGTACGTCGGCTACTCACAATTACCTGACCCCCCAGTCGGCTGCTAATCACAACTTACCTCAATTTGCACAAAGTGTCAAGGATTTTGCACATAATTGCAGTTTCTTTTTCAATGTTCGATTTGCCATGGACAGATACGTTCATTAGGTGATATAACGAGATGGTGAACAATCAGAAGTTAACCGACGCTCTCAGAGCGGCACGCCAGTACTACGTCCAGGACAGGACGATGCAAGAGATCGCTGAGGATATGGGCACTTCCCGATCGACGATTTCCCGACTACTCGCGATGGCGAAAGCGGAAGGACTAATAGAGTTCCGCCTGCATACTCCAAATGCCCAGGCAAGCGAACTTGAATACCGACTACGCGAAAGCTACAGTATCGAAGCTCAAGTAGTCCCGGTGCTCCAGAACACGACCGAAGTCGAAGTTTTAGATCAGGTAGCTCGTTCGGCCGCTTGGCTGTTTACCTCGCTGTGCGAATCAGACATGGTCATCGGTGTGGCCTGGGGCACCACTATTGCCGCGATCAGTAAGCACCTCACGCGAAAGGCCACCCGCAGGTCGATCGTGGTGCAAC
The DNA here is from genome assembly GCF_000949295.1 of Acidithrix ferrooxidans. Classification (GTDB taxonomy): domain Bacteria; phylum Actinomycetota; class Acidimicrobiia; order Acidimicrobiales; family Acidimicrobiaceae; genus Acidithrix; species Acidithrix ferrooxidans. The sequence goes on from NZ_JXYS01000061.1 coordinate 33,348, forward strand.
TCAACGGTGCTGGGAATACATTTACCACAGGAATCGACTACGCCAGCGATATCCTCGGGCGCTTTGGAACGGCGCTAGACGCTCGGGTCCAGCAATTTCCCGTTCCGACCTTCTTTGATTTCGCCGAGACGAAAGAGGCGCTCTGGCGGGAACGCAGCATTATTCGTATCCTTAAGCTCCAAGAGCGATCCGATGTTTTGATCTTTAGTGTTGGCGCTGTACAAGGTGGGCTACCAAGCCATGTCTATTCGGGGGGATTTCTTGAGAAAGCAGACCTTGATACGATAACCCGATACCAGGTGGTCGGCGATATTGCCACGCACTTTCTGCGCAGCGATGGAAGCGCTGACAGCATCCCGCTCAACGCGCGTTCAAGCGGCCCACCGCCGGAGGTCATCCGCAAGGCGGCGCGGAGGCTGTGCGTCGTCTCTGGGGCGCATAAGGCGAGGGGGCTCAAGGCAGCGATCGCCGGACGCTTAGTCACTGATCTGGTTGTGGATGAGCAAACCGCATCTGCCCTTTTTAACCTCCGTAATCTCGACGGCTGAGGCTTCTCCAGCAAGTCCATCCGAGATAGCAACTGGGTCCTCAGTCTTGCCTTGCGTTGCCTAATGGCAACGGCCATTAGGCAACGCATGAATATGTTTATATGGATTCAGTTCTAACAACTTCTCTCGTACTTTGCCTTGAACGAAAGCGTAAGCGACGGATTCGCAGATGCGGAGAACTTGCCAATGGCACCAGTTCGCTTCAGTGACGCGTTCTGGGTGTAGAGCGTATTGAGTGGAATTTCTTCAGCATTAGAAAGCTCGGTAATAGCACCCTCTGCGCATTTCCACCATCGCCAAGCTCTAAGAGCTTCCTCAGCACTCGTTTCTTCTATTTTATTGGGTATACCTTTTTCATGACTCCTCTATCCTCGCCCTATATATGACTGTAGTAGATTTTTCGGCACGGACTCTGAGGGCTAGGGGTTCCCTTTCCTCTTTAGCCTTCACCATGACTCTCACCACCCAAAAAGAACTCATCTACCTGTATGTTTCCTCCAAGTTTGTATAAACCATTTCGCTCAGCCATTGCCTTAGGTAGCTTATTTAGCATCAACCATCCAGTTGAATAAGATACTTGAACGAATTTAGCAAGGGCTCTGATGGCTGGGGGAGGTAGTAGCTGAAAGACCACGCTTGTCGTTGGACAATAGATAGATAGCAGAAAACCACTAGGAAAAAGAGATATGACTTCGATGAAAGATAGTTCCGGAGGTAACGCTAGTTTGGCGGTGAAAAGATTTACATTGAAACAGTGGAGCTCGAAACGCTGCATTTCTTGAAATGATTTGGCCTTACTAAAGTAAATTGATCGAAGTTACACTTTGGACATCTAAACCCCTCATAGCATAAGCCATTTGATCAAATGATCTTCACATGCTTCTTGCGACGCGGAAGCGTACCATAAAGCCTGAGATATCTACCTAGACAGCTTTATTGAGCATCTGTTCTACTATGGATTAGCTCCAATCTGGTCTCGGTGGAGGCGAAACTTACGAAAGTTGATAAGTATGAAAACCTTCGCTAACGGGCTTACCACTCCTTCACGAAAATACATTTTGCGACCTCGCGCGTTAATTGTCCATTGCTATCAACACCAAGATCACCAGGGTGCCAAGGCTCCTTGAGCGACTATGAGCTCCCTAAACTGAGATGAGTTAGAACCTTCGGTCCCATCGACTAGCTAAAGACCCCACATGGTTTAGGCTCTTTTGTCATCAGCACAATCTCGTTACCTATAGAGCTAGATCCACCCGTCATTGCTGCTTTTATGACCCGCAAATGACTCAATTGACCGCCTTGGATGGTCGCTATCTTTAAATATTTCTAGCCCCCAAATTACCCAAAATGAGCGCTGGGAGCCAGAAAACATAGCGAGGTGAAAGGTCGTACCAGATGATCCGGGCAACCAACCACTTCTATCTTGTGATTGTTACCAATTTCACTAAACCGTAGGCTATTAAGGCATATATTGCCATCGCCACTAATGTAAACATCTCAAATTGAGATACACCGTAGTGAATGGAATAACCAAACAGGCTAAAGAATGGCGAGACAAACGGATGACTAGCTGAATAGATGAAATTGGCAAATGCATTAGTAGGATTAGCACCGAGTAGTGCTAAGACAAATCGCAATCCTAGAACGACCAACAAGACGCCGGTCACGTATCTAATTACCCTAGGAATTATAGTTTTAGTCGGGACACCCTGTCGACGAGGGACAAGGACCTCCTGTCGCTTTTGAGTTGTATGACCCACAACGGTAACCGTCTCTTGAACTTCTTGACGTGGTTCTTTCATAAGAAATCACCTCTTTCTTGAGTTAACCACTATTCTAGTCCATTGGAAGGTGGCTTAGTGATCACAAACCCCAGCACCACCAAAGAGCACCATTACCGCCATCCGACACCCCACCGAATAGCTCTCGCTACTCCTGCATTGCTAAAAGTCAGAATCCAGACCAAGACTGCCCTATTATATAAAAAACCTTTTAATCTCACAATTACGATTAGTTCACAGGCCCACACGAAGCACTCTTTATAGCTGAAGCGATATTCACCCCATGGCGAGTGGCCAGCTGCCAGAGCAGTCAACTTTAATTCAAGATCGCACTCCCAACAAAGAGACCCCTAATCCAACTTTTCGTGCCATCAGATACCCGAGCTGACTCTTTAGCCACGGAGATCCTTACTTCTAAATGGTTGTTCAATCAAAAGAGCCACATATTTGTGCACATAAAACGACAAGCTCTAGATCTCAATGGTCACGCGCCACCGAGGAAGAGCCTGTCTTTTATTGTATCTTGTTAACTGTATAGCCGCTTATGAACTGCTATTGGTCATAGTCTCGATCGTGCTACCGATCAAACCCACGACCAAACCGCCGCATCTTTCGACTCAGGAGCATCCGCTCGTTGTACCACAGCTTGTGCAGACATAACATGATCCAGCTCGCTGCATAGCGTTTCCGCACTGATAACAATATGGAGCATCAAGGCCCGCAGTTCTAGATATCAGCTGTGGTGTATCTTTTTCCTTAGAGATCTGCTCCGCTCCAGACGATGATCCTCCGGTCGCGCCGTAGCTAAAGTCAACATCTTCAACATTGGGGAAAAGGCTAGGTTGCATTCTCTCACCGGAGGTCATGATACCCAGATCCGTCCTCTCGTCAAAAGAGAGATAGTCGATCGCTAAACGTCGAAAGATATAGTCCACCAGAGAAGAGGCAATTCGAAGTTCTGGGTCATCGGTCATTCCGGCTGGCTCGAATCTCATATTCGTATATTTTCTAACAAAGGTTGCCAATGGCACACCATGTTGAAGACCAAGACTTACAGAGATTGAAAAAGCATCCATGATTCCGGCAAGTGTCGAACCTTGCTTAGAGACCTTCATGAAAACCTCACCGGGCCTACCGTCGTCATATTCACCGACCGTAACGTAACCTTCGCAGTCAGCAACTCTAAAAGCAAAGGTAGATGAGCGGCGCCGACGTGGTAGACGTTCGCGCACAGGCTGGCGAACTCCAGGCGCCTTTGATGCTGCAATCTCCAATTGCGCAATTCGAGTTTCTAGGGCGCTTCGATCGTTTGACAACGGATCGATCTCCTCAATGATGGTTTCATTATCTGACTTCTTGGAAGTGGATAGCGGCTGTGCCACTTTGCAGTTATCACGATAGATAGCGACCGCCTTGACACCCATCTTCCAAGCATCTATATAAAGGGATTCGATCTCCTCTAAAGTTGCATCCTCTGGAAGATTCACCGTCTTAGAGATAGCACCAGAGATAAATGGTTGTATTGCCGCCATCATCTTCACATGTCCTAGATAGTGAATTGTGTTATCCCCCATCGAACAGGCAAAGACTGGAAGATCTTGAGGGTCCAGACCGGGAGCTCCCACGATCGTTCCATTCTCATTAATGTACTTGACGATTCCATCTGCAACCGAGGTCGAATATCCAAGTTGGTGAAGGGCACGACTAACACCCTGATTAACGATCGACATCGTTCCACCGCCAACTAGCTTCTTCATCTTGACAAGACCAAGATCTGGTTCAACTCCAGTAGTGTCGCAATCCATCAAGAGACCGATGGTCCCAGTTGGAGCCAGAACAGAAGCTTGAGCATTTCGAACTCCATATACTTGGGCTAGCTCGGTTGTCTCCTTCCATATTGACCTAGCGGCATCCATCAAAGGTTGAGGAACATGTGACGAGTCGATCTTCTCAACCGCGTCAAGGTGCATTGAAAGAACCCGAAGCATCGCATCTTTATCGTCTGCAAAGCCTGCAAAGGATCCGAGTGTTCTAGCCATGCGGGTCGAAGTCAAATAGGAGTTCCCTGTAAGAATCGCAGTAATAGCTCCCGCATAAGCCCTTGCTGGATCTGAATCATATGGGAAACCGAGTGTCATTAGCAGTGCGCCAAGATTTGCATAGCCTATCCCTAGCTGTCGAAAACGTCGCGAATTCTCAGCGATCTTATCAGTTGGATAATCTGCATTTCCAACGAGGATATCCTGTGCGATGAAGGTTAAGGTTGCGATGTGCAAGAAACTCTCAAGATCGTAACTGTTATCATGGCGCAAAAACTTCATTAGGTTCAAACTTGCCAAGTTGCATGCCGAATTATCCACGTGCAAGTATTCCGAGCATGGATTAGAGCCACTTATACGGCCATAGTTAGGGGCGGTATGCCAGCGATTGATAGTCGTATCGTATTGCACTCCTGGATCGGCACACTCCCAAGCAGCCTTGGAGATCTGCCTAAATAGATCGCGTGCGGCCATCGTCTTTACGACCTCACCAGTAGTCACCGCCTTAAGGTTCCACTCTCGATCTTCAACTACAGCGTCCATAAAGTCATCGGTAAGACGTACTGAATTATTTGCATTTTGGTATTGAATTGAAAACGAATCCTTACCGTCCAAATCCATATCAAAACCAGCAGCCTTTAGGGCCCGCGCCTTGTGTTCTTCTATAGCCTTACACCATACGAACTCTTCAATGTCGGGATGATCAACGTCCAAGATCACCATCTTGGCTGCCCGACGAGTCTTACCGCCGGATTTAATAGTTCCAGCAGAAGCATCGGCCCCACGCATAAACGAAACTGGACCAGAGGCGGTTCCGCCGCCTTTGAGATGCTCCTTGGAGGATCGAATTCGAGAGAGATTTATTCCTGCGCCTGAACCACCTTTGAAGATAACGCCCTCTTCGGCGTACCAGTTGAGGATTCCATTCATATCGTCGTCTACCGCTAAAATAAAGCAGGCTGAAGCTTGCTGAGGCACCCCTTGAACGCCAATATTGAACCATACAGGCGAATTGAAGGCAACCATTTGGTTTACAAGCGCAAACTTCAATTCATCACTGAAGGTCATGGCTGATTCATCATCACTAAAATAGCCATCCTTGCGACCCCAAGCAGTGATCGTATCGACGATTCGATCTACGACTTGGCGCAGACTCTGCTCTCGCTCTGGGGTTCCTAGGGTTCCTCTAAAATACTTTTGGGCCAAAATATTGGTGGCATTAATGGACCAAAAAGCTGGAACCTCCACATTTTTCTGCTCGAAGGCAACCGAACCGTCTCGATAGTTCGAGATCTTTGAGTCTCGATTCTCCCAAAGCACATAAGAGTAAGGATCAACCCCGGCCTCAGTAAAGTGTCTCTTTATGCCAAGCTTCAAACTTTGTGGAATTGTTGACATCCCTCATCCTTTCAATCCAATTTCGTCATCTAAGTGTCGAACTAACCGTGGGTCATCATACGAAAAACCAAATGGACGAATCATGCCACCGTAGCGCCATAACGGGTCCAAAAACTCAATCATCGAGATGCGCATTAGCACCTCGGCTCTAGAATCGCTCCAAAATCTCTTCACAATAAATCAAAAGACTCGAGCAACTAGTGTGAAAAAGTTGACCCTCAATACACTATTCGAGAGATGGCCGCCTCGATCCTCAAATCACTCTCTAGACACAACATATTGTGATTACACAATGATCAAATACTACATGTACGCAATAGGGCTATAATGACAAAGATGTAATTTAATTTAAAGATTGGATCGCCGTAAGGGAAAAATTTAAAGATTTAGCCATTGGATCGCCCAAACATTCACATCGAACCAGCCTTCACAGCAAAAAGACCACGGAGCTTTCTAGGCGAACCTATCATTGTAACATTGCATCATGAAAGAGAGCGCCTTGGGGTCACCTATACTAGAGAGCAGGCATTTATTGCATTACTAATTCAATCACAACTATATCTCAGCTTCAAATGTTTCGATGAAGGTAACTGATATCTCACAATTGACATCTCATTTTCGGTATACGAAACACCATTGAAGATAGGTAAACTGAAGATCTGGCGGTCAAAGGAAGATTACGAAGGCGGACGGATCTGTATATGAAATTTCCAAAGACTCTAGGCAAGCTTGCGGTTGAGCGAGATGAAATTGAGCAAATCATGCATCAGCAATTTTCGTCGATGCTCCCTAACGGCACTCATTCTCCATATCTCATCGTTATTCCAGCCTTTAACGAAGAAGAGTCCCTCGCCTATGTAGCTTCAAAGCTTCCCGAGGAAATAAATGGTCATAGGCCGATGATAGTTGTCATAAATGACGGATCTACCGACAAGACAGAAGCCATAGCTAACCAATTGGGGCTAAATGTTATCACTTCTCCTATAAACCGGGGTCAGGGCGCATCGCTACGAACAGGTTACTTAGAAGCCATCAGCGCCGACTTTGAAGTTGTAGCCATAGTGGACGCAGACGGACAGTGGGACCCAAGAGACCTTGAAGCCGTCATGAAACCAATCATCACGCGAAACGCTACGATCTCCCAAGGCTCAAGAAGTCTCGGCGAAACGCGTGTCGGAGATCGATTCAGAGACTTTGGCGTCGTCTTCTTTGCGAAGTTAATTCGTCTTCTAACAAAGACAATGGTAACCGATACGTCAAGTGGCATCAGGGCAATGTCTGTAGAGATGCTCAAGGAGCTACGGTTGAACCAACCGCAATACCAGTCCTCGGAACTTCTGATAAGTGCATTGATCTCTGGCGGCAAGCTCGCTGAAGTTCCAGTTGTGATGGAACCCCGTTTCGGCGGCGTCACGAAGAAGGGCAAAAATCTCAGATATGCATTTTCCTATAGCGCAGTGGTGCTAAAGACTGCCCTTAGAGAGCACTTCATCACCAGCGTCCTAGCTCATACCAAAACAGCCAGAACGCAACCGGAACACGTATAATTGCGTTATCTGCGTGTTCGCCAAGACCAATACCGAGTCCTTAGCTTTGGGCTTATTCTTCTTGGCTTATATTTAGCTATAAATGGTCTGCCTGCCCTTTTGGGCCATCCAGTAATCGTATCAGATAACCTAACGCAAAATAACCCGCTTAGATTTCTTGCCGGTGAGATCTATCGAAGTGGGCACCTACCAACCTGGAATATCTTTGCATGGTCGGGTACGCCGCTACTGGCGGGGTTCAACGCTGGAGTCTTCTTTCCTCTCGAAGTTCTCTACCTAGTCCTTGCCCCAGTCCCAGCCTTCATAATCTTTATCTCTATCTTAGAATGCACCTTCGCAATCGGGATGCTCCGCCTCTTTGAGCGACTGCATTTCAACCCTCAAGCCTCAAGAATAGTTGCCTTTTTTGCGCCAATTTTGAGCTACTTTGCCTCGCAAAGCGTCCATCTCGATATGCTTGGCGGCCTAGCCATGCTCCCATTCATGGTTAGTGCAATATTGCGACTTTCGGAGGAACCAAGCGCTAAAAATTCACTGAGGCAAGGTGTCATCTTTGGCACCTCATATGCACTAGTGGTTCTTTCCGGAGCACCAGAAGCGATGCTGTATGAGGGCATCTTTGTGGCTTTGGTCCTATTGATGGTGGCCATCTCCTTCAAGATACGAGTCAAACGCCTGGTCACCTTCTTGGCGATTGCAGCTTTAGTGGCGATTCTACTTTCCAGCGCACAGTTGATACCGGGTTACTCCTTCATCACAGCATCCCAAAGAGGCAGCCACCCTTTCAACTATGCCGCCGCAGGACCCTTCTATCCCATCTCATTTATCTCCCTTATCGCACCCTTCCTCTTTGGCGGACCAGGATCAGTCCTACCCAATTATTTTGGGCCATATGTCTTTGAAGAGATCACCATCTACATCGGAATTATCTTTTTAGCGCTAGCTATCTGGACCCTTCTCAGAATCATCATCCCTACAGGATCCATTTCTCCTGCAATAGATCTTGGAAGCGAGGAGCAACAAACTAGGCGGTACCTTCGGATTCTTACAATAGCAGCTGTGATCTCCACACTATTGGCGCTAGCGGCTTTTACTCCGCTAGAAAGTCTCATGCTTTATGTGCCAATCTACAATCGCCAGCGACTTCCTTCAAGAAACATCTTCGCATTAGACTTTCTTCTGTCCATCTACAGCGTCCCTGCTCTAAGTAATCTTTTTGCGAGACGTCGAATCGATAAAACACTATTTTGGATCGTCGGCGGTCTCGTAGTCGCCATCGCCATGGCCAACGGACTTCTTTTAGCCTTCACCAAGACATTCGTGGCCGCAGTTGACGGTGGCGGTAGGACGCACTACCCACTCAAAGCCATCCTCCTGTCAAGTCTCTTCGAGATCCTTCTCTTAGTTGGCTTTATTGGCATCTTTGCCACAAAGCGCCCGAGATTAAAAAAGGTAATCCAAAGGAGGCTTCTGGTAGGGCTTTTCATCTTGGATAGTGCTGGATTTGCCTTTCAGAGCTACCTTGGAGAACATACTCCGACTAGTACCATAATGGCAACCAACTCCTACGCCAAAACTTTTGCCAACATCGTCAAAAAAAGCTATGGTCGCTATGGACTTTATGACCCCAACCTTTACTACTACGGCGACCTCCTAAAGATCGGAACGCCCAATCTCAACGTCTACAATTCGATCTCCAGCATTCAGGGCTACTCATCTCTATCTTTGGGAAACTACGAGGCCGTCACTTCGTCTCATCAACAAGCCAGCTTCGATCCCACGCTATTGGTATCGCCGTTGGGTAAAGCAATCGCGCTTTCCATTGTCGCTACGGGATCGCTATATCTAAATAACTTCAATACAGGTAGCCCGAATCCCGTAACAATTCCAAATGCATCACAGATGACCCCAGGGCTAACAAACTCGCCACTTACCACGGTGCACGAGTCTAACTTTGTTGGACAGACGATCAAAACCAATCGAATCTTGATAGATTTCGCAGTTTTCAATCCTGCCACAGGATCGCTAGAAAACTCAACCACGCTCTACGATCGTTCTATAAAGTCGATCGGAGTCTCGCTAAATGGATCGAAGAAGATCCACTATGGCCGCTTAACATCACAATCGGCCATTGGCACCACTGGCATTATTCAATACACCTACACCTTAAATCAACCGACGACCTTCAATCAAGTATTGGCAACGCAAACCATACCAAAGAGTGGAAATCTTGGCCAAAGCATCGAAGCTGGGATCTCGTTTCCAGTGGCAAATGGCTATATAACGCTAAATTCACCCCTGACGCAATATCTGACTCCACAACATTACCATTTAGTTACCACGTTGGGAAGCCTAGAAATCTACCAAAGAAACACCGCTCCTCTAGTAACGATGCCTGCGGTTGCAAATCCATCCAATCCAAGTGAATTTGCCGCACCACCTATTGTCAATGCGTCGAATATGCCTCGCCTGATCGCTTCATCTATAAAGCTTGATGGTTCTATGACGTACAAGTTCTCTGCTAGCAAACCAACTGTCGTTACAATATCTCAAACCTGGGCCAAGGGATGGATGATAGCAAACCAAGCAGCTAGCGGTTCGAGTGGGTCACAAGCTATGCCTGCCCAAGAATGTGGGGTATTTATATGTTTTAGCATTCCTGCAGGAGTAAGCAATATCCACGCATCCTACAAACAGCCCCATTTATCTCTAGCCTTGGCCACTTCCGGCCTTGGGCTAATCCTAATAGTAGTCCTGTTGCTACTTTCTAAGGATAGCGATAGCGGTGAATCAAAACGAACTAAGAACAAATCGATCAAAAGACAAAAATAACCACCAAAACCCTGGGCGATTCAGGCATACGATCCAGAAAATACTTTCCTAGACCCACGGCAATAAAAGAGGCTCGAGCCGACATTGCAGTAATATCAAAGAAATATCATGTCTAAAAATATAGGTGGAAATATTTCTCGACGCACACTAGAGACGAAGTGCTAACGACACAACGATGCACCAGGATGGACTTAGACGCACAAAGGCACAGCTAAAGACGATCTGCTGTAGACGATATTGGTAAAGCCCCGAAAAAAGCCTCCTTTTAGAGGTGAATCGGACTGGGCAACTAGCAGGGTTGCCAAACTTTCAAGCAATCCGCTGGGTTCCATCCTCACCGAAGTTCTCTCCCGCCTGCGTCATAGAGCCAAACCAAAGAAGGATTCTCATCTGCAGGCCTCATTGGACAGAGGCGGCGATAAAGAACCTTCGGTACAATCTCGAATTGGGACCTACGATATAGAGACCCACAACCACTCCACACCAGCCAAGTGTCTCCTAATTCCAGCGTGTAGATCAGTCCATACGGACAACCAACGTAGAGATAGCTTTGGCTGGCGCAATCCCTATTCGGAGCGCAACCGGCAAGCTGATACAGATCACATGACCGCCTTTGAACATCAAATCAAGATCGACGATTCCCATGGCACAGCAAGAAAGACCCTTGAATAGAGTCGCCTAAGCCGAGTGAGTGGAAAGCCGAAATTGATAGTCCAGCTAACGACGACAACATAACCCTAAGGCCAAATCATGACAACGCAAATTGTCCCCAGATAATGGCTGTGGGGATACAGCGAGATCGTTGTTAGAGAACCACACAAGATAACAGATCGCCTGGCACTGCCTTCGAAGATCTACCAAGACTTCAAAGACTAAAGCCACACTCAAATTTAAGACTACTAGTTAGAGGTGTCGACCACGGGTTGGCTCTTTTTTTGGTCGCGTCCAAAGAGAAACTTCCTCAAGAAAAAGTATTTAGCCACCCAAAGTACAGCAAAGGCACCAAAATAAGCTCCATCTACCCAAATTATCTGAGCCAAACGACTATTTCCCACAATGCTACGATGAGAGTCTGCAAAGTCTGACGACCAGGTGGAAGCGACAAGACCCAAAACCGCCATTATAAAGTATGGAACCACCTCAGAAAAGAAGTGATTTCTCTCTTTTTTCTCAAACGCCCAATAACGATTTAAAAAATAAGAAGGAACAGCGCCGATTAGGGTGGCGCTAATGGACGAATACTTAGCACCAAGGATCGATAGTCCATAAAGGGCAAGAAATGCAAGCTGTGAAATAACTGCCGAAATTACCGAGGTGAGACTATAACGAAAAGCCTTTTTACCTTCTTCAGTCTTGATCCATGCCAAGAGCGTCACTATCCGCCTAATCACAACGATTATCCTAATGGTAAGTGCCGCATTTGCTCAAACGAGATAGCCTCGCTAGGAAAGATTTAACGTTGCTATAACCAAAGGGCGCTAAAGATTCGATCTAATAACCGAAAAACAAACGGGTAGCATCGACCGGTAAGACTAGGAATTGTCAGACAGACAAAGGGAAACCAATTGACTAAACGAATTATAGTAACAGGCGCCAGTGGCTTCATAGGATCCCGAATTGCACTTCGCTTTCGAGATCTGGGCTACGACGTAATAAATCTGGATCGCAACGATCGAGATTTGCCAGGAATTCAAAGTGTCAATTGCGACATTCAAGACTTCGATAGCGTTTCAAAAATAGTCACTAAAGGTGTCGATGCGATAGCGCACTTCGCTGCCAAGACATCCGTACTTGAGTCGAAAAAAGACCCTATGGGCTTCTTCTCCACAAATGTAATCGGTACTCAAAATCTACTCGAGGCCGCTCGCCTTGGAGGAATCACGACCTTTGCCTTTGCATCTACCAATGCCGTAGTAGGAAGTTCAAAACCCCCAACTCAAGTCCAAGAGAGCAACGGCGCCATTCCGTCGCTGAGCGATTCCTCCACAGTGGCCTCCAATGAACTTCTCAGTGAGAAAAACGTCCTTTATCCTCTCACGCCATACGGAGCCACTAAGGCGGCCAACGAAATGCTAAGCGCCTCATATCAAGACTCATACGGAATGACTGTCGCTCCACTTCGCCTCACCAACGTCTATGGAACCGACATGTTCAAGAAAGATTCGATCGTTCCCCGTATCATGCGCTCCCTTTTGGGAGGTCCACCATTGGAAATCTACGGCGATGGCTTGCAGTGGCGAGATTACGTATACCTAAGTGACGTGACCGACGCCTTCGAGCTAGCAATTACCCGCAATTGGGTTGGCCCCGTCTCAATTGGCTCAGGTGAAAGTTTTAGCGTAAAAGAGATAATAGATTTCACCCAAGAGGTAACAGGTATAGAGGTACCAGCGAACTTCGGCCCGGCTCGAACCGGAGAGATGCGCGGTGTCAAGGTAGACATCTCAAAGGCAAAGGCACTCGGGTATGCCCCTAAAGTGGATATCAGACACGGTCTCAAAGAGGTCTTTGAAGATTTTGCAAATAAAAAAAATAGCTAGAATGTCATCTCTTTCAGGATGGCCTTGACTTGTATCTAGAGTCAATGGAGCCAAGGATACTTCGGCCACAGTCTTTTTTATCAGCTATGTACCTTATTCTCAATCCTTGGCTCTTACTGTCCATCTCGGCCTATCTCGACTTCGCTCAAAATTCAAGACAAATGGCGCGACCACTTGGCCTGCTATGCCCAAAAAGAGCCACTTTAAGAGATCAACATTGACAACTCAAAAGGTGGCTTAAGGCCATTGGTTAGCTCATTCGATGAACATGAACCGCAGGCGTCGCCTCGTCTGAGCGCGATAGAAATTCCACTGTTTTTAGCGCCCGATTCCACTGAAGTGATAAATCAACAGCTGATTAGTTCGCTTTGATTCCAAGAACATCGAGGGAGAATTTCGCCAACTTCCTTGGACAGGGGGAACCATATAGTCGAAAGACCTCTACTCGTTATAAAACAGAAACAATTCTCCCTGAAAACGCCTAAAAAATCGGCTATCTTTAAATAGCTATAATGGAAAGTCCACTTCAGAATTATTCACCGCGTATCGGCATCTTTGACGAGATGAAAAACGATTCAAAAGACGGCATTGACAACTGGGGTCTATTGACACGAGCAATCGAATCCATGGGCATAGATAAGCTCAAAAGGCGCACCTTGGAGTGTGAAGAAAGCTTCAAAGCCAGAGGCATAACCTTCTCACTCGGTGGCCAGGAGCGAACATTCCCACTGGATCCAATTCCAAGAATTGTCACCTCCACCGAATGGCGCAGCGTTGAATTAGGACTAACGCAACGGGTTAAGGCGATCGAAGCATTCCTAGACGATATCTACGGCGCAAAAGAGATACTAAGGGACAGAGTTATCCCTCGCCGTTTAATAGTCGGATCATCCCAGTATTCGCGCAAAGCTGCAGGAATCTCCGGGCACAATCAAGTTCGAATAACAGTTGCTGGCCTTGACTTGATTAGAGATGAAACTGGAAAATTAGTAGTTCTCGAAGATAACATTAGGACGCCTTCGGGGATCTCCTACGTCCTTGAAAACAGAAGAGCAATGGCCCGAATCTTGCCAGAACTATTCGAAAGCTACGAGATTGAACCGGTTGGCGACTATCCTTCAAAACTCCTATCAGCACTACTCGATCAGGCCCCAGCTGGGGTAACTGACCCTTTAGTAGTCGTATTGACACCTGGCGTTTACAACTCTGCATATTTTGAACACTCATTTCTGGCGCGCCAAATGGGTGTTCCTCTAGTTGAAGGCAGAGATCTATTCTGTCGAGGCAATGAGGTCTTCGTCAGAACCACAGAAGGTGACCTAAAGGTAGACGTAATCTATCGTCGAATCGATGATGAATATATTGACCCTACCCAATATCGCCCAGATTCGCTTCTGGGGGTTCCTGGCCTTTTGAATAGTGCACGTGCATATAACGTAGTTGTAGCCAATTCGATCGGCAATGGAGTGGGTGACGATAAGTTGCTTTACACATATGTACCTGACATAATCGACTACTACCTACATGAAAAGCCCATCCTATCCAATATTGATACCTATCGCCTGGAAGATCCAGACGCAATGAAATATTCCCTTGAAAACCTCGACAAGCTGGTCATAAAACCGGTGGACGCGAGTGGAGGAAAAGGAATAGTGATCGGCCCATCTGCAAGCGACCGCGAACTTAGTGAAGTAGCCGAGGCAATGACAAAAAATCCTCGGGGATGGATAGCTCAACGCGTCGTCAACTTCTCCACGATACCTACGATCGTCGGTTCCGGCCTTGCCCCAAGACATGTGGACCTTCGACCATTCATTGTCTCTGGTCCAGATGGTCGTTGGGTAGTACCAGGAGGACTTACGCGTGTCGCACTGCCAGAGGGATCCATGGTGGTAAATTCCTCACAAGGTGGTGGGTCCAAGGACACCTGGGTGCTTCGAGATAGACACAATAGAGATCGCATTCACATTGAATCCCAAGCTACATCCGCCCTAGCTTTAGCCGATATTGACATCCTTTCATCAATTCCCAATTCGGGCCAGTCAAAGGCACAATTACAGTGAAAAATCGCTTCAACATTGTATTAGCACGGACCGCCGAGTCGCTCTTTTGGATGGGACGCTATCTAGAGCGATCAGAGGCAACGGCACGCCTTTTGGATGTCCACCTACACGATCTAATCGGAACTACCACAACTCAGCAAAAACGGTGGACCAACGAGATTCAAGCGATGGTCGCCATGGAACAGATCGACGAACCATTCGAAGCACTAGCAATGAGACTCTCAATAGATCGAGACCATCCAAGTTCCATAATATGCTGCATGGAAAAGGCATGGGAAAATGCGAAAAGCGCTCGAGATGCGATATCCCTGGAACTTTGGGAGTCAATAAACGTAACTTACTCACGCCTATTACGTACATTCATTACCGATCTCGGCCATTCGCCTCACGCCTATTATGCCTGGATCAAAGATCGATCAGCGGCAGCCCGAGGCCTAGGGGACACTACCATGAATCGTGATCAAGCCTGGCTATTTCTGCATATGGGAAGGGCCATCGAACAGATTGACCTGACGACACGCCTACTGAGAGTAAAACTTCTAGATCCAAATGAAGAGGACTGGGTAGTTGTATTACGGTGCATCGGAGGTCACGAGGCCTACATACGAGCGGTTCAACGCCCTGTGGAGAAAGAACTGGCAATAACCTTTTTACTCCGAGAGACTCTTTTCCCCAAGTCGGTTCTCTATCTAAACCTTCAGCTCGAGAGCGCGCTTCTATCTCTATCTCGCAATATCAGGGATCTAAATGCAAGCGACATTATACCTCCTTCGCTCGCAAGGCTCATTGCCCGTCTGTCATATCCTCGTGTTGGCGAGATGACCGGTAGTAGCCTCTTGGAGAGAATCGATGAAATCACCGAGACTCAAAGCGATCTCTTCAACCTATTCAATTCAACATTCTTTTCCCCCCTTCGAGATCTGTCAAAAGCGATTCCCCAGCGATCGGAGGTTTGGATTTGACCTGGCGTCTTGAAATAACCCACAAAACAAGGTATCAATACCAAGAGCCCGTTTACTCTAGCTATAACGAAGTAAGAATGATTCCACGATCTGGTGGCAATCAACTCCTCCTTTCTTCTTTGGTAAATGTCTCACCTCGAGCGACTCTTTACACCTACCGCGACTACTTTGGGACAGCGGTCACAGCCTTTGACTTCCACCGAGTGCATGATCACCTTGAGATCACCGCCGAGTCCCATGTGGAGGTACGGAATTACAGTGGCCCTTCATCCGAAGTCTCCTGGGACTTCATTGGATCTGAAGCAATTCAAGATGACTTTGCCGAACATTTAATGGTGACCCCCTACACCACCGTGAGTGCCGACCAAGCGAGCGAGATTCGTGATTTAGTAAGAGGCCAATCGACACCCATAGACGGCCTAAATAGAGCAATCGAATGGATCACTGAGCATCTTTCCTACCAAAGCGGCATTACCTCGGTCCAATCAAGCGCTGCCGATGCACTAGCTGTTGGGCTCGGAGTATGTCAAGACTTTAGTCATGCCACAACTGCGGCCCTTAGGGCCAGTGGAATTCCAGCCCGCTACGTCTCGGGCTATCTTTTTCCCGGTCGAGACCCAATCGTAGGCGAATCATCCATCGGCGAAAGTCATGCATGGGTCGAAGTTTGGCTCGGAAGATGGATCGGAATTGATACCTCCAACGCAGTCGAACGCACAGATCAACGGTACGTTGCTGTGGCCAAAGGACGCGATTACAGCGACGTTCCTCCGTTTAAGGGCATCTACTTTGGAGGTCAGTCCTCTACCCCATTTGTGACAGTTACGATTACTCGCCGTCAGTAGGTTCATAGTTAAAAAACCTACATCGCAGGCACTTCATTAGACTATCGTTTATTCCATGGATCTTTTAGTTGCTTTAGATATTGGAACATCTTCGGTACGTTCAATCGCTTATGATCTCCAGGGACAAGCGCAAGCGGCCTTTGCGAAAGAGATCGGCCTCTCTTTCCCAGAGCCCAGGTATGTAGAACAAGATCCAGCTGAAATCCTCAGTGCGGCCCTTGAAGTTCTCAGACTGCTCGAGAACGAGCTCAAAAAAATGCCAGCACGAGCAATTTCCATCGGCATCACCAATCAGAGAGAGACTGTAATAGCCTTCGACTCTGAGAGCGGCAAGGCTTGCTACAACGCGATCTCCTGGCAAGACGGTAGAGGTTTAGATCTCTGCAGTGACTTAATCGATCAAGGTCTGTCACCCCTCATACGGCAAAAGACCGGCCTTGAGCTCAACCCCTACTTCTCTGCAACAAAAATGACTTGGCTGACGAAGAACGGTTATCTTGCAAGTGCCAGAAGGCCAAAGCTAGTAACCGTTGACGCCTTTATTGCCTGGCATCTGATGGGGGCAAATCCAGCAATCGAACCGGTTACTGATCCTTCGAATGCCTCGCGAACACTCCTTTATAATCTAGATTCGCTGGCCTTCGACGAAGAACTAACAGAAATCTTTGGCATTGACTTCAAACACTTGCCAAACCTTGTAAATACCGCTGAGATAGCCCTTGCGATCGCCCCTGGTATGCCGTTTTCCGGAGTCACCATTGGTTCGATAATCGGTGATCAACAATCGTCTCTCTTTGGTCAAGGCATGATCACGCCGATGTCGACAAAGGTAACGCACGGAACTGGAACCTTCGCAGTTGCAAACGTGGGGCAAAAGCGTATCTCACCCAAGACAGAGGTTCTTGAATCGATAGCCTGGAAGATTGGCGATCAATCACCAACCTACTGTCTAGAAGGGTCTATATTTACTTCGGGTGTCGTTATGCGTTGGCTCCGAGACAGTCTGGGACTTATCTCGAACTACTCTGAGATCGACACAATGGCTTCCTCTGTGCAAAGCAGTGACGGTGTGGTTGTGATACCAGCCTTTCAAGGGCTTGGCGCTCCATATTGGCGGACCGACGCTCGGGGCGCAATCTTTGGAATCTCGACTGCTACTACCCCAGCCCATATCATCCGAGCTAGCATCGAAGGCGTCGTAATGCGCACCCAAGAGGTAATCGAGGCGATGGAGAGGGCCTCTGGATCAAAGGTGGAGACCCTAAGTACCGATGGAGGCTTGAGCACAAGTAATTTCGTATGCCAACTCCAAGCTGACCAGACACGAATTCCTACTGTACGAGCCAAAGCCTCAGAGGCAACTGCCTTTGGAGCAGCGCTTTTGGCGGGTATCTCACAAGAAGTGATTGACCTGCCTCAGGTAGCCGAGATAACAAGGTCAACTTCTACCTTTAACCCTAGCCCAAGCGCCTACAGCGCTAAGGCTAGAAGGGAAAACTGGAATAAATATATAGCAAAGATCCTCTAGCATATAGACTTTGGCCACCTCGCAAAGACTCATAAAGATACAAAAACCCGCCGCGAAGCTCAACGAGGAAATATCGCCTTGGGTGCCCGATAAAGCATAAATCTACGCCAAAAAAGCGCCTTCAGCGATTAAGATTCTTGAAGAGTATCTTGACTTTAGACGAGATCTAATTGTACAAGGTATCTTCACACGACCTAAGACTGCCTTTAGGTTAGAGTTGATCAACAACCCACCAAGCAAGATGCACAACACAATTTAGGCGGTTATAGAACCCGAGTTAGCACTTGGTTCATTAATTGATTGCCGGGCGAAAGTACCTTTTGAAATCCTATCTAGTTGGAAAATCATTCGATTTGCATATATGGCATGAGCCATGGCGGCTCGTTGTCTCTATTTATTAGCAAAGCCCAAGGGCAATCGGTAAAGAATTTAAAGCATTGGCCACAAAAAAAGTGACTACATGTCAAAAACGGATAGCAAGAAGTAGCACACCCTAAATCTGGATAGCAAAAACTACCTAAACCTAAAGTCAGAGCGATACGAGTCTTAGAAGCTTGGCATGCTGACCACATATCCGAGCAATCATCCAAATCTGAGATCTCTCTAGAGCTCTAAATGGTCGCCCTTCGCGCGCGACAACAAACTTCAAACCGTCATAGTCCAGACCATATAGCATGATCTCCTCAGAACCTGAACTAGAGATATCCAGAGTTCCACGCGCACTTCCGCCTAGCGCGTATGCGCATATCCAAGTCAAAGGCGGTGCCTGACCATTGAGACCTGTCACTATCTCTTTTTCAATATCTACAACGCCGCACCAAGTAAGTTCAAAAACCTCTAGGACATTCTTAGTCAAAGACATAAGCAGGGAATCAACCTCCTGCTCGTCTATCAACCTCGTAGCTATCTCCAGTGGCGCTAGGCGGATATCATGCTCGTCGTGTGGCCACGGTCTAACGTCTTCCACATCTACGCCATCGACCTCATGTATCTCCCTAATCACCAAATCCAAAAGGTCAGGGTTCGAGATCTCGACGATAATTTCATCGATAGCCTTGCCACCTCCTCGTTCTAAAATCTCTATTCCGACAAGATCGCCCTTTACCGAGCCAATTCGTGATGCAACTGCACCTAAGGCGCCGGGTCGATCATCCAACCATATTCTCATCACATATTTAGCCACGATTTAAAACCTTATATCCCTACTATTACGAACAGATTTCACCAGCCATCGCAAAACGGTGAATCTTGTTCATCAATACCAACCCCTTGATGGTTAGTCTTATCCGCCAAAGATTAAGAGACTGACTCCCATCACAACAATCAAAAGACCCCCGGCGCCACTTAGGTTAGCCAGTCGACGGCTAGAACCCGAGAGCCAGCCTCTAAAGGTACCTGCTAAAATACCATATACGCTATCGGAGATGAAGCCCATGATCCCAAACTCAAGATTATAAGCTAGCATCTGCCAGCTGAGATTCCCATAACGTGAATTTGCGAACTGAGGCAAGATAGCGGCCATGAAGACAGCCGTCTTTGGATTGGCAAAACCAACCCAAACACCCTCTGCAATTACCTTAGCCATGGGCATTTGGGTGGTACCATCTATCTCAACATTTACCCTATCGTGTCGATGACGCCAAGTTCGAACTCCTAAATAAGCAAGATAAAGAGCGCCGCCTATCCTTAAAATCGTTCTTATTGCGGGAGAGTGAGTCAATATTGCCCCCACTCCAAAAGCCACAATAGAGCCCTGGACAAACACTCCTACCGAGTTCCCTAGAACTGTCCCCACAGCAGCCCTAGAACCTAAAGCTATGCCTCTTCCGATGGTAAATAAAACACTTGGACCAGGAACAACGATAAATACAATCGCCACCGCTCCAAAAGAAACAAACTGCGAAACTGAAATTACTCGTCCACCCTTTTACAATAGAGGCCACAAAGCAGTCAAAACCGATACTAAAGCGCATTAGCCAGGTGATCTACTCGAGTAACTCACCCAAGTGCGCTGCTCGATAGTGCGTCAGTGCCGCCATCAAAGAAAGCTACTGCACAGAACCGATCTATTCAAAAACCAAAAAATCGATCAATCATTTACCCTTTTCGAACTGCCAGGCAAAACACCCCATAGATCAATTCCTTAGTTAAAAGGACCCCAGCTGACTCTAGAGGTCGAGGCTATCCATAGATGATTAAGGCTTGTATCGCCCTGGCTAGAGCAAATCTATCTGACCGTCTGGAAGCACCCTGGTTCACCACCCGGCACATCGGCTCGAACTCTAAAGTTTCACAAGGGCTCGCTTGAGATTTCTAATTCCTTGGGCAATCCTAAGCTCGTTTTCAATCAGCGCAAACCGCACGAAGCCTTCGCCACCAGGACCAAAACCATTGCCAGGCGAGGTAGCCACATTTGCCTGAGTCGCTAAAAATTTAGCAAACTCAAGCGATCCGTACTCCGCATACGGTTCTGGTATCTGCGCCCATACGAACATAGTCCCGGCTGGCTTTTGTATCTCCCAACCGATCTTGGCTAAACCATCACATAGCGCATTTCGACGTGCTAGATACTGAGCATTCACCAGTGGCGGATATTCATCCAACTCATTTAAAGTCACTGTTGCCGCGATCTGAATCGGTTGAAATGCCCCGTAATCAAGATAGCTCTTCAACTTGGTCAAGGCAGCAACGACATCCTTATTGCCAACCATAAATGCAATCCGCCAGCCCGCCATCGAGTAAGCCTTGGTCAGAGTGTAGAACTCGACCGCGCACTCCTTAGCTCCTTCTACCTGCATAATCGAAGGTGGCTTGTACCCATCAAAGGCGGTATCGGAATACGCAAAATCGTGAACAATAATCACCCCACGTTCGCGAGCAAAGTCTACCAACCGCTTCATCCATGGTAGATCTACGCACATTGTCGTTGGGTTATGAGGAAAGGAGACAACGATTACTCTAGGCTTAGGCCAGGTGGACTCATATGCCTCCAGCAAGTTCTCCCAAAAAGTTTCGGGTGACGACCCGGGCTCGCCCAAACGAACTTGACGAACCTCCGCACCCGCGAAGAGAGGAGCCCAAATATGAATGGGGTACGATGGCGACGGCACTAATGCTGTATCTCCCGGTCCCACAAGGACCCACATCAGATGAGAGAGACCCTCTTTGGCGCCAATCGTGGCAACGACCTCAGTATCGGGGTCAATCTCTACGCCATATTTTCGCAAATAGAGGCTAGAAACCGCACGCCTCAAATTGGGGATACCCTTCGAAGAAGAGTAACGATGATTCCGCGAATTATGTGCCGCCTCGGTCAACTTTGCGACTGCGAGCTCGGGAGAAGGTATGTCTGGATTTCCAAATCCTAGATCAATTACATCTTCGCCAGCACGGCGCAGATCCTTCTTTATCGAATCGATAATCCCAAAGACATACGGGGGCAAACCATTAATTCTGCGAAATTCCATTGTATTAGTTTAGTATGGTCACTTTTGATCGTTCAGCTTGAAAATATGGCTGAATAATTATAAAATCAACTCTAAGGAGGTCCATCCTCTTGTCACATGCCCCCCCAAACCCTTATACGACCAAGACTGCCTCATTAAAGTATGATTAGATGGCGACCATCAAACAGGCCCACGCATACAGAGACGGAAATCCCCTGCGAGCATCATTACGAATCACCGATAAAGAGTTCTAGGTCGCCACGTTCAACTCTTCCTCAAAAACTCATCTTTGTGATCCCCTGGGTTCGCTCACCCAGGAAAAGACTAAGCCTTTTGGGATAGAGCCTTTTCGGATAGATAATGTAATCTGGAATGGGTCACCACAAAGCAACAAAAAGTAGAAGAAGGTAACCATAAACCTGGAGGCCCTCAGCCACAACCAAAGAATCAAACCGCTCAATCGCCTTGGGAAAAACGCTAACCAAAAAGACGCCACAGGTAAAAGACGGGTGTCTACTATAGATTTAGGGTTCGTCTCGAGACGGCCAACTGACACCTTTTGTGTGGGGGGGGGCAATTGCATCATCGCAGGGCTAAAAGCTTTAAGAATTCACAAAGCTCAATTCACAAAGCTCAATTCACAAAGCTCAATTCACAAAGCTCAATTCACAAAGCTCAATTCACAAAGCTCAATTCACAAAGCTCAATTCACAAAGCTCAATTCACAAAGCTCAATTCACAAAGCTAGGGAGTTATGGATATGAGGTTACGCAATTGCAGCCGCGCCGATAGCGCCGGCCAATGGTCCAAATTCAATCGCTTGAAAGACAATATCTTGCCTAAGGCGATCGCTGGGCATCGCCAAGAGATAGGCATGGTTCAACTGTTCCTCAAAGAGATCAAATGAGGCAGAGACTCCTCCGCCTATCAAAACCATCTTGGCATCTGTTGCCTCAATTAAGTTAGAGATGACTACTGCCAAATAGGAGCAGAACTCTTCAACAATCCGATTTGCGACCAAGTTGGTAGCAGCAATCTCAAAGATACGTTTGGTCCATGTTATTGACGTTGCGTCCGCATCATCGGGTATTTCATTTAGACGGCCCTGCTCCATAGCCCGTCGAGCTCGTGAAGCTAAAAAACTACCCGATGCATAGACCTCCGCACAGCCACGTTTACCGCAGACGCATTGGTCTCCGCCTACGGCAATCACCATATGTCCAAATTCACCTGCAAAACCTCTAAAACCCCGTCGCAGGTTTCCATCTTCAACGAGCGCACCACCGATACCCGTACCAATAGTCAAAAGCAGAAACGAACTACCGTGATTCGCCATCGCAGTTACAGCTGCGCAGTTGACGTCATTTTCAAGATGAACTCTCCACCGACCTGCACTTTGTATCTCGTTTTGAATGTCCATGCCAACGAGGCTAGGAAGATGAGCACAGCTTTGAATGGCTCCGCCTGGGGCTATCAAAGCGGGCAAGCCGACACCAACGGCCTCGATCTGTCCTGGAACGATCTTGGCGGTCATACATAGGCGCCCAATTACGTCCATCATCGCCTCCCCTAGCCACTGTCCATGAGTGGGGGCAGGCACGAAGCAAGAAGCAACAGGCTTCAAATTTTGATCGACCAAAACTCCAGCGAGTTTTGTCCCGCCCAAATCAAAGCCAACCCTAAAAGATAACACTAATGTCGGTTTGCGCCGTCATGATTCGTCTTTGCCTCTACGCGCGTCTTAAGATCCTTTAGAGCACTATGGACAATCTTTGCCTCGGCACGACGCTTCACGAACCCTGGAATTGGCACCAATAGATCAACTTCTAGAGAGTAACTTACCTCAGTCATTCCATCCTTGGTTGGAGTAAAGAGATAACGACCATCCAATTTAGATGTGAGGTCTGCCTTCTCTTGCGACCAAGTTATCGTAGGAAGATCCGAGTCACCATATGAATAAATCAAGGTGTATGCAGCGCTACGGCCAAAGGCAGCTGCCCTGAAAGAGACGCGCTTGCCGCGATTTAATTCATCACGCTCAAGTACTTCAACAGACTTGATATCGCCAGCCCACTCTGAATATCGTTCAAAGTCAATCGCGATGTTGTAGCAATCGCCAGGACTTGCTGCTACAATCGCGGTCTCAACAGTCTTGTCCATAAAACACCTCGCCGTTCCAGTTTAAACCTATTGGTCACACATCAATAAACATTGAGCGGACTCTTACATATCGCTGATAATGACGCTTCATTAATCACGCCAAAGCTATCATAATCAATTGTTTCAAAAAAAACCTGTTACCAAGGACCCTTGTTTGCCAAAATATCTCTATATCTAGCAAACAAGACCCTACCACACGACCGAATAAACCTATAACTGAAAATATTTACGCCATTTATCGGCAAGCATCTCATAGTTGAAGTCCCTAAGCGACCTCTCTCGAGCCGCCGACGAGACTTGGCTGCGTAGATTAGGATCTTTATAGAGTTCAATGATCTTTTGTGCAACAGCCTTGGGGTCTCTTTGATCTCGCAGAACAAAGCCAAAGCCTTGGCCTCCAACTGCTTCTGCTGACCCCCCGGAATCACCGGCAATTATCGTAAGACCCGATGCGGCTGCCTCTAAAAATACGATGCCAAACCCTTCTTGTTCTAGTCCAAACCACCGGTTGTAACAAAGCATCGAGAAGAGGTCGGAAAGTTGATAAAAACTCACCAATTCATCGTTGCTCACCCGTCCAAAGAATCGAATTGGCGCAGAAGACTCCTTTGCCAGCGCTTCAAGTCGGCGACGTTCCCTTCCATCTCCTGCTATCGCCACCACCAGGTTAGGTATCTCTGCCATTGCCAAGGCCGCAGCTGAGATCAGGACATCCATACCTTTTCTAGGGACCAAGCGTGAGATTGAAAATATGACAAATGCGTCATCTGCAAAGCCATATCTGACCCTCAACTCCGCCTTTTGTGATTTGGTCGCAGGTTCAAATCTCGCACTGTCTACACCGGGATAGACTACTGTAGATTGGGCCATTGCTTGTGGGGAAAGCACATTCGAAAGAGCATCTAGGGTGTAGTTGGCACACGAGATCGCCCCCTTTGCGCCCGACAGAGCTTGCTTGACCAACGACCTCAAAACAGGAAGTCGAGCGGGAATAACCGCCTCAGCTCCCCAAAGAAGAATAGTTACATCTCTATCGATCTTCTTGGAGAGCATCCCAATTGGTAAAATTGGATTCAGTGCTACGCTTTGGGGATTCATCTGATCAATGAGGTCCTCAAGGGTTCGTACAAATGATTTAGTAGGTAGCAGATTCTTGCACCTAACCCTAATTACCTTAAAGGGCAACCCACTGTCAAAGTCATCGTCCCCCGGATAGTGTGGCGTTATGACCGCGAACGATTCAGGTGGTAGTCGCTTGTAGATCTCAAATAATGCGTTTTGGATTCCACCTACCTTGGGAGGAAAGTCGTTGGTCACCAAAAAATGCCTCACAGGCGCTAGCTTTTGATTCGCCTTCCAGCTAAGGGACTTTTTTGAGCGCTTAAAGGTCACATTCCTCCATTGAGATACTTGCGATTCGATTACTTTTTGGTCTCAGTCATGATAATAGGTCTTTATCTCAAAAGGTGAAACAAGATGAAAATCCTTCGAGAAGTGCAATGAGCCAGACGCATGATCAAAGGGAGCTAAAAATTATCCGAATCACCCTGGAAAATCTTCCACAGTCTAGCGACTTCTGAATGGGCTACTTTGTCCTAAGCACACCTCCTAGCTCCGGAAGAAATCCGAAGGACAAACTGCTCGCTATTCAAACTACTCGATCTCAATTTGAATAAGAGCGCGCACCACAGAAGGTACTGTCGCTTTCGGGACTGCCACTTCGAGAAACTAAGTAAGTTGATCTAGGGCCCACTTGGCATGCTCCACCAAGATCAAATCGTCACTTTCGCAGTAGTTCCTCAAGACCTCTAATACCCTGTGCAACTCTTGGAGCTGTAATGCTTTAGAGTTTCCGAGGCCTACTAAGGCATTGCGCCGTAGAATATTTACGTCCCGCTTGTAGATATAAAGGTGAGAAAACCGCTCCAATAATTCCTGATCGCCGAGGCCTAAAATTGCTATAAGATCGGAAACCACCTCATCCAAGTGAGGTTCATTAGCCTTCAGTTTCGCATTGTAGGGACATACGTCTTGACAGATATCACACCCATAGATTCGAACGCCAATGCGGCTCCTCAGGGCAGGGTCAATCCCTCCGGGTCGCTGAAGTACCCAAGATATACACAGCCGTGCATCGATTGTGCCGTTAGGGCCAATGGCAGAGGTGGGGCAAGCTTGAATACACGAAGTACAACTCCCACAACCCGTAATCCGAGAGCGCTTTGGCGACCTCTCAATCTCAGCATCTGTAATAATGGTTCCAATTACGACAAAACTTCCATGGCCTTGTATGGAAAGCAGTGAATTCTTTAGATAGATGCCAGAACCACTTCGCACAGCAGCCTCTTTGTCGACAAGCGCGTTGGAGTCCATGACAACTACAGCCTTAAACCCTTTAGATCGAATCAATTTCGCCAAAGTCTCAAGGCGATCCCGCAAGATCGAATAGAAGTCGCTCCGCGCATATTTAGCAATTGGAGAGGAAAATTCAATCGCAATTTCCGTGGATGGATAATACGAAAGACCAAGAGTAACCATGGAACGCGCACCATCTAAGATCGCCGAGGGATCGGTCGATCGTTTAGGGTTTCGATAGGTGAACTCCATGGAATCGGCTAGACCGATCTCCTTGCGATCTTTGAGCATTACCAAGACATTTCTAAAACGCCTTATAGGTGCCACCCCAAAGCCAATTAGCCCCAATTCCAGAGACTTCGCCTCAAGTTCTAAATAAAGTTCCATCATTATTTCCGCGCAACAGAGACGATTGGTCGACCACGACATCGCCAAATCGATCTTCAAATCCAGTCAATTTGCTATCCACGTGCCTTGAGTGATTACAGGTACTAGGAGTGACCGCCCCTGTCTCTTTGCTTTGGACTTAGTCGAAGTCCAGATAGCTTCAACCGTCGCACAAGCTCCCTAGAATCCACTTGTTGTGCGCCTAGTTCCAGGGCTGCGTCTATCAGAAAGTCCGGAATGTCATAGTGATCTCCTTGGAAAGCGCGTTCAGGAAACCCAAGCATGAATGCAAAATCGTGTAGTTCCACAAGCGAATGATCCGAGATTAAATGCGCATGCATCACCCCACGAAACTCCCACATTGGTCTATCCACCAAGATGGTCATAGATCAATCGTATTTTTCCGTACGCACACCATCTGGGTCCATTCCCAACCGAAGAAGAATCTCTTCAGAGAGGTCTACCACCTCAGGAGGCCCACATATATAAGCAACGCGAGCGGATACTTCACCATATATCTCTTCAAGCATTTGAGCGTCGATGCGACGATGGTATCTCGCCCTAGCGTCATCCGGATCACGCGTAAATGAATGGCTCACCTCTAGCCAGTCATATTCGGCGCTTAGTTCCTCTAACTCCCGACCATAGATAACATATTCGTAACTTTTGGACGAAAAAAGAAGATGCATAGGAATTGAAGTACCCATAGCAATTTGATATCGAATCATGGCCATCAAAGGCACAACACCAGAACCTGCCCCAATCAAAAGCACGGGACCACCATCACTTTGGGTCCAAGTAAAAGCACCGTAGGGCCCACGTACCTCCAAAAGGTCTCCCGGTGCCACTTGTCGCACCAGAACCGGCGACACCAGACCTCCTGGAGTCTCCCTGATGCCTACCTCGATTATTGAGGAATCCGGGTGCGGAGATGATCCGATTGAATATGCTCTTTGAATAGGGCGAGGACGACCTTCAATTGGAATTCTAATATTGTAATACTGACCTGGAAGGAACGGATCCGCCTCAGGCACTGCAATTCGAAGGGTATTTGTCTCTGGTGTCTCGACAATAATATCGGTGACTTTGGCCATCTGCCACGGCTTTGGCTTGGATCGCTCTTTCTTAGTAGTCAACTCTACAGTTAGTTCGCTCGCCATCTATTCCTGCCCTAACTCAATTCTTCAATACCTACCATGGTGAACAAAGGCCATACTTGTGGCCCAAGTCCGTAATCCACCACGCCAGTAATTAACACTATCTAGATGTTATTAATCCTAAATGAATGTGAAAACTTTCGATCGCAATCATGACCAATGTCATCATGAATCTAACAACTTAGAGATAAGCCGTCCCTGACGGCTCCTCATGGTTCTCTTTGATAAATAGCTTCCGACCAATACACAGGCTAAAGTCTTGGCAGCGCTTTAGTAGCAAGCGAGATCTTTCACCTAATTTGAGCTCAACCTAGAAAAGTCACTGCTCTATAGATGCTGCAACTTCGGCACTATCGTCGACTACGGACTTATTCGAACCACACCATCGGCAAGTAACCGACTCTACAACAAACTCCAAAACCTCACGAGATTCGATACCAAGTTCTCCCCCAAGGCTGTAATGGAAGAAAGACTTCGATCGCTCCGAAGCTACAACGTCAAATCTGGTCTTATTGCCACAGTTATCACAACGATATTTAGGCATTTGAACGGAACTCATAGTGGCAAAATCTTCGTTTCTATCTAAAAATAAACCTGTAAAATAGAGACCTTTTAAGGCCTCTGACGTGTCGCTTCAACTAGGAGCAGCGCCAATCGAACTTCAAAGCACGGCTCTGGGGATAACCGCAAAATAAGCGAAGAGGACCAAAGCGCCTCAAATCTATCATTGCGATGCCACCTACTAATAACTCGAACCCTTCAAACTTCGTCAGAAATGCTCTTATCTTGAGAAGAACAACCGTTCAACAAGAGTCATTACAACTCCGCAGTTCGAATCAAGGGTACCTCGAAGTCCTACAATCAACGCAACCAAGATGAAACACTACACGACCTTTCAGTCTAACCGCCAAATTGAAACTCGTGAAAACTTTGATCCATAAAGCGACGACGACCAAGCCAGCTACAAAAAACATTTGCTCCAAATGCGAAAAGCTATCAAGACTTTCATCTGACTTGGCTCCACCAACACCATCTCAGATATTACAAGCCTAAGATATTGTCGTACGTATGTTCTATCTAGATATCACCGGGACGCAGACAATGCAACTTGAATTTCACCATCAAGATTCCTACCTCGATAAAATCAAGTTTCTAGTGGTCGACGTCGAGACCACCGGCACTTCAGCGATCGACAACGAGATCACCGAGATCGCTGCCGTTGTGGTCCAAGGAGGTAGGGTGATTGACTCTTACGAAACTCTAGTGGCGATAAAAGGAGAGATCACTCCATTTATAAGCGAGATGACAGGCATCCGACCTGCAATGCTTGAGCGAGCACCCTCGCTTGAAGAGGCTATAACTCGCTTCTATGAGATGACAGAAGATACCGTGGTTGTAGGCCATAACGTAAGGTTCGACCTCTCGTTTTTAGGTGCAGCGGTCTCGAGATATTGGCCAAGTGCCAAGATTGATAACGCGACAATTGACACTTTGACTCTCTCCCGACGGCTCTTGCGCGGTGAAGTTCCAAATTTCAAGTTGTCCACTATTGCTGGTGCCCTAAAACTTGATCACCAGCCAGCCCATAGAGCTATGGCTGACGTACTTGCCACCGTGGATCTACTTCATCTCCTCATCGAGCGCTCGTCGAGCTATGGAGTTGTCTTTCTGGAAGAGTTTGAAGCACTGCCAAATCTTATAGGCGACAGGCATGCCAAAAAACTTAGGATTTGCAACTACATTCCAAGAAAAACCGGAGTCTACTGGATTGAAAATCAACTCGGAGAGGTCAGCTATGTTGGGAAGTCAACCAACCTCAATGAGAGGTTTCGTTCCTACTTCAATTCAGACAGTAGAAAAAAGGTAGACCCCATGCTCGGCTCATTAGCCTCAGTAGGCATTGCGACCACTGCCACGGAACTTGAGGCCCTACTTCTTGAGTCAAAACTCATTGCTGAGCTACGCCCTCGATTTAACTCTTTGGGAAAAATTGAGGCATCCAACCTCTGCTATATTGAGCTTCCTATAAATAGGAAGTCCACCAAAGGCAAGACGAACAAATTGCCAATACGACGATTGAGTAGTCCCCAGTGGTCATCCGATAGCCAAGCGATTGGTCCTTTCCGATCTTCTGCATCTGCGAAACTTGCCAATTTCGCGTTGCAGTCGATCTTAGAACCCAACCTATTCTCGCGAGATAATACAAAAGAAGATTTTGATATTATCACAGGAATCACTGAACTTTTGACATCCCCAAAGCCAACAGCGCCAAATGGTAAATCAAACGAGACGCTACGGATTCTACAATACCTAAGTCACCACCTTCACATAAAGATGATGACCCTAGCCTCATCATGTGAATTCGAACGAGCCGAGTTGCTCCGCAGGGGTTCCGATTATCTAATCAAAGGTATCCTTCGCCAATGGATAACCTGCTACCTCCAAGAGATCGAAATACTTGAGCTTTACGCTTCCTCACAAGACGTTCGTCTGCTCTTGAGCTTCGGGCAGATAGATATATCCGTCAAAGAGATAAAAAAGATCTCCACTCTAGCAGGAAGTTCTCAAATAAAAATTACATCAGGCACACCGCTACCAAATAGAGGCGATCATCCGCCAAAGCTTGCGCGCCCAAATGGTACACCCGACCCTGAGACGTTTGATGAACTATGGCTACTCTGGAAGTACATAACAAGGGTCAATGATTGGGAAGTCCTTACCACGTCGACTCCGCTAGCACTACCGACTTTTCTTTCGCACCGTTCATTTTCGCCAACTTCTAACAAGAGGTACGACAACGCTAATCCAAGGTACCCACTTCTCAATGGTGCCTCAAACTTGAAAATGATCCTTCGCTAGTCGCAGGAAAAACTATGACATGTTGGAAGTGGCAATAAATCCTTCAAGGGTTCTTTTAGCGCGACCCGAGTCAATGAACTCTCGAGCCATCTCAATTCCGTCGGCGATGGAGCGTGCTCCCCCACCAACGTAGATTCCTGCCCCAGAATTTAACACTACGATATCTCGCACCGCGCCTTGCTTGCCATCTAAGCATTCAAGTAGGATCGATGCGTTGTAGCTTGCGTCACCCCCGAGAAGCTCTTTTGGATCGCATCTGCGAAGACCAAAGTCCATAGCATCCAAAACATACTCGTCAAAAATTGCGCTCGAATCTCCGTCGCGGGTAAGTTCTACAACATAATTTGGCGAAGTTGTTGACAATTCGTCATAGCCGTCATAGCTGTGGGCCACGAGAGCATGTTCTGATCCCAATTTGGACAAGACCTCCGCCATCGTCTTTAACATTGAACCATTGAAGACGCCAACTACCTGCCGCTTGGCTTTGGCTGGATTGACTAGAGGCCCCAGAAAATTAAATGATGTCGGAACGCCAAGTCCCCGTCTGACGGGAACTACATTTGCCATTGCCGGATGATATCGAGGCGCCAGACAAAAACCAATATTTGTCTCATCTAAGCAACGACGTACTTGGGTGGGACCCAAATCTATTCGAACACCCAAAGCCTCTAGGACGTCAGCAGAACCAGAAAGCGATGATGCAGCTCGATTTCCATGTTTTGCCACCTTAATTCCACTAGAAGCCACAACGATGGCCGCCATAGTTGAGATATTGACTGTGTGTTTTTGATCACCACCGGTACCGCAGGTATCTATCAAGTCATGAGGATAGTCCAACATGACTGCCTCATCAACCATGGCATTCGCCATGGCTGTCATCTCTTGGACGGTCTCTCCCTTGGCTCGAATCGCCACCAAAAACGCTGATGCAATAATCGGACTGAGCTCTCCATCAAGCAACGAAATCATCGCACTGTATGACTCTTCATAGGTCAAAGATTGACCCGCCATCAAGGTTCCGAGGATATTTTTCCAATCAATTGAAGGACTGGAAGCAGAACTACTAATTTTTGAACCCTGGGACATGAATCCAGACTAACGGTTTTATGCAAGTTGTTCATCCAAACTTTCACGCCATGGCTTATTTGTGCCATGAAAACCAACGTGGAAGGCTCCCAGTTGCCCCAGAGGGCCTTTGGCCAATGGCTAAAGCAGCCAATTGGTGCGATTTTCCGGGAATTTGTCGAGTGGCGGGGAGGAACTTCCCCTCCCCGCTCTCACAGAACCGTGCGTGAACCTCTCAATTCACACGGCTCCTAGCGAACCGACTTTTGGTATTACCCCAAATGACCAGTGAGCCCAAAGATTGGGTTCACGTTCGGCTATTTGAGATAGGTATTTCCAAGCATTTGCTCGTATGCTAAGTCGCCTGTACTTTTTGCGTGCCCATCTAATCAAATAGATATTGATACGACGGAGGAGTTGGCCTAATCTGGATTTGTAGAAGCGTCCATAGTAGTTGATCCAGCCTAAGATCACCGGGTTGTAAAGCCTGGCGAGTTCGGCTATGGTTTGGCCTGTTTGGAGGTGAATACGAAACCGCCTAAGTTCTCTGCCCATTTCTTCTACCGCTTTATCTGAAGCCGCTGGCAGGAAGTTGTTAAACTGCTGCTTGAACTTATTGCGGGCGTAGCGTGGTGCAAAGGTAAATCCTAGAAAGTCAAAGCGTATTTGTTCGAACTCTCCTTTACGGTTGGAGTCCTTACAATAGACGATTTTGGTCTTTTGTGGATGTAACTCCAACTTGACCTGCGTCATTCTCTGACC
>NZ_JXYS01000062.1 GCF_000949295.1 Acidithrix ferrooxidans
CACGATTGTTCGATGATCGTCCTCAAAACCCATAGTGCCAGTCGTAAAACGTACTCTGTTGCGGTCTTTTCTCTTGGACTTGAACTTCGGGAAGCCGACCTTTCTACCCTTTCGTCTGCCGTGTTT
Organism: Acidithrix ferrooxidans; assembly: GCF_000949295.1. Lineage (GTDB taxonomy): Bacteria > Actinomycetota > Acidimicrobiia > Acidimicrobiales > Acidimicrobiaceae > Acidithrix > Acidithrix ferrooxidans. Next base: position 127 of record NZ_JXYS01000062.1, read on the forward strand.
AGAGCTAGACCAGTTAGATAGCGCGCGAACTAGGTCAGCTATACCAGAGGCATACGCCTCTTTGGAGTTATCTCCCCACCAGGGCGCGACCTCGTTCTTCTCCTGGTTCCACCGTTTAGGAAGTGCCTCAAGAGTCCACGGTGTCGATTTATGGTCTGAGTTCTCTTTCTTGGCATCCATATCCGACTTGACTTTGGCTAGTGCCCAGTTGTAGGCGACTCTTCTGGCTCCGAAGTGAGACCAGACAAGAGAGGCTGACTGCGGGTCTTTTGGCCACTGTACCTCAAACGAAGCCCCTGTGACCGTCCAACCAGTCGGAACCTTCTCGCCGGTATCGTCACATAACTGCAAATAGTACGCTGACTGACTCTAACTCATCTCGGTATTGCTCGAAATCTCCGGTGAGCGATATCTTCCTTGTTGGTTTACCTTCGTCAAGAAGAACTTTACACCCAGTTAGTTCGGATACTCTTTGAGCCTGTGCTTTTGTCCGCATTATCGCGATCATGAGCACACCGCATCAATAGCACGCTGAGCTTTGTTAGCAGCCGAACTGCGACCGTAGAGGCGAACACAGAGAGACGTGAGTAGCTCCGTGACATCACGCACTAAGTCATCGTCTACCTCGGCTGGATCTACCACAACCAATTTCCTGGACTGAGCCTCAAGTGCAGCCTCTATATATTCAGCTCCAAACCGACAGAAGCGGTATCTATGCTGTAGCAGAATCGTGTCTACTGTTGGGTCTTTAAGTAACGACAGAAACTTTCGCCTATGTCTGCGAAGGGCCGAACCAACTTCGGTTACTACGCGATCTATTGAGTACCCGTGCTCTGTAGCCCAGGTAAGAACTCTGGCAACCTGGCGATCTAAGTCGGGCTTCTGATCGGCAGAAGACACCCGTGCATATATGACGGCAGACTTAGATACGGACGGTTGAGACTCTAGATCTCCCACCAATATGAGTTGCCCTACTTTACGCGCAGGAACAGGCAGAGTACCGGCACGATACCACTTATATGCCGTTTGAGGATGTATACCTTGGGACAGCGCCCACTCACGCAAGTTCATTACATATCGTTATAGAACATCTTTGTGCCAACTGTTGCAACCCTGACTGTGGTCATGCTTTGGTTTTATCGTCCATAGAAATTCAACACATACCTAACTTAAGGGTTGCTAACTTGATGCTATACTTAAAGTATTGATTTACAAATTCATCATATGATAAAAGAGAGTTTCAATGAGCACACCTCTTCACCAACTTAAAGCGGAGTTCTTTAAGTCGATGGCACACCCGATGAGAATCCGTATCTTGGAGCTTCTGACCCAAGAGTCGATGACCGTTTCGGCACTCATGGCCGAGATCGGCGCTGAAGCTTCTCACTTAAGCCAACAACTAGGGGTGCTAAGGCGAGCTGGGCTCATAGTCTCAGAAAAATCAGGGTCTACAGTGACTTACTCAATAGTTCACCCAGAGGTTGGCGATCTCTTAAAAGTCGCCAGACACATCCTTACCGAGGTCCTAACCAACGCCACCTCGCTTCTAAAAGATCTTCAACAGTCATAGGCCACTTAATGAGCAACGAAGAATCGACGAAATCAGAAAGTCGTAATAAGAAAGAAAATAATCTACTTAGAGCTGTGTTGGGTAGAAAAACTACAACCCAAACCGAACCCCTACCCGACTCTGAAACCTTTATTCGCCCCGACATTAATTCAAAATCGCTGGTGTTGCGTCACGTTGACGTCGGTAGCTGTAACGGATGTGAAGTTGAACTCGGCCTCTGCTTCGCGCCAATCTACGACATAGAGAGCTATGGAATCTCTCTGACTGCATCCCCACGCCATAGCGATGGTCTGATAGTCACAGGAGTAGTTACCTCCAACATGGCAGCACCACTTATGGATGCCTATCGAGCCACACCCGCTCCCAAGGTAGTCATTGCACTCGGAGATTGCGCGATCAATTGCAACGGCCTTGGCGATGGATATGGAGTTGAGGGAGCTGTAGGTGAGTTTTTAGAGGTCGACCTTCAAATTCGAGGCTGTCCTCCCGAGCCCAAGTCGATAATCGCCGAACTCCGGCGGATCGCAAAAGCATGATATCGTCCCAAATAACCAATCCAAAAGCAGTCGAATCTGACCAAATCAAAAAAAGATTTGACCCAATGGGTCGTTTCTTTGTCATTATGATCTGCACTCTTAGCGCATTGGTTGCTATTTCTGCTACCACCATCGCCCTTTTAGCGATCACTCGACCGCCTTGGCATGGCTCAACGAACTTATTTCTAGCAATATATGGCTTAAAACTCGCAACAGATCCTCTCTCTGGGGTCTTTCTCTTGATCTCAGGCTCCCTTGGGGTAATGGTCATACCCCACCTCTATGGTTACTTGCGAAGAAATCATCTTCCAACAACAACCGTCATAGCAATACCGATCTTCATCTTCACTATGGCTCTCGTTCCGCTCGCCAACTCTACTCCTACCTTCTTTTTTTTCTGGGAGTTGATGGCTCTAGCCTCAGTACCCCTAGTCGCCGCCCACCCCAATGATCAAAGCGGTCGACGCGCTACCTTTGTCTATCTGGCAATGACACAACTGGGAGCGATGGCGATTCTTGTCGCTTTGGCAATTATCTCCGCATCGCACCCAGGAACCCCATTAGCTGGCCTTTCGGCCCTAAGTAGCCGCGACTCGAACACTCTTAGATCCCTGGCCTTTCTGTTAGCCTTAATTGGCTTTGGCTCCAAGGCTGGTATTGTACCATTTCATATTTGGCTCCCAAAGGCACATCCCCAAGCGCCTGGACCAGCTTCAGCCCTAATGAGCGGTGCAATGGTGAGCCTTGGAATCTACGGCATAATTAGGTTTTGTATCCTCTCTTTGGGGACCGGGGCTAAGTGGTGGGCGATAACCTTGATCGTATTTGGATCAATTACTGCCATCTATGGAATCCTTCAGGCCTCAGTTAATAAGGATCTAAAGGTGCTTCTTGCCTATTCAACGGCTGAAAACATGGGGTTAGCCCTCATAGCGATAGGGCTATTTCAACTCTTTAGGATCCTTCACCTACCCAATTTGGCCGCCGAAGCACTTGGGGCTGGCGTATTGATCCTTGTTGCCCATGGCCTATTCAAGGGACTAGCTTTTTTAGTAGCCGGCTCGATTCAAAGCGAAATCGGTATAACCGACCTCGATCAACTTGGTGGACTCGCCAAAATAATGCCGGTATCAACGGTTGGCTTTGGAATAGCGGCCCTCTCGGCTTCTGGTCTCCCATTTGGAAGTGCCTTCATTGGAGAGTGGCTCCTGCTTCAAACAATTATTCATCTTCCAAGAGATATTGGCTCCCTGGTCCTCATCGGTCCTATTGCTCTTGGTGTAGTAGCACTTACCGCTGGATTGAGCGTGCTAACTATGGTCAAAGCATTTGGAATTGGATTTTTAGGTACGCCAAGATCCAAGAGAGCAGGCGAAGCCCACGAATCATCTACGACCATGTCGACCTCAATAATCGCCCTTATGATCGCCAACCTTGGTCTCGCATTTGATCCGGGTGTGATAAATTTTGTCATCCTTCATCTGAGCGAATCAATCAGCGGGGTTTATCCCAGAATCGCCCTTGGATCTCGCATCTCTATTACCACCACTTCGTCTGCGATCTTTCCTAGCATAGGTGCGGCTCTATTTATAGTGGGTGCAATTGCGATCTATCTAATCCGACGCTTCACCGCTTCGAAGAGACCACAGCCACTAGATGAGATTCGTTGGGGCTGTGGAGCCAAAGAATTGACCCCTAAGATGCAATATACCGCAACCTCATTTGCTGAACCCCTAGAGCGGATCTTCTCGGACATCTTGGTTCCTCGTCGAGATATCGAGACCGACGCCTTTGATTCACTTGATCTAATCGTAAAACGAATAGATCTCCGAGAGTCTCCTCATGACGCTATCGAGACCGCCCTCTGGAATCGATTGGCCAGAGCTCTAGATCTTGTCGCTAGTCAATTCCGACGCTTTCACAATGGATCGCTCATTCGGTATTTAATGCTCGGTGGATTGGGATTTGCCGTAGTAATGGTGGTGACACATTGAGTTATCTTTCCCTCATCCTTCAGATCACGCTAATCGTAGTGATCTCGCCACTAATTGGCCAACTCATGATCAAGATCAAATCTAAAGCCGAAGGAAGAAGAGGACCTTCCTTGCTTCAAGGTGTTCGAGAACTTGGCAAACTCCTCAAAAAGGGAGAGATCAACCCGATTGGAACTGGGAGCGCCTTCGCGCTAGCACCGGCGATCTATTTAGTATCCACCCTGGTTTTATCTGCCATAATTCCGCTAATTGCCCTCAAACTTCCGGGCTCATCTAACTACGACCTCTTCTGGGTGGTAGGAATCCTACTGATTGGAACAATTGCCCTCGGCCTTGGCGGACTCGATACCGCCACAGCCTTTGGAGGAATGGGAGCCAGTCGTGAACTTATGGTGGCCGCACTTATAGAGCCAAGCATACTTATGGCCATCTATGCGCTTTCAATTCGGGCAAACTCATCCAATATCTTCAAGATCGTGCATGCAACCCTCTCAAATCCGCAACAGATCGCCTCGCCACAGAGTGCCTTAGCGCTAATTGGCCTTGTTATCGTCGTCGTTGCCGAGGCTGGCAGGATACCAATAGACAATCCATCGACACATCTAGAGCTCACCATGATCCACGAAGCGATGGTACTAGAGGTAAATGGACCAAAATTGGCAATGGTAAAACTGGCCTCTTCCATGAGGTTGGTTATCCTGATTGGCCTTGTGGTAAACCTATTTTTTCCAATTGGCATCTCATATTCAACCTCCTCTGTCGGATCGATCATCTTGGGGATCGTAGCACTTGTCATAAAGGTCTCCCTTTTGGCTGGTCTGTTGGCATTTGTGGAGGTATTCTTAGCCAAGTTACGCCTCTTTAGGGTTCCGGAGCTTCTAGCTGGATCCTTTGTCTTTGGCTTTCTAGCCGTCACTGCATCATATTTTCTACCGGTCATCAAGGCTTAGGAGTTCTAGATATGTCTGTGGGATCCTTTACCAGCCTCTTTTACTTTGACATTGGCGCCTTTTTATTTTTCACCATGGCCATTGCCTGGAGAAAAAGTCTCTTTGGGCAAGTCCGACTCTTACGCGCGAATGCAATTGCGCTCTTTTTGTTGGGGCTACTCAGTGGTATCTATGCCAAGGACGCTGCGCTAATTGGCCTTTCTATTGTGATATTGCTAGTGCGAGCATATGGAATTCCCACCATAATCGCAAGGGCAATTCCTCATTCAGGCGACCAATGGGAGTCGACTCGCGTTGTAAATACGACTGCTTCAATCTTGATTGTGGCAGCAATAACTGCATTTGCATACATATTGACAGAGCCGTTGGTGGCTCTAAATCCGACCAAACGGATCGCAAGCCTTCCTGTTGGAGTCTCCGCACTGCTAATAGCCGTCTTTCTCATTGTAACTAGAAGGCGCATCGCAACTCAATTGATCGCCTTTGCCCTCTTTGACAACGCAATTTCGGCCTGTGCCTTCGTCCTAACCGAAGGAGTTCCATTGGTAGTTGAATCTGGCGCGCTATTAGACGTTCTTCTTTTGATCTTTGTCCTGGTCGCCCTGGCATCCAATATGAGGAGTCAGACACAGAGTATGGATATTGCAGAACTAAGGGAGTTGCACGAATGAACGCATCCGATCTACTTGGTTTAATCGTGCTTCTACCGATCCTTGTATCGGTGGCACTCTATTTCTTTGGGTGGAACGGTGCCACCCAAAAAATGGAAGTTGTTAGCGTCCTGGCGATAGGAGTCGCCTCAGTGGTTATATACCTTGACTCACGCCACGGAAAACTCCTACAATTTCATAACCTTCTTTCTGGAGATGCTCTAACAGCTATCTTGCTGGGGCTTACCTGCGTTGTCTCGACGATGGCAATCCTTGCCAGTCGTGAATATCTCGAGCGCCATCCCGGTGATCAAACCAAACTCGTTCAAAGCAACAAGGGCTACGCCATGGCAATGCAGATCTTTATTGCAGCGATGACGCTAGCTGTCGTATCGGACAATCTGGGACTTACATGGGTAGGAATTGAAGCCACCACCATATCTACAGCATTCCTAGTTGCACACAAAGCCACCACCAAAGCTTCAGAGGCCGCCTGGAAGTATGTAATCATCTGCTCTTTTGGAATAACAATCGCCTTTTTTGGAACCGTTATCTTATATTTCTCAGCGATCAACTCCGGAATGAGTCCAGCCAACGCCTTAGTCATTCACGACTTGGTAAAAAATGCCTCACACATGAGAAACAATGCGACCACTTTGGGCCTTGGACTACTGCTCATTGGATACGCCACCAAAGTTGGTCTCTTTCCATTTCATACTTGGTTAGCCGACGCTCACTCCCAAGCGCCAGCGCCTGTTTCTGCACTCATGAGTGGTGTCTTGCTTAGCGTTGCCGGCGGAGTCCTACTTCGCATCTCAGAGATCAGTCGCCTCAGCATCGGCCACAAAGTCTTTAGCGACGTTCTTATGACGATGGGAGTAGCCACCATAGTCATAGCGGCGATGTTGCTTGTGCGCCAAAAGGACTACAAACGCCTATATGCCTATTCGTCACTGGAAAACATGGGCCTTATAGCAGTTGGAATTGCAGTTGGAAGCAAGATCGCTATCTATGGACTTATAATCCAAATCGTTGGCCATGGTATCTCCAAAGGAATCGTCTTTATTACAACCGGCCACATCTATGACGAGTTAGGTGATACCTCTATCGATTCGCTTCGAAGCCTATCGCATCGAAGTCCAATCCTTGCCACCTTCGCGATCATTGGAACAGTTGGAATCTTGGGATTTCCTCCCTTTCTTCTCTTTGGAGGAGAGACCTCGATTGCCTTTGGGTTGATTCGATCCCACGACATAATCGCATTGATAATCGTCGCTGGCGCACTTTTGATAGCTGCTATCTCGATCTATCGCCATGGTATCGCCATGCTCTTTGGCCCAGTTGGCCCAGGTCAAGATACAAGGCCATTTTCAATTAAAACAAGAGCGACTCTAATGCTCTTTGGAGCAAGCCTTCTATCGCTTCTTTTAGGAATCGATGGCCCAAATGTAACCACCATTGCGCGCGCTGGAGCCAATGCCATTGGAGTGAGCTTGTGACGAATTCTATAAATCAGCAGCTTCATCAAATCACTAGCGGAATCTCGGTAATTAGAAGCAGCGAAGCCACCGACTCCGATAGTCTTTTGGGTCGAGTCGCCTTTTATCTCAATGAGGGCTATCGCCTTAGCCTTGTTTGTGCTAAGCCACTTCCTCAAACTATTCTTGTTACCTATTGTCTGGTGGGGAAAAACCCCGATCGACGCCATGAGATCCAATTAGAGGTAAAAAGAGAGCGACCCGAACTACCAAGTCTGGCCAAAATCAGCTTTTCGGCATCCCGATTTGAACGTGAGATGGCCGACCTTTACGGGATTATTCCGCTGAATCATCCTCTACCAAAGAGGCTTGTACGCCATGGCCATTGGCCAGAAGAATGGTACCCCATGATCTCGAGCCAAGAAAAACCCAAGTTCGAATCAGATCGCCAAGTTGGCTACCCCTTCCAAGAGGTAGCCGGAAGTGGAATCTATGAAATTCCAGTTGGTCCTATCCATGCTGGAATGATCGAACCGGGCCACTTCCGTTTCTTCGCATTAGGTGAGACTGTCATACGCCTTAGAATCCGCCTCTGGTTTCTCCATAAGGGGCTAGAAAAACTATTTGTAGGCAAGACTCCAGCTGAAGCGATAACTCTCGCTGAAAAGATTTCAGGTGATACGTCATTTGGCCATAGCCTAGCTATGACAATGGCGATCGAAGATGCCCTTGGAATCACAGTACCGACCCGAGTTGCAAGTGCCAGAGCGATCCTTCTGGAGGCTGAAAGAATCTACAACCACATAGGAGATATCGGAGCACTCGCCAACGACGTAGGGTTTTCTTGGGGAAATGCAATAGCGCTAGATCTCAAAGAGGAGATGATGCGCCTCAATTCGTCTCTAACCCAAAGTCGCCTACTTCGAGGAACCCTTGGAGTAGGGACAGTTAAGATCTCCGATCACCTCGATCTGATTGGAATCGATCGAATTGCCTCAAAATTTGAAGAGCTGATCGAGATACTCACCAACCATTCAATGGTAAGAGATAGGTTCCATGGAACCGCAATCTTGGGCGTGGCCCAAGCAAAAGAGATGGGCTGTCTTGGGGTTGTGGCCCGAGCGAGCGGCATAGAGGTAGATGCCCGAATCGACCATCCCTTTATGACAATTGGACCTACGGCATCAACCCTAGAAACCGGAGACGTAAATAGTCGGTTCCTGCAAAGGGTGAATGAGATAAGGGCATCGGTCTCTTACATTAGAGAGCTCGCCCGCTTTCTAAGGGTTGAAGAACCCATCGCACAAGTGTCAACGCCTCCTAGGGAAAGCGGCTTTTCTCTCGTCGAAGGTTGGAGAGGCACTATTGCTCATCGAGTCGAGATCAAAGACGGTATTATAACCAATGCTAAGATAGTCGATCCCTCGTGGTTCAATTGGCCCAGCCTTCCAATTGCCATGACCAACACTATCGTACCCGACTTTCCCCTGGTAAATAAGAGTTTCAATCTTTCATATTCAGGAAATGATCTCTAAGAACACAAAACTCCCTCAAACAATTGGGCTCTTAGTTGCAAATTACTCTATGGCCAGATCAAATTTCCACAACTGATATTGCAGTTAGGTATTAATCTAAAGCGAGCGCAAGACTCTCTTTAGGACCTTACCTTGAGAATCTGTGGGTAAGAGATCGACGATACGAATCGACTTGGGTACTTTGAATGACGCAAGTCGTTCTCTAGCAAAGGCCGAAATCTCATCGACTTCACATACAACGTTATCTCGCAAGACGACAAAGGCTGTTATCGCCTCTGACCAATAGGGATCAGGAACACCCACCACTGCCACTCTCTCAACACCATGGTGTTGAGAGATAACGCGTTCAACCTCAACTGATGAGACATTAAAGCCTCCGGTTTTAATTACGTCCTTCAAGCGATCGACAAAAAACAGATTTCCCGACGAGTCGATTCTCATCACATCTCCTGTGTGAAGCCAACCATCGCCAAACAACTTCTCGCTTCGATCAATGTCATTGAAATAACCACTTGTAATCCCTGGACTTCGAGCGATAGCTTCACCGACATTGGTATCGTTTCCATCTGGGTCGACAATCCGAATCTCAAGTGCGGGCATCGCTCGTCCAATCCAAGAAGGATCTCTATCTGGAATCTCTTCCATGGTATGAAACCACCCCGAAGTCCCTACTTGAGCCAATTCAGATTGACTCCAATAGGTGCCCCATAGAATCTTCGGATGGACCGCCGACCAGGCATCTAGCATTGCTTTGGGAACCAAACCGCCATAAGTTATCGCTCTGGCCAAGGTGGAGACCGTTGCATTTGTAAAATTCAAACTCTTTGACATAGCAAGATAAAAAGTTGGAGTTTGGGCCATTATCGTTATCTTCTCGGACAGAATCAGGGCAATTGCCCTATCGGGATCGATAGTTGCTGGCAAAACTACAGTTGCTCCCACTTGGGTTAAAGTAGTCATGGTTCCAATTCCCGCCATTGTAAAGAAGGGCATTACGAACAACCACCGATCATCACGCGTCAAAGATAGGTCGATGCTCCACGAGGGAATAGTGGCAATCAGATAATTTCGATTTGAAAGCATCACCCCTTTAGGTTTTGCCTCGGTACCACTGGTGAGAACGATCATGGCTATATCATCTTCGCCTGCCTCTCGATTAGGGACAAATGGAGCCATCGTATCAAAATGCGATAGATCGACCAACTTTTGTGTTCGCTTTAGCTTGCCTTTATAGTCCCCATCTCTATCAGCGATGACCACCAATTCAATAGAGTGTGCATCTTTGATCACACCTTCGTACTTCTCCAAAAACACGCGATCAACAAAGAGAACACGAGGCCTCAGTGAGGCAAAATGATCCTCAATATCCAAAGGGGTCAACAGTGGATTTACTCCAGATAATGGCATACCTACCTTCAGTGCGCCATACCAAAGAGCAACATAGTCCAAAGAGTTCTTAGCAATTGCACAGATTCGATCTCCGATTTCCATTCCAGCTTGGCTCAGTGCACTTGCCACCTTGTCGGAATAGTTATCGAGTTCCAAATAGGTCATAACACTCCTATTTGAATTCAAATCGTAAGAAACCACCGCCTGGCGATCGCCAAAGTGCAAGGCATTGCGCCTTAACTGATCGGCGAGGCTCGCGCGCGTCATTGTATCCTTATAACGACTCACTGTGACTCCACCTTTGATCTAGTTAGAACAGACAAAGTCCATCCTTGGAAAAAATTAATTAAAATTTGTCAATCTTTTAGCTGCCTCGACGATCGAAGTCAACTTTGACCCCGGAGGAAATGCGTCAACACCAAGGGCTTCTAAGGTCCTCTTAGCAGATGGAGTAATGATTCCTCCAACTATAACTGGTGGTGGCGACTCCAACTTAGCGATCTCATCGACCAGCGACAATACCAAATCCAGACGTCCACCGACATTTAACCCCACCAGGTCAGGGTCCTCCTGGATAACTGCACTCATTATCTCGTCCCTAGTGGCCATACCTAAAAGCACAATCTCAAAACCCGCTTCTCGCAGGGCGTGTTCGACGATGGTGATTCCTCTCCAATGGCCATCTAAACTCGTCTTTGCCATCACGACTCTAGGCGAATAAGGAGGTGGTTGGTTAAAAGTCAAATGGAACCTCCCAGCTTCCAAACGAACTTCTAAAGACCGCGCCAATCTCACCTAAGGATACTTCAGCCTCTGTTGCGGCCATCATTGCCGGCATTATATTCGAAGAGGACACACATGCCTCTTCGAGCCCTACAAGGGCGTCCCTAAGTACCTTTTGATCTCTTGTTGCTCGCAAGTCAACGAGTCGTTCCATCGCATTGTCAAAGGCGTCTCGCGGGGCTTCAAAGGCCTCAATCTCATATGGAGAGACGTCATCCATAAAGCAGTTAACTCCGACCTTTGCCACACGGTTGGTCTCAATGTCATATGCGGCCTCATTTGATCCTGCTACTGCCCTCCTGTATAACCACCCTGACTCTAGAGTGGCGATATAACCACCCTGGGCTACAATCTCATCGAAGACTCCAAACCCTTCCTCAACAAGTTGGCCAGTGAGGCTCTCAATTAAATATGACCCACCAAGTGGGTCAACGACTGAAGTCAAATTTGATTCGTTTTGAAGGATCTGCTGAATTCGAAGCGACATCTGGTGCGCATGCTCACTTGGAATTGTGATGGCTTCATCGTAACCAGAGACCCCTAAAGATTGAGCACCCCCCAAGACCGCGGCCAGAGCCATCAAAGTGCCTCGAACGATATTGTTTAGGGGTTGTTGATAGGTCATAGCTGATCCAGCTGTGACTACATGAATTCTAAGTTGGCGAGCACGCTCGTCGTCGACTCCGTAGCGCTCTTTGAGCATCCTCGACCACATAACCCTTGCCGCTCGAAGCTTTGCGATATCTTCAAAGATATCCATCGACGTTCGAAGGTTGATGCCACCGATAGACCTTGCGACTTGGGCAACTTCAATATTGCCCCTCTCCACAATTCCATCCAAGTACTCTTTGGCATTCGCCATGAGCAACCCTAGCTCTTCTTTGGCATTTAGCCCGGAATCCGCCCCGTTGTAGGCGGCTATCGAAACGGGAACCCATCGGGGAAGATTTCGGTGACAAAACTCAATTAGATCAAGATTCAACCTCAAACCATCGCGTGGAGGAATCTGCTCCTTGGCGATACACCCCAAATATGTCAAATTGAAGTCAGATTGACCGGTGCCCGCCAGACGCTTTAGATCAATACCACGACTAGCCGCCACATTCCAGTAGCATGCATTCGCGAACGGGCCGTGCTGTACGACTGCCCCACCGGCGTGCGCGTAGGTATTTTCAATATCTATTCCATCAAGAATCGTCGCAAAGTCACGAATCGACAAAATAACTGCCCCAGTTAGCCCCACATCACCACTGCGCGCCAACACCTCGGGATTATCTACGTCATATAGATGATCCGCAGTCATCCTGTCGTGCTCCATCAAAAAGCCACTCTCACCGTGGCTCAGTAAAAACTTAATCCTCTCGGACTCGTCGATTGGATTCCCAAAGCCAGAAAGTTGAAAGATCCTCCACGGCTTTGTGCGATACATCTTTGGGTATGCGCCACGAAGATATGGGGGCTCGCCTGGCGAAGTCGAAAGAAGCTCTCGATGACCCTCTGGAATATCTCCATAACCATATATGGGTTTAAGCTCTATTCCACTCGTCGTTCTTCTGATCTCGTCGGCCATTCATTGGCTCCTAATCACGACTAAGACTTCTACCATCAAAGCCATCGACACGAACCATATCCGAGACCTCCATCCTGGTCAACTTAGTTGGAAAGGGGTTCAGTGGCCATCCAACGGCTATTGTCGCGGCCGTTATAAAGCCATCGGGAACATTCAATAACTCCTTTACTTGGGGCTCTGAGATACACAGCAGGGTCGTTAGAGCAGTTCCTAGCCCTTCGGCACGAGCAGCCAATAGGAAATTCTGAACTATTGGATATATGGAACCTCCACCAACGACGCTTATGCGTCCAAGTCCAGCATCAGTTGGATGCAGTCCATCCACCTCGGCACAGACCACTACTAGCGCTGGAACTTCTTCTAAGTGCTCTGCAAAATAGTCTGCGGCTTGAACGGTCTTATCCAGAGCACCAGCACGCACTTCCCCGCTCCCAATGCCAGCTAAATAGGCTCGCCACGGGCCGATATACCAATCTTTGAGTGCTTGTCTTTTCTGCTTATCCCGCACCACTATGAACCGTACCGGTTGGCGATTTCCACCTTGTGGGCCAAATCGTGCTGAGTCGAAGGCCCTGAACAAGACGTCGTCTGGCACCTCTCGATCTTGAAAATATCTACAAGTACCTTGTGTACGCATCGCCTCTACAAGATCCATCTTCGCCTCCAAAAATCTTACCGATGTGGCAAATGTTACCAAACGCCCCATTGGTAAAAGAGAAATTATTCAACTTTCAAAACTAATTACCAGGTGGATAAATTAACATGGTCAATAAACCATCTCCCTGGAAATGGCTAACTAATAATCACATAAAAAGTATTTTCGCTATCGCAGTCGCCAAATTAGCTGATCTTTACGTACGCTTACCCGTAGCATTGAAATTCGCACAAGGCGAAAACTTGCTTGCGAGCTCATATTGCACTCTCGATAATCGTTATCAGACCGGTTGGTCGTGATGCCTTGATGGAAGTGATACTAGGCAACCTCAACCAAAAGACGCGGCCGCAAGCCCCATCTGTAACGGTGCGGAAGTTCACAACTCTATTTAGAAAACTTTATCAAAATAGAAATCTACCGAAGCGCGAGGTTATTCCATCGATGTTTCAATACTTTAAGTACTTTATTAGTCTTATTTTCATCAAACGATAGCGCACCATTGACTAGTTCAACCAAAATTAGCTCAGTTGCGGCGATAAGTTTGTCTAGAATTTTGGTCGCCACAACTGTGCTTAATCCAACTGTGCTTAATCCAATAGTCGAGCCGAATGCTAGGATCATGCGCCTTGATAGTTCGGTTGTAGACCCAGCTAGTCTTAGCGCCATGGAATTCTCACCATAGAACACCCTAGAACAGAGTGGAGACAAGGTCGTATGCGAGAGAAAGCGACCATAGGCCACTAAGCGACTTTACAACTGAGATATTTTTGGCGTGAACATCTCCATTTCCAGTGAGCCAAGCAAAACAAATCTGGCAAAATAGATCGAGTGCTACTACCACCTCTGCGCTGCAAACTGACGCTATCGCCGCTGCAACTTCTTCGTAACTTAGTCGGTACTTATCGCCTGGCCAACGACCCAAAAGTTGACAAGCATTCCGCTGGCGGCATAAACGCAGCAAACATATGCGTGCGTTACTACAAGCATGCACGTGCTAGAATAGCGGCATGAGGACGACAGTAGAATTCGATAAGGACACCGCCCAGGCCATCGAGGCCCTGCGGCGCGAACAACACCTTGGCATGTCCGAGGCGGTGAACGAACTGATTCGCCGAGGCCTGGTTGCCCAGGTCATACATCCCCTGTTCCGCCAGCGCACAGCACCGCTCTCGGTAAGCGTCGACGTCTCGAGCGTCGCGGACGCCCTCGAAATCCTCGATGGCGTGGCGACCCGCTGATGCTAGTTGACGCCAACGTCCTGATCTATGCCGTCGACGAACGGTCGCGAGCTCATAGCGCCGCTCGGAATTGGCTCGAAGAAGCACTCAACGGCTCGCGCCGAATCGGGCTGCCCTGGCAGTCGCTGCTGGCCTTCGTTCGCATCGTCACCCATCCGCGAGCCCTGCCCGTCCCACTCACTCCAGTTGATGCGTGGTCATTCGTCGCCGACTGGCTCGACGCCCCCGCCGCGTGGGTGCCCGATCCGGGACGCGGGTACCGAGACATCCTTACACGGCTAGTGATCGATCTCGACCTGCGAGGCAACCTGGTCAGCGACGCCGCGCTCGCCGCGCTCGCCATCGAGCACGGCCTGGCTGTCATCAGCGCTGACTCCGATTTCGCGCGCTTCCCCGAACTTATCTGGCTCAATCCGCTCAACTCCTAATACGCTGCGGCGGTGGGCATGTGGGGCACCTGCGGAGATATTTCCTATTGACTTTGGTGACCAAATTGGCCGAGAACGAAAAGGCCTCAACCCCTGAGTAGCCATACCGGTAAACCCAGCGAAAGCCAAGCCGGAATGGTTATTATTCGTTCCAATTTCACGGCGTCGCCAAAATCTACCCTCGCTGGCGGAACTGGAGCCAGGCACTTCGGCGACTGAATCTTAGGATGTCTCCCTGGAATGCGCTGGAAGCGATTTGGTACCCACGCTGGAAGAGAGAGCCGGATGCGGTAGAAGTCGCAAGTCTGGTTCGGAGGGCGGACCAGAGAAACCCACCGACGGAAACGTTGGCAGGGCGCTCTGGTTCGACCCTACCAAAACAAAGCCTGTTGTAGGCTCCCCCGTCCTTGTTGATCCTAGCGATATTTGTAAGGCACTCGTTGGTTTAAAGGGAGTGAGAATTCTCTACTACTGCAGAAATGGCCCTATGGCTGAGATTGCAATTGAACAAGTTGTCTCAAAAGTGACCTGTCCGCTTTGTCTCAATCCGGCACAGGTAAAGGAACGACCCTTTGTCACCTGTATCGATCTTCCTTTTGGGGGTACCCCTACGAGGATCAAGTGGAAGAAACATCGGATGACTTGTAATCAATCTTCATGCGAGAAGAGAAGTTGGACGCTTGGTGATCACCGTATTGCAGCTTCACATAGTTTACTTACAACTAGAGCTGCCAAGTGGGCGACAAAGCTGGTGGGTATGGGCCGATGTGTATCTGAGCTAGCAAAAGAACTCAACTGTGACTGGGGCGTAATAAATCGAGCAGTAACCATCTACAGTAGAGCTCTACTAGAAGCTGATAAGAAGCGAATTGGAAAAACAAGGGCTCTTGGCTTTGACGAGACCCTCTTTGTGAGAACTGGTAAATATCGCACGCAGAACTGGTGCACAACTATTTGTGATGTCGCGGAAACCGACAGCTGATCGATATCGTCGAATCAAGGAGCTTTACCGAAGTAGCAAAATGGGTAAATGAACGTCCAACTCACTTTAGGGAAAGAATTGCCTATGGCACTTTAGACATGTCAAATTCCTATGCTGCTGTCTTTAGTGTTACCTTACCAAAAGCAACCCAAGTGGTAGATAGATTTCACGTCATCAAGCTTGCCACTAGTGCACTAGATGGAGTACGCAGACGGCTGCAGCTAGAGAGAACTGGTCACAGAGGTAGAAAAGATGATCCTTTGTATGGATCTCGCAAGCTCCTTGTGATGAAGGGGAAGAACTTAGACGAAAAGACCACCAAGCGTCTAGAAACGCTTCTTGAATTGGGAGATCCAAACGCTGAGGTTGCGCTTGCCTACAGAGTAAAAGAAGCATTATCTGACTTTTATGAGTGTAGGGATATTCACCAGGCACAAAAATACTTAGAAGAGATTGTCGATCGCATATCACTTGTGGCTATGCCACTAGAGCTTCGCAGACTTGGAAAGACTCTCAAATATTGGTTTAAAAAGATCATGGCCTTTCACGAAGAACGAATGACCAATGGTCCTACCGAAGGACTCAACAACTTGATCAAAAGAGTAAAGCGTGTAGCTTTTGGCTTTACCAACTTCGAAAATTACCGCATAAGAGCACTACTCTATGGCGGAAAGCCCAACTGGAGAGTACTTGATTCCATCGTGGTGAAATAACTAAGCCACCAATACCCACTTTCATTTACCAAAGACAACAAACAACAAGATGATCATCATGTTAGTAATGCCCTTTGTTTTGGCGTATCTGAGTTGACTAAATAGTTCCATACGGTCTCATCCACAGCGCAACTATCGATACGTATCGGATAAAGAAGATCACTTAGGGCTAGATAAAGAGTCTTACCGCGTTGAAATCGAGTACCCCACCCCGGCAGAAACGCAAGAGCCGCTTTCATGGTCTGTCGCCCGGTCTAAATAACTGGGGTCACGAGCTTCTACACATTTCATTAAATGTTTTTAAAGACCCAAAGTTCTTATCGTCCAGGCGTCACTTATCCGTTGGGGGAAGGTTGGAGAACCACATGATGGTTGGGAGAGCCAAATAACACATGGACCCCGCTAAAAGCTGAAGGGCCAATATATCTCATAGGGATACCTGGTGGAGATGAGGGGACTCGAACCCCTGACCCCCTGCGTGCAAAGCAGGTGCTCTTCCAGCTGAGCTACATCCCCAGATTTTCAACAAGAATAAATCTAATTAACCTATCCCTGTTGTTCTTGATTATCTCAAGAGTGACCATCTAGATATCAAAATATATCTAGTGGGGCTAGCTGGACTCGAACCAGCGACCTCAGCATTATCAGTGCTGCGCTCTAACCAACTGAGCTATAGCCCCAAAAAAGTCACATGAACAACTTAGCAGGTAAATGACTACTTGCTGTCGTCCATGATGCTAATACCTATACCGTTGCCTATTTCAGAGGACAGGTTATAGAGTACCCCGCCGACAAAAGTTACAACCGTAGAGATCAAAACCCATACCGCGCCAAAGCTTAGTTGGATAACCATAACCTGTGACAGTGAAACACTGTAATTAGTTGTGCCGAACAACTGATCAACCAGGTGATTCAATTTAATAATATATCCGCCTGATGCCATTACCGACCAGATAACGAGCGTTGCCAAACTTCCAACAATAACTAGACCCAGGTAAAAAAAGAAGGAGACCTTCAAAAGGGAGACTAATGATATTTGCTTAATTTTTATCCGCTGCGTCGGCTTGGGTTGCCGACGCTGCTTTTGCTCTCGCGCGATTATCTGGGGCCGCGCAGGCCGTTGACGTGTAGCTCTTTCAGTTACCATCTCTTTAGGATGTTACCTTTCATACTCTTGGCGCCTCGGTGTTATGTCGGCACTTATCCGCCGTCTTATTCGGACTCTATCGGTACCACAGGTGTAACCGAACTTACAAACTGAGTCGAATCTAGTTCGATTATCTTAACACCCGTCGCGTCTCTACCCTGATCAGCAATTGAAGATACCGTAGTTCGAATTGTCGTACCTCCAGATGCTACTACAATCACCTCATCGTTAGCAGATGTAGCAAAAGCTGCAACAAGCTCTCCTCGGGCATGTGTCAATCGAATTGCACGGACACCTTGACCACCTCTGGTCTGAACGCTAAATCTCGCCACCTTTGTCCTCTTGGCAAAACCGGCTCCTGTAACCATTAAAACTTCAGATCGAGTACCGGTTTCAATCGCTGCCACTACAGTATCATCAATTCGAAGACGAATGGCTCTCACCCCAGATGCACTTCTGCCCACTGGCCTCACATCCGATTCGGCAAACCTTATTCCCATGCCGTGTTTCGTCAAGACCAATATGTCACTATCGGGCGCTACCACCAAGACCTTTACCAATTCATCACCATCACGTAGTGCCAAAGCGATCAGACCTTCACGGCGTGACTTATCGTATTCAGCTAACCTAGTCTTTTTGACTAAGCCCATCCTGGTAAAGAAGACCAGGAATGAATCTGGATAATATGTTTGGGTATCCAAAACAGTTGCAACAGATTCATCAGCATCTAAAGCAAGCAAGTTGACAAGTGCCATCCCTCGAGCTGTTCTCTCCCGCACACCAAGTTCATGGGTCTTAATTCGATAGACCTTACCTTTGTTGGTAAAGAAGAGAAGATAGCTATGCGAATTGGTATGAAGAACCTCAGAGACAACATCTTCGTCTTTGACCTTGGCTCCTTGAACGCCCTTTCCGCCACGGGCCTGGGTTCTAAATGAGTCAGAACTCATGGCTTTGATATAGCCACTCTTGGTTAAGATTACAACCCGCGGTTCATCTTCGATAAGATCCTCGTCACTAAAGTCACCTGGATCTGTCACAATTTGGGTACGCCTTGGATTCTTAAATTCATCCCGAACAGAGATCAGTTCGGACTTTACAACCCCATTTACGGCTTCGTCATCGGCTAAAAGACTCTCTAAAAAGGCAATTGTTTCTCTAAGGGCCAAGATCTCATTTTCAAGTTCAGTGCGACCAAGTCTTGTTAGACGCCCAAGTGTCATATCTAGGATGTGGTTAGCTTGAATTTCACTAAAAAGAAAGGGCTCGCCCATAAGTCCGCTTCGAGCACTTTGTCGATCGTCTGAAGCCCGAATAAGTGTAATAACTGCATCTAGTTGATCGATACATCGAAGTAAACCTTCAACGATATGCGCCCTAGCCCTAGCTTTAGCGAGTCGAAACTCACTTCGTCGCCTAACTACCTCAATTTGATGATCTATGTAGGCTCGTAAAGCTTGAACAAGATTCAAGGTTCTTGGAACACCATCCACGATCGCTAGCAAGTTGACGCTAAATCGCGACTCCATTGGAGTCAACTTGAAGAGATTATTTAAGACGACATTGGGATTGGCATCTCTTTTTAGGTCGATAACCAGACGGTTGACTCTTCCCGCTGAGTCGTTTTGTACCTCTCGAATTCCTTCGAGTTCACGGTTGTTAGCGAGTTCCGCTACCTTGCGTTCGATCTGCTCTACCGATGTTTGGTATGGAATTTGAGTTACTACTATGCGATGGCCGCCGGTGCGAGTCTCCTCGATCTCTGCGAGTGCCCGCATCTTGATTGAACCCCTACCTGTTCGATAAGCATCAATTATTCCTGCGCGTCCCAGAATCTGAGCACCAGTTGGGAAATCTGGCCCTTTAACGAAGGTCATCAAATTGTCTGGCGTAGCCTCTGGATTATCAATCAGGTAGATCGTTGCGTCAACAACCTCCTCAAGGTTATGAGGAGGAATATTGGTGGCCATTCCAACCGCGATACCCTGAGAACCATTGACCAGTAAGTTAGGAAAACGAGCAGGCAAAACAGAGGGCTCTTGCTCGGAACCATCGTAGTTCGGAATGAAATCTACAGTATCTTCATCGATTCCAGACATCAGCTGAAGAGCTAGCGGAGTCAGTCGGCACTCGGTATATCGAGCTGCTGCTGCACCAGTATCTGGATCTGGCGATCCAAAGTTACCATGACCATCGATCAACGGATGGCGTAGCGAAAAATCCTGCGCCATTCGAACCAATGCTTCGTAGATAGCCGAGTCACCATGAGGGTGAAACTTACCCATCACGTCGCCAACTACCTTGGAGCACTTTACATGAGGTCTATCGGGACGTAGCCCCTCTGCAAACATCGAATAAAGAATACGACGATGGACGGGCTTTAAACCGTCTCTAGCATCTGGAAGGGCTCGCGATACAATTACCGACATCGAATATTCTAAGAAAGATCTTTCCATCTCTTCTTGAATCTCAATCGGCTCCACCGAGCCGATTATTCCGCCATCTGAATCTGACGTTGAAGGACTCAACTGATAGCTCCTAACTACAACGACTAAAAACCTAAGGGATCATTTACCAAAATTGAAAAAGTAATGATCAACCAATTACACCTTCACCAAGATAAGGAGAAGCTAAATGTCTAAGAACCTAACGTCCTTGGCATTTGTCTGGATGAACTTTCGTCTCACTTCAACGTCATCACCCATCAAAACAGAGCAAACCTCGTCAGCGAGGGCTGCTTGTTCAACCGAAATCTGCAATAGTGAGCGCTTTGATGCATCCATGGTGGTATCCCTCAGCTCATCAAAGTCCATCTCGCCAAGGCCCTTGAGGCGTTGAAACTCATCTTTATGATTCGGAGAATTACTCAGAAAACGAACTCTAGCTGCCTCATCTTTTAGATAGATCTTGGATTTACCTACTCGTGTAGAAAAAAGTGGAGGTTGTGCAACGTAGACGAAGCCACCCTCAACTAGGGCCCGCATCTGTCTAAAGAAGAAGGTCAATAACAAAGTGCGGATATGGGAGCCATCGACGTCTGCATCGGCAAGAATGATCACCTTGTGATATCGAATCTTACTTACGTCAAAGTCATCGGCCATCCCACCACCGATCGCTGAAATTAATGCCTGGACCTCTTGATTTTTGAGCATCTTATCCAAACGAGCACGTTCAACATTTAATATCTTGCCTCTAATTGGCAAAATTGCCTGTGTCTTAGGATCTCTAGCGTCCTTAGCTGAGCCACCTGCGGAGTTTCCTTCAACGATAAAGAGCTCGGATTCCGCTGCATTCTTTGAAGAACAATCCACCAACTTACCTGGCAATCCAGCGCCTTCAAGAGCGCTCTTTCGCCTGGTTAGGTCACGAGCCTGCTTGGCAGCTAATCGAGAACGAGCGGCTGCTATCGCCTTTGAGGTAATCAGTTGAGCTTCTTTGGGATTCTCTTCGAACCATTCACTCAGTCGTTCGTTTGAAGCTCGCTCAACCATCGATCGAATCGATGCATTTCCAAGACGTCCTTTGGTTTGACCTTCAAACTGAGGGTCTGTAAGGCGAACCGATATAATCGCCGAGAGGCCCTCTCGAACGTCTTCACCCGCTAAGTTCTCGTCTTTTTCTTTCAATAAAGCTCGCGAACGAGCATATTTATTTAGCACTGTCGTCAGCGCTTTGCGAAACCCCTCTTCATGAGCGCCTCCATCGATAGTTGAAATTCCATTGGCAAACGAGTGAATGCTCTCGTAGTATGCAGTATTCCATTGGAAAGAGATCTCAACTTCGGAAGTGTCTTCAGATGCTGAAAAATAACCAACTTTTTTGAATAACGCCTCTTTTGACGAATTCAAATGAGCCACAAAGTCGACTATGCCACCAGCATAACAAAAGCTCTCGCTTTGACTTCGTCCACTTCGCTTGTCGTAAAAATCTATTCTTAGGCTCTTATTCAAAAAAGCCATAATCTGAAGTCGCTCAGTAATGGTTTGGGCACGAAATTCAATGTCGTCAAAGATCGTAGAATCCGGGTAAAAGGTTACAGTAGTTCCATGGTCTCTGCCTCTAGATCGACCAACATCATAGAGGGCTCTTTCCACAGTTCCCCCGTCAACAAAGGACATCATGTAGGAGCGCTTATCTCGGTCTATCTCAAGAACCAACCTCGATGAAAGTGCATTAACAACTGAAACACCTACACCGTGCAATCCTCCTGAGACTTTATATCCCCCACCGCCAAATTTTCCACCGGCGTGCAAGACTGTGAGAACAACTTCGGCTGCACTTTTGCCTGGATAGCTTGGGTGTGGATCGACTGGAATTCCACGTCCATTGTCACTAACGCGAACTCCGCCATCCTCTAAAAGAGTAACTACGATATGGTCGCAATGGCCAGCCATGGCTTCATCAACGGCGTTATCAACTACCTCCCAGACCAAATGGTGCAAACCAGAGGTGCTTGTCGATCCGATATACATACCAGGTCGCAAGCGAACGGGCTCAAGTCCCTCTAGAACTGTAATAGAGTCAGCATTGTAAGCGGCTGTGACGCTTGTAGTCCCTAGATCACTTTCCAACGTTGTCACCTTCCAGATTTAGAGTTTGGGCCTTTACTCGCGATCGCAATTGCGTCTCAATGCCGGTAAAGCCATAACCACGACTTGTCAATTCAGCGATAATTTTGCGCGACGCCAAGGTAAGAGAGGTCTTCGTTGGTGGCGAATCCACAGCTACTACCAAGATACTATCCTTAACCAAAGTAGGCCTGGAATGTGCACCTATGAGAACTCCAACCAACTCGTTCCATGATTGAATAATCTCATCCAATAAAAGCGAGTCATTTTTATCAATCATCTTTTTTACGATTGCAATTGAATTCGTAAAAGGATGCAGACTTGCATCATCCATACTTTCGATCGACCTACTCACAGAAGTGAACCGCTTTCAATTACTAATTTTTGATTAACTTTTTCATCGATTTGATGATCAATACTTGTAGTCACAATGGCCTGTGCGCTTTTCGTCCGTTTCAATACCTTTTCAATTCTTTCCTCGTCAAGCTCTGAAAAGACGTCGTCCAATAATATGATTGGATCTTCACCGATTCGCGATCGCAACAACTCATGGAGCGCCATCTTTAACGAAAAAGCTAACGTTCGCTGCTCACCTTGAGATGCTTCATATCTAGCATTTAGACCATTGATCCTAAA
The DNA here is from genome assembly GCF_000949295.1 of Acidithrix ferrooxidans. Taxonomy (GTDB): domain Bacteria; phylum Actinomycetota; class Acidimicrobiia; order Acidimicrobiales; family Acidimicrobiaceae; genus Acidithrix; species Acidithrix ferrooxidans. The sequence continues at coordinate 22,949 of NZ_JXYS01000062.1, forward strand.
GATAATGTCGTCACGGTGTGGCCCGACGCTCGTTATTCCTCGCCTAATATCGTCTCTTCGAGAATCTAACAGATCCGACATTAAGTTCGTACGAACAGAAGGCACATAACTTGTTAGGACCTTCTCACCTTTTCCCGCTATATCAGCATACAACTCATTTAGGATGGGCTCGATCCTAGACAGCAGGGAAAGGCGCATTCGAATCAGCCTTTCACCTTCAATTGCTAATGATTCGTCGAATATCTCCAAAGAATCATAGCCCACACTACCATCGCCTCGTTGTAGTGATTTGAGGATATGGCTTCGATGCTGAAGTAATCTTTCGTAATTGTCTACGGTCTCGCTCGCTCGCGGACCCATCAAAATCAAGGAGTCATCGATGAATTCCCGTCGATGAGCAGGAGATCCTGAGACAATCTCAATATCTGAGAGCGTGAAGACTGTGAGCGGAATCGCTCTAACTACATCTCTTCGTGGTGTTACATTCCGATTTAACAGGAGCCGATCGGAGCCTCCCCTATTTAGCGAGAGTTCCAAGAGAAGTTCGCGCTGGTTAGAAAAGATATTTGCCCTTACGATGGAGGATTCACACTCTTTTGTAATCATGGAATCCTTTGGCGCGCCCCTGAATGATCGACCAGTGATCGCATAGGAAAGAGCCTCGATAATAGAGGACTTTCCCTGACCATTGCGACCAACGATTGCTGTAACGCCCACGGAAGAAGGGGTAATCGTTACCGATCGTACTTTCCTAAAATCAGTAATCTCTACAAAGCCGACAAACAGCGCAATTCCATTTCACTAAGGGCAAAAAGATCCCTTCAACAAACGTCGATCAACTCTCGGGCAAAATAATTCCACAAAGATCAAAAGATCCACTTACGCTGAGAGATGCTGGCCTGCCTACTGACGAATTGGCATTAGCAGATAAGTCAAGTCGCTATTGTCTGCGTTAGCAATTCTAACCGCCTTGTTGGTTGCAACTATTTCAAGAGCGGCATACTCAGATCCAACGGCATCGATTCCTTCATTTAGCAGTTCAGGATCAAAGGCAAGTGAAATCTCCTCGTCGCCGATGTAAGTTGCCTCGAGCTCTTCAGTGGCAGTTCCAACTTGAGGAATATGAACACTCATAAAGAGGCGTGTCTCCGTTATGTCGAGTCTCAGGTTAGTCATATCTCGATTTTCGCGAGCCATTCTTCGCAGTCGGCGTAGAGCTTCAACGATCTCACGCTTGGATACGACGAGCCGTTTTGGATAGCTGGGCTGGATTACCTGTCGATAATCGCGATATCTTTCTTCAATCAATCGAGTTACCAACAAAAAGTCACCAATCTCGAAGGCGGCTTCTTTATCACCCACAGATACACGAAGCTCTTCTTTTTGAGATCTAAGAGCTAGTAGTTTCTCAAGTTCGGTCAGCGAGCGAGCTGGCACAATAACTTCCGAATCGCTCTCGAGCAGATTCACTCCTCGAAGGTCTCGTATCGCCATACGTACTCCGTCTGTCGCAACCAAACGAAGGCCGCCATCGATGGCTGCAAATAAAACTCCCGTGTAGACAAAATCTCGAGCATCACCTTTAGCTGAAGCTCTAATCACCTGGGCCAAAGCTTCCTTTAGTTCGCCAGCATCTACGGTCACTGGAGCGACAGTCTCGTCTCTTAGATACGGTGGATTGAAGTCGGCCACGAGATTTACTGACATCTTGGCTCGTTGTGAACGCATGGTCAGTGCCATATCGTCAACATCAATTTCCACTATGCCTTCCCCAAGAGATTTAATTAGGTCGCTGGTCAGTGGAGTCGGAATAACACAACTTCCATCTTCGTGACCCAATACTTCAATTCTTACCTCAATTAAAATATCGGTTTCATGGGCGTAAATTACCAGATTGTCACCTGTTAAGTCTAAATGAACGCCATTTCCAAAAGATCGGCTCTCAAGTGCTCTGGATGCTATGCCGATACTTTCTGATAAGAGGTCTCTCTCGCAACTAAAACGCAACTAATAACTCCTTGAATTAAATTTAAATGATAACTGTAGTAATAGGGGCTGTGGACTGTGGATATCTAGCCATTGTTCCAGCTTGTGGTATATAACTTATCGGACTTTTTTCCACAGGGTTAGTCGAGGCTGTGCATGGTGTTTTTGCAGTTTCAAAAGATTGCTTACTTTTCATCTTGTTTTCAACATTCGTTTACCAATTATTCACAACTTATCCACAGGGTTATTCACAGCTGTTGACTTCTTATCTTAGATAGCAGAGCTGTGACGCGGTTATAGGTCTCTCTATCTTCGCTCATCTTGGATTCCACCTTGTTGACTGCGTGCATGACTGTGGTGTGATCTCGGTTGCCAAACTCTTTTCCAATTGCAGGGAAGCTCAGTGTTGTGAGCTCTCTAAAGACATACATAGCGACTTGGCGCGCCTCGACAAGCGGTCTCTTTCTTGATGAACCTTGGATCTCTAGAGGTGAGAGGCCATAGTAGGACGATATCGTCTCAATTATCTCCTGTGGAGTGATTGTCTTTGGAGTTGAGCCGTCAACTAAGTCCACTAAAAGCTCTCTGGCCAATGGAACTGTAATTTCGAGGTTATTTAGCGATGCGAAGGCGGAGACTCGAATAAGTGCCCCCTCTAGCTCTCTAATATTGTCCGAGATAGCCTGTGCTATAAACTCCAGTACGTCAAAAGGTACAGGATTTGGCATTAGCTCGGACTTTTTCCGAAGAATGGCCAGACGTGTTTCAACCTCTGGTGGCTGCACATCTGTTATCAGTCCAGACATGAAGCGACTTCGAAGTCGTTCTTCTAGGGTTGCAATAGCCTTTGGTGGGCGATCCGATGTGATGACCATCTGTTTTCCGGCTGAATGTAGATGGTTGAAGGTGTGGAAGAACTCCTCTTGGAGAGATTCTCGGCTCTCGAGAAACTGGATATCATCGATCAGCAGTACGTCGCATTCGCGATAGCGACGTTTGAAGGCCGTAGTGGTGTTTTTTCTAATTGCATCTACAAATTCATTTAGGAATGTTTCAGTGGAAACGTACCTAACAGTAAGGGCGGGATAGTTCTCAAGGGAGTAATTTCCAATCGCATTGAGGAGGTGAGTCTTTCCAAGACCTGCTTTTCCATGGATGAAAAGGGGGTTGTAGCTCCTTGATGGAGTTTCAGCCACCGATAATGCAGCTGCATGGGCAAAGCGGTTGGAGCTACCGATGACAAATGCTTCAAAGGTGTGGGAGGGGTTGATAAGGCCACGAGACGTTTCGTTGGCTTTAGCAATTTTGGAATCTTTTGCGGAAAAGCCCCCCGAAGTGTTAGTCGGCTCAAAGAGAGGTGAAAGGGTATTTGAGCGAGTTGATCCAGAGGATCGTGGCGCTTCCACCTCTTCGATGTGTTTTTCTGCGCGAATAGTTACGTTTGCATTTGAGATGCCTATCGCCTCGAGTGCTTGTGTAATCGTCGTGAGATGACGTTCTTCGATTCGAGATTTTGCTATCGTCGATTGAACTACAAGCGTAAGAGATTCGCTTTCATCGTCGATTGGGATAATTGTCTCAAAGAGGGCATACCACGAGGACTCACTAATACGTTCGAGAATGTGTGGGCGACATAGTCTCCATATTTCATCAGCGTCGCGCATCGTGTCTTCCTCGTATTCGGTTTTTTGTTTTGTTTGTCTTTAGGGTATAAAAGTTGAGTTACCAATGTGAGATGGTGACTATGATTCTAGATAATTCGAAGTATGTAATTCTCCATCGATTCGCTATGAATTTGCTCTTGTGACCATCTTGTATGAGATGGCGGTTCGACCATGGGCTAGATAAGGCTATTATGGAATTTTGTTCATAAAGCGCTAATGCGCGATTCAATTCGAATTTTATGAGATTTTGGAGTAGTAACGATGAAGAGAACTTTTCAGCCTAACAATAGGAAGCGCTCGAAAAAGCACGGATTTAGACACCGTATGTCTACAAGAGCAGGTAGAGCCGTTCTCAAAGCCCGTCGACTCAAGGGTAGAGTAAATATTAGCGCTTAGGGATTAATGGATCTTTTTGATCATAGTCACCGCCCATATAGATCTAAATTTCATAGATAGCTCGATTTAATCTCTAAGTTTGCTCGATTTTTTTTACGAAATTGCCAGTTATTTAGGTAGCAAAATTAGTATCGACCGCAAAATTGAGTGTTGTTGTGGCAGTTTTGTAATATTTTTGCTATTTAATTTCAGTCTTGGCATTGCAAATCGTTGCAATAGATGATTTTGAGTTTATGTTCACAAGGTGACGTCCCTAGGTTTGTTTGGCGGAGTTGTTATTTCAGCGAGAGTTAATTGTGGACTCGATTAGAGAATCAAAGGACTTTCAAGAGGTTAGAAACCTTGGCAAACGCAGCCGAAAGCAGTGTTTGGCCCTTAGTTATCTCAATAAGGGCTCAGAGCTGTCGATCGGAATGGCAGTTCCAAGGAAGGTCGGCAAGGCTCACGTTCGAAATAAGATTCGGCGGCGAGTAAGGGAGATATTTCGTAGTCGCGAAGATGCTATAGGCTCTGGTATGTACGTTATATCTGTCTATCCTGGCGCCCATCTTCTGAGCTATGACGATCTCAAAGAGATGCTAGAAGATTTGATCGAGATTGTCAAGAAGAAAGCCATGGCCTAGTTGAGTTCCATGGTCGTAGTCCTAAGGTGAAGGTTTTTTGAGATGAAGAAGTTAGTGCTTGGTGCCATAGCAGGCTACCAAAAGGTTAGATTTGGCAGAGTGTCGCCTTGTCGCTACTTTCCTTCGTGCTCAGACTATAGCATTGAGGCAATTGAGACACATGGTTTAGCCAAAGGCGTTGGTCTTTCGCTCAAGCGTATAGCAAGATGTAATCCATTTGGTGGATCTGGGTTTGACCCAGTACCCGAAGCGAACGGTAAAAAGGTAGTTCGATGACTTATTTGGGTGATTTATTCAAGCCCCTATTCGACTTAATTGCAGGGCTAATCGCCTTCTATTATGGGTTTTTGCATAGTTACTCCCTATCAATTGGCCTGTTAACTGTAACGGTTATGGCTTTTTTGTGGCCCCTTACCGCCATGAGTACCAGATCGATGATCTCCATGCAAAAGTTGCAGCCTGAACTTAAAGCTCTTCAAGCTAAGCATAAGGGCGATAAGGTACGGCAAAATGAAGAGATGCAAAGGCTCTTTAAGGAAAATAAGGTTTCGCCAGCCGGTGGATGTCTGCCAATGCTATTGCAGTTTCCTGTTCTCTTTGTCATGTACGACGTTATTCGTGGACTTACCAACAAGTTGCCCAACGGTACCGCGGCACCTAAGTACGTGGGTCAGTCGACTTTGATCTATAAGAACCTAAAGGCCTCCAATGGCAATATGCACTCCATCGGACTGAATTTAGGTACTGCTGCTACGCACGTTCACACTGGTTTTATCAATGCTCTTCCTTATTACGGACTAGTCGCATTGGCGATTGGTCTGGTATTTCTATCAACCTGGCAGATTTACTCCAAAAATCCAGCTGCTGCAAATGCAAACCCGCAGCAGGCTGCGATTATGAAGTATTCGCCCCTAATTTATGGTGTAATTTACATAGGCATTCCAGCCGGTGTAAACCTTTACTTTGTAGTTTCGTCACTATTTAGAATTGTCCAGCAAGAGTTTATGTGGAGGAGAGATCCGGTTCTAAGGAGCCATTCAATCGATGCACGTAAGCAGGCCGATGAGATTAAAGCTCAGAAGGCTGCTGGGACATATGTGGCGCCTCCAAAGGTAGGTTTCATGGATCGAATGAAAGAGGCTCAGGGCCAGACCCAACCGAAGAATTCGGGAAATGGCGGAACTCCTCGTTCGGGAGGTGGAACTACTCCACCAAGACCGCGTCCAGCGACAAGTCGCAATGGTAACTCGCAAGCCAAGAAAAAGAAACGCTAGTTTGTTGCGGCTTTTATAGAATTCAAAGAGGATTAAATCAAGATATGGAATGGGTAGAGACTACAGGTCGATCTGTCGAGGAGGCAATGACAGCCGCTCTTGACCTTTTAGGGGTTGACGAGAGTGAGATTGATTTCGAAGTATTAGAGGAGCCAAAGACTGGCATGTTTGGTCGGACAAAGCGTGAAGCTAGAATTCGCGTTAGAGTTAAACCAAATATTCCTCGTTCCAAGGATGCTGCTCGCAGGACTAGGCGTCGGCGTGAGCGACCTGGTGGCTCCAGTGAACGAACATCGACCTCTAATGAGCGACCAACTGCTTCAAATTCAAGTACTCACACTAGCTCCAATGGCAGAGGGCGTTCAGAGGCTGCTTCAATCAACAATGAGAAGAACAACTATGAAAAGAGCGATGTTGTTGAAGAACGAGAAACTCCTGCTAGAGAAGTTTCAAATGAACGTAACGGAAGAAGGGTTCCAACAAAGATGACTGAAGAGGACTATCAAGATGAAGTCGAGGAGGCCATTCCGTTGGTCGATCAGGCGGGAGCTGCTCAAGAGTTTCTGGCTGGTTTGATGAGGGAGTTTCACATCCCAGGGCAGATCTCTGTTTCATCAATGGAAGACGACCAAATATCGATCGATATAACTGGAGATGCGAATTTTGGCCTTTTAATTGGACCTAAGGGGCTTGTAATGGCCTCAGTTCAAGAGTTGGCTAGAGCTTCGGTTCAAAATCGATTTCGTCGTGCCAATGCTCGAATCAATGTGGACATAGCGGGTTTTAGAGAGCGACGTCGAACTTCCTTGGAAGCCTTTGCTATCTCTGTAGCGAACCAAGTTAAGGTTTCTGATCGTCAAAAGGCTCTTGAAGCGATGAATTCATCGGATCGAAAGATTGTCCATGACGTTTTGAATGATATGGAAGGTATCTTTACCCGTTCAGAGGGGCGTGAACCACGTCGCTATGTTGTGGTGTCGCCTAGGCCATGGGAGTCAAATGGCGACTCTGAAGATTTTGACCGTGACCGTGACCGATAGGGTACGGTAGTCAAACTATGACAGATGCCTCAATTTCTGATTCCTTGGAGCCTTGGTATCAAGAGAGTCGGTTGATTGGCGGGATCGGTTCCGATAGCTTAGAAAAATTGCTAGAGATGGCCTCGAACTACATCGATGTAGTTCGAGGCCATCTTGGTTCGGGTAACCTTTCGATTTTAGATCTCGGCTCTGGAGTTGGTATTCCGGGATTATTGATGGCCCTTTTAGACGACGCTTTATTTGTTACTTTGGTCGATGGAATGGCGAAACGCTCTGCATTAGCAAGTCGATACTCGATAGAGTTCGCTTTAGCGGATCGATTGATCGCTCGAAACGGACGGGCTGAAGAGCTAGGAGATGTTCTTGGACGCTTCGACTGTGTGGTTGCTAGGTGTTTTGGAGCACCTCCGATATTGGCAGAGATAGCATCGGGTTTTATTAGACCCGGTGGGATCTTGCTAGCTAGCGAACCACCGACGCCCACCGACGCCCAAGGCGTCGACAATACACGTTGGTCTTTAGCGGGACTTTCTAAACTTGGTTTTGGAGTTCCTACATTTGTTCATTTAGATTTTCACTTTGTAGTTATCCCCAAGCTCCAGGATCGTGTTAGAGGCCGTGCTTTTCGAAATATAGTGAAGAATCCACTCTGGTGACCTAAGGCCGCTAAAGGGCTATCAGAGGCCCTTAGGTTGGTAGACGTCTTCTGTAGGGTTCCACCTATCCGTTTTCGAGGTTTCAGGGCCTTTTTGGTGAGTTTGGATCCGCTTTGGCTGGTTGCCTAGCCGCCGTTATCTTTGTAGCGATCTTGCTATACGGCGCCCAAAGAGTAATCTTCCGGACGCCATATTTTTTGGATATGTCTATTCCTTTTCATCTTCGATGAGTTGTTCGGTGATTCGTTTGAGGTCTTCGAGGTTATCGAATTCTATGACTACCCTTCCTTTTGACTTTGGTGAGTTCGATTTGGGCATTTGCACTTCGACCTTGGTATCTAGTAGGTCGACCAAGATTTTCTCGAGTTCCATAATGCCAGCGGGTTTAAATTGTTTCGTGTCTTTTTTTGGTTTGCCGACCTTAGGCACATTGTTTTCTCCAAGAAGTGCCTCAAGTGCCCTTACTGAGAGGTCTTCCTCGACGATTCTCTTTGCGTATTGTTCTTGCTGCGTGCGATCGCTTATGGAAAGTAGCAGACGAGCGTGGCCAGGTGAGATGCGTCGTTCTACTAAGAGTCGCTGGGCATTTGCCGGTAGTTGCAGTAGCCTCATAGAATTTGTTATTACCGCACGCGACTTTCCAATTCGGGTTGCAAGAGTTTCATGGGTGAATGCGAACTCTTCAATCAGGCTCTGGTAGGCCATCGCCTCTTCGATTGGATTTAGATCCTCTCGATGCAGGTTTTCTACCAGAGCTTGCTCTAGCGACATCTTGGAGTCGGCCTGTTGTACTATTGCAGGTACCGTATCTAATCCAACCCGTCGGGCGGCTCTCCAGCGGCGCTCCCCCGCAATGATTTGGTATTGTCCTTCTTCTATCTCGTGTACCAGGATTGGTTGAATGATTCCCATCGCGCCTATCGATGCGGCAAGGCTCGAGAGAGCTTCTTCATCGAAGGATTTGCGCGGTTGATCGGGGTTGGGTCGAATGTGCGATGTGGGAATCTCTTTGTAAGTTGCTTGGCGATCTTGTGACTCACCTTGGGGTATCAGGGAACCAAGTCCCCTACCGAGTCCAGCCTTTCGTACCATCAGTCTATTTCCTTGGCTAGTTCGCGATAGGCCACTGCCCCACGGGATATGGGGTCAAATACTGTAATTGGTTGTCCATAGGAGGGCGCTTCAGAGAGTCTCACGGAACGAGGAATCACTGTTTTGCAGACGATCTGTGGATAGTGCGATTGTACGTCTGCGGCTACCTGTTCGGCTAGTTTGGTTCGAGAGTCGTACATAGTGAGCACTATATGGGTAACCTCGAGGGTTGGATTGAGGTTAGATTTTACAAGCTTTACGTTTCGGAAGAGTTGGGTGAGTCCTTCTAATGCATAATATTCGCACTGAATGGGAACAAGGACCTCGGCAGCAGCAACAAGTGCATTGATGGTCAGGAGGCCGAGAGACGGTGGACAGTCGATAATGATGAGGTCAAATTCGTCCGAGACTTCATCGAGCGTCCTCTTGAGGCGATTCTCGCGACTGAGTTGGCTTACCAATTCGATCTCTGCACCGGCCAAATCTATGTTAGCTGGTAGAACGAAGAGGTTTTTGACAGCGGTTGGTTCGATTGCATCCTCAATGGGTACATCATGAAGAAGGACGTCGTAGACAGTAGTGGCTAGAGCTCTAATGTCGATTCCCATACCGGTACTCGCGTTACCTTGGGGATCTAGGTCTATCACCAGGACGCGTTTTCCCGATTCGGCGATTGCGGCTGCTAGATTTACCGAAGTGGTAGTTTTCCCTACCCCACCCTTTTGGTTAGCGATGGCGATGATTCTAGTTTGATTATCAGTCACGGTCTCCCCGTCCATACATTTACGGCATTTGTTTCACGTGAAACACACATTTGATCGATGCCTGCAGCGTTAGTCTTTCAAGAAGGATCTTCAAGAAGGATCTTCTAGAAGGTGACGTGAGATTTAGGCGTTTGCTTTGGGCTGCTGGGGCGATATCTAGTGGTTTCACTTATGTTAGTTAGGCTACACCATTAAGGGTGGCATTGCTACTCGTTTTCGGTGTCGGTTTGCTCTTTTGTCTATTCGGACCTACCTAATGGATCGCAACGTTGAGGTAATTTCGATTCGAGATCGCGTAGTGATAGGTACGGCAGTTATCGATCTCATCAATCGATGGTATTTCCGGAATGATTGAGATCTCGTTGGGGTATCTCCGATTCGGGTGGATTTGTAAGGTTTTGGCGGCGATCTGAGACTATCTTGATTTCTCGTGAGCTTTTTGCTTTTGCTGTGACAGTAGTTCGGATTGTCAAGGGGGTAGTGATTGGTTGAACCCGTGGCACCGTTGAACCAGTGGCACCGTTGAACCAGTGGCACCGTTGTACTAGGCCGAGAAGGATCTGTTCAAGACGATCTAGTTAGCATTGAATTGCTGGGGGCCATCCTTAGTTTTTGGCTTAGAGTTGGCTACACCGTGATTGTTCTGTTTTTCTCTGTTGAATCGGGTATTCTATCCAGGTGGCGCGTTTCGAGAAGCGTTTTAATTTTTGTCGAGAGGTATGGTGAGTTGCATTTGAGTGGTTATCTCTATTGATAGATCTCTTTGGTTGCGAATCTCGCCGGAGTGGAAGTAAGACCTTAATTGCCCGGGTCTATGGTGATGGGGAGTTCGGGACTTAGAGCGATCCTGTCTTGTTAGTTATTCCTTTATCTTTTTGGCTAGCTTCTACCTTGTTTTCTGTCTTTAAAATTTTGCCTTCTTTAATGCGTTACCTTCGCCTAGTCAAGTGCTACAAAGAGTCTTTTTGTTTTTGAATTGGCTATTGGGTGAGGTGATTAGTGGCTTTCTTTTCCAGGGTTTTTCTTAGATATGCCCTGTCAAAGCCATTTTTGGCATGTTACCTAACCTATAGTTCGGTGATCATTCGTCAGTGCGATTGTGTTTCACGTGAAACACCTATAGCCCTAGGCCTCGGATTATTCTGGCTAGTGACCGGTCTGCGTCGTCGTATTATTCTGATTGTTTTGCATTTGGTCTGTAGTTAGCCGGTAGTTTGAGTATTTTGTTCAGCAACTAAATAAGTTAGGTGCTGGATCGACCGCTTTCATGGCAGGTATGGTCTCGGCAGATTCTCAGTAGGTGAGATCGATCTAGAAAAGCTGCGCATTCCATTTCGTTCGATATCGATAATACAGGAGGATGGTTTTGCTCCTGACTACGATCAATATGGCGAACATTACCCCTGGCGATCGGAAGGTCTCTTATGTTTTGGTGTGATCGTTTTTTTGATTCCCCTTCAAGGGTCTCTTACATTGGTTCGCCGATCAGCCCAAATATCCAGTGCCGAGTTAGTTTCCTTGGCTGTCAATTTTATGTCCAGTCAATTTTCTGGGCTCTGTCATGGTTGGTTTGGATAGTGGTGACGGGGGAGTTGTTCGATCTTTATTTCGCCGAGAGGCACAAGGTCTTTAGGATCGCGATATCGAGATTTAAAGTAAGCAACAGAACTAATTGGAAGATTTTCGTAGCAATTGCTCTTTGAGATAGCTTTGTGTTTCTAGGCAACCCGAGGTTGGATCTCCTCCTGGCCAGCAAGTATTTGGTCCGAAATGTAGCGGAACTAGCCCTAATTGTTCTACCGGGTGTTATAGAGGTACCAGTTGGGATTGGTGCAAAGCATGGCAATCGAAATCCGGGCTCTTGGTTGGCTGGTTTCGTAGCCATAGGTTGGGCGATAATCGGTTTTGTGTCCATCACCCAGCTTTTTGATAAAGCGGAAGATTGTGCCGTTTAGGGCAGAGGCTATGGTGCGTTATCATCGGATTTAGCTGGTGGTTTGCATAGAACTTTCTTCGTATGGTTCTTAGGGAGTTTTGATGTAGCACGATTTTTTTGTGTCGTTTGGTTTCGCATTGGTTCATGGGAGGTCATTATGGTGATGGTTTCCATTGGTTTTGCGGTCGATTTGTTGCACCGCAAGGGTGAGGACTAAGGGCGAGTTGTTCGTTTTGCTTCGCCATGGTTAAGGGGAGGTTGCTGGGTTTGAGCCGGTTGGTAAAGATGGGGTGCATTAGTTGGGGCTTTAGGGTTGGGTCAGAAGGGGTTTATCCAAGGAACACCCTTTGGTGGATAGAGTTTTGAGTATCTTGCTTCTATGGATATGAGGCTTTTCTAGGAATTGATCCAGAGCTGGGACTACTGGTTTGTCCTTCGTTTTAAATGGGTGCCTTGTGTGAGAGCTCTTGGGTTGTATTGAGCGGCGGCTAATGCGGTCGAGGGTTGTCTAGTACCGTGTTTGAGCGTAATGGAAGTCCTGGTAGATGCTCAAAGACAGATTGTGGATCGGTTTGGTGGTCTCAGGAGCCACTATAAGGACTTCAGGTCGGTGCGACTGTGGTGTCTAGAAGATGCTTCTGACGGCGACTGGTGACTGGTGACTGGCGACTGGCGACTGGCGACTGGCGACTGGCGACTGTTGGTCTTCTTGGATTTATTGCATTTGTTGTGTGGTTTTGCTAGTCAAAGTGAACCGCTTCAGGATTGGACTATAGCTAAAGTTTCTTGTGCCATCAAGATAGGCTGTCTCTAAGGTTTGTGGTTGGTTTTAGTAGGTCGTCCCATTTCGCGGCAGCCTTTTGATTGAGATCTCTTTGTCTTGGTGTGGTCGATGGCCATGACAGGATCCCTGGTGTAAGAGTTTATTCCAGGAGAATTATCCGTGAGTTTTCCGGGATGGTTTCCTGTTTTTCTGAGTGGATGATTTATGCACTTGTGGTTATGTGAGGCGTGCTATTTTGGGTTTGTGGTGAACTCTACCTGGTGAGGACCTATCTGGTTCTTACGGTGTGTCAACTGACGCGATAAAGAGGCCTATCTCTTCGGAGATCGTTTCGAAGTTAAATTCGCCCATGGGGGAGGGTAGTTGGAGCGAGTCTGAGGTAGTGTGATCGGATTGCTGAATCGATTGAGCGATGAGCATTCCCCAATAGAGAGCTTTGGAGTTTTGATCGCTTGCTTCTATGGGTTCATGGTGATGGTGGGCGATAGCATTGCAGAATTCGTCAGGATATCCCCATTTGGTTAAGATTGAGTTCGAGAGTTCTGAATGTGTGACACCAAATTGGATGAGTTCGAGTTCTTCCTGGTAGGGTCCGCGTTCAGCTAGTGGTTGTAGGAGGGTTTCTTTTTGAATTTGATTGCAGGTATCTCTGTCGCTGTTGTAGATTATTACCTCACCAAAATCCGCCAAGAGACCTCCAGTTAGTCCAAATGATCGATCTAGCGACATTGCTTCTGCGGTCTTTGCGGTGGCGATAGAGTTGGCGAGGAGTTTGTGCCATATTTGCGTGGGAATATCGATTGAAGCTCTAAGTAGTGATGCGAGTGCTATCGACCTGATTGCCAAAAGACCCAGGATTGAGACGGCGAAGTTGAGGTTAGATACTCTTCCGGGAAGACCATAGTAGTTTGAGTTGGCAATTCGAATTATGTTCGCACTTAATATAGGATCACTGTTGATCAACTTAGATATATCACCGGTCCCAGAGTCGGGGTTGTCTATGGCTGAGACGATCATTGATGCTACTGAAGGGTTTGTGTTGGCGTTCTTCAGGAGCGATACTAACTTTGAAAGTGTTGAAGTGGACATAATTACCCCTCGTGTCTTTGCTTTGAATGTTGTTTCACACCATACATGGAGGCATCAGCTCTATTTAGGAGTTCTTCGGGGGATATCGCGGGATCGCTGGAGGTAAATGAGCCGAAGCTTCCAGAGATTCTTATTTGTGTATTTGCGAAGTGGACTGGCGCCTCCATGGATGACTTTAGTTCGGCGATGATTGTTGTGGCTTCTACTTCGTCGAAGATTCCAGGGCAAAGGACTACAAATTCGTCTCCAGCATAGCGATAGGCTAGATTGCCATCTCGACAGCCATAACGTAGACCGTTGGCAGCTTCTATCAATATACGGTCCCCAGCCTTATGACCTAAGCTGTCGTTTACAACTTTGAAATCATTTAGATCGCAGAAGATTACCGTTATGCCCTTAATCTCTTTATTGGTGAGAGCTTGATGGTGGCTATAGAGATCGTTCATCATCGCTGCTCTGTTGGGCAGTCCGGTGAGGGGGTCATGTGTTGCGGCATGGGCCATCTGTTCTTCGCGGAGGCATCTGTCTGTGATGTCTTCTGCCGTGCCTGCAAATCCTGCTCGCCCGTCACCAGAGATAATTGGTGAAATGGTATATAGGATTCGTTTGGTGGTGCCACTAAAGGTGACTAGATCAATTTCGCTCTCCGTTACTACGCCAGATAGGGTCTTTAGTACGGCCTCCTCGATTATAGGACGACTTATTGGAGGAATCTGGTCAATCCATCCGGTGCCAAGGAGGGTCTCGACCGGACTTTGATATATCTGTGCCAGAAAGTCATTTGCGAATTCGGTACGTAGGCCTACCTCGCTGTAGAAGATTCCTATAGGAATCTGATTTGCTAAAACCCAGAGGCGCTCTTGATAGAGGGCGAGCTCGTGATGGGCATCAAATTCGGTTCGGTCTGTGATCTCTAGCATCATCTCGCTATTGGAGAGCGGGGTTGCTAGACAAGAAATTGGTATCGTAATTCCAGTGGCGTGAACTAGTTCGCCCTCGAGATTTTGAGCGTGGTTGAGCTTAGTGGGAATCTCTATAGTGGTAATCTCGTCAAGTCGTTGACCGATGATATCGATAGCAGCCGTAGCCATCCGTGTTGCGGTTGCATTGTTGATCCAAATGATTTCTTCTCGAGCTACGAGAATTAGCGCCTTTTCGGTATTGGTAAGAAAGCTCCGTAGCGAACCAAGGAGTTCTCGATCTGAGCTAGTCGTAACTTGCATAGCATCTCCGGTACCTTCGACTGATTAATTGTCTTTAATATCGGGGCGATTATAAGTTTTCTTTAGTAACACAACCAAGGCCAAGGGCAATTTGGCGGGACTTCGGATTTAAGTGGGGAATTTAGTCAGGTGTAGCCACGCACCAGGGGTGAGTTTGGGAGGGTCACAGGGGCTCTGCCAGAATGGGATAGTTCAACAACTCATCACTGGAGGGCCCCTGTGGAAGAAAATCCTATTCGAATTGCAGAGATCTTGCTCGGTCTAAAGGATGTCAATTTGATTGGCATCGAGGATCTGGGTGACCAAGGTTCAAAGACACCCCTTCGGGTCCATATCGAGTGTCGAGGCGAACGACCAAAATGCCCAGTATGTAATGGGATGAGTTATTCCAAGGGAGGCTCACTAGTAGAGCTGATTGATCTACAAAGCTTTGGCCGTGCCGTCAGACTCATCTGGCACAAACGCAGGTGGGAGTGCAAGGATGGGAACTGTTCCGCCCCGTCGTGGAGTGACGTGGACACTAGGATCGCAGCTCCAAGACTCAAGCTCACCGATAGGGCAGCTAGATTCGCAACCCGAGTGGTTGGTAGAGATGGTCGATCGGTGTCATCGGTAGCCAGAGAGCTCGATTGTGATTGGCACACGATCAATGACGCTGTCATTGCCTATGGGACTCCCCTCGTAGAGGATCCAAGTCGCTTTGGTAAGGTTCGTGCACTCGGATTAGATGAGACCTTGTTTTGTCGCGAGGGTCGCTATCGGACCCAGAAGTGGTCTACCTCAATCGTGGACGTTACGAGTCCAACCCTTCTTGATGTCGTGCCTGGTAGAGAGGGAAAGGAGCCAAAGAAGTGGATAGCCAGTCAGTCCAAGGAGTGGCGTGACGCAGTCAAGTGGGGAACTCTTGATCTAGCTGGTTCTTACCGGGCGGTCTTTCGAGAGGCGTTACCAAACGCTACCATGGTAGCCGATCCATTCCACCTGATAAAGCTGGCCAACACTCGCCTTGATGAGGTGAGAAGAAGGGTACAACAGAACATCCTTGGTCACAGAGGCAGGGGTGGGGATCCCCTCTATCG